>NZ_CAJSYK010000001.1:0-314787 GCF_910574135.1 Anaerostipes faecis | reverse complement strand
AATACTCAAAACATCAAGCTCACCTTCTGTTGATTGTTCTAAATTTAATATTCTCAAACCAATTCGTGTTAAATTTTCAAGGTACAAACAAAATCAGATATTTATTAATGTGTCTTTTGACACCCTAATCTTCATAGGAAAGTTCTACGACCTTCCCTATGAAATAAAAACGCTCCGCGGTTTGTGCACAGATGCGTAAGGAAATTATTTGCCTGCGGCAAATTGCATCTGGCACCCAAAGTTGTCAAGCCCCTCAAAGAGTGAGGGAGGGGTTGGGGTGTTGAAATGGGCTTGCCCACTTTGTTCTTTCAAATAATAAATGGGGGTATTAAAAATGAGCAAAAAGGTAAGAAAAAGTCTTGCAGTCCTTGCGGCTTTTGTGCTGATGTTATCATTTATCGCAGGAAACGATGCGTTCACCAATGTCTATGCACAGGAAGCAGGAACAGAGACTGCATCAGAACAGATTACTTCTACAACAGAGCAAAAGACCGTTACAGAGAGCAATACAGAAAAAAACAGCCGTGAAGTCCGTAAAACAGGCATCAGAGCCTGCAGTGATAAACGGTGATTTCTCCAAATACTTAACTGAATTTGCATTTACAGACCATTTAGGAAATGCGTTCACAGAATCTCATCCTGTCACCAAAGACAGCAATGTGATCATCAGATATGAGTTTAAGATTCCGAACGTGTTCCATTTAGATGGTCTTAGCGGCGTTGCGCAGAAGTTGAATAATTAACAGGCAGGCGCTGTGGAGGAAGTTCCGAACTGGACAGTAAATAACAACGCAACCATCACAATAAAATTTCCGAAAACTTTGACACAGTCTAATATTGAAGGATTTGGACAGGAGTATCGGACCGACTATGAGCCGGAAGTGACAAAGAAAAATCCCGGAGTTACAAAAAAAGGAGCCCTGAACAGAGAAGACCAGACCATCACATGGACGGTCAACGCCACACCGGATAAGGGAGACAACAATCTGGAAGGATACATTCTGACAGATACATTTGACAAGAAACAAGTCTTTGTAAAAGGCTCTATGGAGTTAGACGGAACAAAGACTGCTGACCCTGAGCTCATTGACAATGGATGGAACTATAAGTTCGGAAAGATCAGCAATGGTTCCCACACGATTACTTATAAAACAAAGCTTACAGATGAATTTTTTGAAACCGATTATAAATCCAGCTATGCTAAAGATATGTCTGCCAGTGCAGCCAATGCTGTGACAATTAAGACAGGGGACGGCAAAGGCGAAGCTTCGGCAAATGCTTCTGTACAGGCAGGGAACTTCCTGTCACAGTGACAGATAAGCTTCCGCAAGGAACCTCTCTGATGGAAGCAGAAGGACAGCTGACCGTAAAATACGGCGGAAAAACGGCGGTGAACCTTAAGAAGGCGGCTAGCAGCACACCTGATGTAAATGAATACACATATGATGAAACAACAAGAGAATTTAAAGTAACGCTTGATCCAAAGTTCAATAGTGATTTTGTATATGTAAATTATAAGATCTGGCTGGATACTCAGGCGGCTGTAAAACAAGGAAGTGTAAGAAATACGGCAGTCATGACGGTTGGAAATCACGTAAGCATTTCCGATTATGAGGATTCAAGCTGGGGAATTGGATATCAGGAAGGAAAGCTGGGACTTTCAAAGTCAGGAGCTTTTGCAAGAGTTGGGGATGATAATACCATAAAATGGACAGTCACTGTCAATAACAATCCAACCAAAACAGTGAATGGAGACATTCAATTTAAAGATGTGCTTCCGGAAGGGCTTGAATACATTGCCGGATCTTTTAATGCTAACTATAAGGGCAAGAATGAAAAAAATGTGCAGGTAAACGGAAACGAATTAATTTTTACCATAAAGGATCTTGGAAAAAACAAATGTACGATCACATATACAACCAGGATTAAGGGCGGAGCCCTTCAGTTCACTCAGAATGCAAATGGGAGCTCACCGGCAATTTCTTTTAAAAATCATGTGTATCTCGAATGGGACGGAAACAAACAGGACATTACAGGAACAGGTTCCGTAAATATCCAGACTTTTGTTTCCAAGAAGGGAAGCTATAACAGCAGCAAAGATGAATTCAATTGGACGATCTGGCTCAGGTCAAAAGACGTTTATATCCATAACATGGTTGTCACGGAGAAGCTGCCGGAAGGCCACAGACTCGTAGAGGGAAGCCTCAAATACGGAAAGACAGTTCTTGGAACAGAGAAGAGCGCAGAACAGCCTTACTATGAGGTAAGCGGTAACAATATTATTATTTATTTTCCGGAACAGATGCTTCCGACCGATCAGAATGATCTGACCCTGAGTACCGTTACTGATGAGACAAAGGTTGAGACAAAACCCGAAAAGGTAAGTGCAGTTAATGAAGTCAGCGTACGGGCAGACGAGTTTAAAACGGAGCTGACAGCGAAAGCTGCAGTAAATGTAAACTATACGCCGGACGTAGAAAAGACCACTTCTTATAAAAAAGGAAATTATGTAGAGTGGACCGTAAACGTCAACAAAAACCATGCGGTAATTACAAAACAGAAGGCTGAGATCACAGACCAGCTTCAGTCGGGACTGACTTACAGAGAGGGATCTGTAAAGCTGATTGATGTGACGGCAAACAATAAACTGATTTCCGGAATGGAGACAGATTATGATGATGTTTCAGGCAAGATCGTGTTTACATTCCCGGACGGATTGGATTTAACTCATCAGTTTGAAGTAGTCTTTATCACAGACGTTACATCTGCCACAGGAAATATTAAAAACACAGTTACCTTTGATGCGAGTGCCAAAGAGACCAAGGCAACCAGCGGCAGTGTTCCATTGATCTTAAGCGGAATGAACAGCGGCCTGACAGGTGACAACATTCGTTTTATCTTAAATAAAACAGATGCAGAAGATAATGCTCCGCTGGAAAATGTAGAATTCCAGCTTTATGACCATAACAGAAATGAAGTTGGAAGTGTTTTAAAAACGGATAAAAAGGGACGAATTGCGTTTGATGCCGGGCTGAAATACGGCAACACCTATTATCGATGATTATGTACTGGACGCGGCGGAACACAAATTAGTGATCGGAGAGAAAGAGTCTGACGTAGTTCAGGTTCCGTTCTCCTTAAAAAGGCGAGCAGTGAAGATGCTCAGGCTCTTGAAGGAGCAGAATTCAGCCTTTACAAAGCAGACGGAGAATTAGTGGCTCAGGGGCTTAAGACCGATGCACAGGGGCAGATCAGATTTGATTATCTGGGGCTTGGAACCTATTATTTCCAGGAAACTAAAGTGCCGGAAGGCTACAATCTGGATGCAGCCACAAAGAAAGCGCTGGCGGGAGCTGAGCTTCAGATCATTAAGATTCAGGAAGACGGATCAGAATTAATCGTTGAGGAGTGGACATCAAAAGAAGAGGCACACGTGGTCACAGGAAAGCTTGTACCTGGAGAAGAATATGTTCTAAGGGAGACAGAAGCCCCGTTTGGCTATGAACTTGCAGAAGATGTGAAGCTTCCAGTAAATCAGTGACAGATTCAAGGGTTTCCAGAACCGGAGACAGTTCACATACAGCTGTTTACGCTATAGTGGCTGTGTGCGCGGCAGGTGCCGTTCTGCTGCTTCTCAGGAAAAAACATAGGAAGTAAATAAGAATAATCTAAGGATACCAGTGAAGCACGATTTGTGTCTGGTATCCTTTTCTGTATCATAATGAGTTCTTTCAATATTACTTGTTTTTGGTATATAGGACGAGGATGCATATATATATTATAATATAAAGTAATAAGGCGGGTGTGACTGTGATTGTTTCGCTGTCCGGCATTATTATCCCTTTAATTTTATTCATTATACTCTTGTATGGAATGATCTCAAAAAAGGAAATGTATCAGCCGTTTCTGGAAGGAGTCCAGGATGGATTTAAGGTAGTCATGGAAATTGCCCCTACCCTGATCGCACTGTTTTTAGCTGTGCAGATTTTCAGGACGTCCGGAGCGCTGGAGCTTCTTGTATCTGTATTGAGTCCGGTGGGACAGCTTTTAAAGATTCCTAAGGACGTGCTTCCGGTGATCTTTGCAAAGCTGTTTTCCTCATCGGCAGCTACGGGGTTCCTTTTGGATATTTTTAAGAACTTTGGCCCTGACTCAGCTCAGGGTGTCATGTCATCAATTATTTTAAGTTCCACCGAGACATGTTTTTATACAATGTCTATCTATTTCTCGGCCGTACATATCAAAAAGACCAGATACACCCTGGCAGGTGCCCTTCTGGCAACCTTCGCAGGGGTAATGGCGAGTGTATTTCTCACCGGGATGCATTAAAAAACGGGAGCCGGAAATCATTCCAGCTCCCGTTTTTTAATTGTTTTTCGTCTCATAGTAATCCCGGAAGTATTCCATGATCCGTATCAGAAGGCATTCTTCATCTTCGTCTAAACGGGAAAGTACATCTTCCAGCATCGCGCGGTGAAACTGCCTGTGATGGTCATAGGCTTCCTTCCCTTTGTCAGAAAGCGATATATAGACGATTCTGCGGTCCTGCTCCCCGCGCCTGCGTATCACATAGCCTTTTTTCAAAAGGCTGTTTATGGCGATGGTCAGTGTTCCTACCGTGATGTTCAGGGCTTTTGCGATGGAAGACATATTCTTCGGACTGCCGGTTCCGATCGCGTCGATTATATGCAGTTCTTTGTTGGAAATGTCCTTGAACTCCTCTGTGATGACCGCTTTTTCCTCCTGGTAAGATATTTCATGGAAAAGGTTTACCACAATGTCGTTCAGCTGCTCTTTGGTCACGGTAAGAATTCACCTCACTTTTATTTTACATGGTTGTGCGCTTCGCTGATCACTTTAGCCAGAGCTTCTTTTGCCTCAGTAGGAAGGGCATTGTATCCTCCGTCTTCTGTATCTTTCTCAAAGATGAAATTCAGGCGTTCCGTCATTCTTGCTTTCAGTGTATTGACATAGGTCTCATCGTCGAAATCAGGGACATATCCTTCAACTTCGATCGTTTCCATGTTGCTGAACGGTCCCCAGGGCTTTAACTGGGCGTTGCCCTCCACAACCTGTTCCAATACAGACAATGTAACACCAGGAGTGATATCCTTGCCCATAAAGTCGCCGGTATTTAAGATATAACATTCTACATGGCGGTCCTTTACAAGAGAACGGAACTTGTTGTAATCATCCACAAGAGGATAAGTACGGAACGGGTTTGCATATGGTTCTACGACCAGACGGTTCGGGTCTACTCCAGGTGCCAGGCGTTCTGCGTTGGTACGCTTTGTGGCAAGGGTGGCACCCATGACTGCAGCCAAATGTGAACCGTTGACTTTGATGATTGGCGGAATGGTAGGATCTTTCATAATCCAGAAAATACCGTTAACCGGAGATTCAATCTTGTCTACACGGTTTGGTGACCAGAGTTTAGACTTGATTGCCCGGCCGTTGCCGTTTCGGATGTCTTCAGTGACAAGGACAACATTGCCCTTGTCATCTCTCGTTGCAGAACAGTTCTGTGCCGTGAGGAGATACCTGTTGTCTTCGCACCCGGTGGGGTAGTCGGAGGTCTTGTCAAAATAAGTAGGCTCCATGGCGATGGAAGAACCGGTTTCGGTGTTGATGATAAAGGCATCGTCGTGGAGGACGGTGATATCGTATTTATTATTGTGTACGGCGTGGGTCAGTGTTGATTTTCCTGATCCGGACAGACCAAAGAAAGATGCAACATAGCTGTGGTTCGGACTTAAACGGTATTCCTTCTGTCCGCCGTGGCAGGAAGCATAGCCATTTCTGTTGGCAATCGCCCAGGCGATGGTAAGAGTACCTTTTTTATGTTCTCCAAAATAACGCATTCCAAGCAAAGCTGCGCAGTTGGTCTGGGTGTTGAAGTAAGTAAGTCCGAGCGGATGTTCCGGGTGGCTCCACTGAGGATCGGAGAAAATATAAATATCAGACTCGCTGCCGATGGCACGGGACCTTTTATACATCTTGTTATATTCATCAGACTCATACTGGAAATTAAGCATCCAGGAGTACAGGATATTTTCCTCTCCCTCCGGAATCAGAAGGTGTGCCTTAACCATAAATTCCGGGTCTAAGCCGATGTAGACTTCTGCGTGGTACATGGTCTTTTTGCGTGTATCGTAGATCGCGTCCATCACTTTTAAGTCCAGATCGTTGGTATCCACGTTCGGACTTCCCGCGATCCTTCTGGCTGCCGCACAGCGTCCGGTGACGGAGCCGTCATTGAACAGCAAAACTTTTGTGTCTTTTTTCAGGCCGAACTCTTCTCCGCGGTAGACCGGCATGTCGGTGACAATGGTTCCCGGAGAATTTTTAGCAAGCTCATATGCCTGCTTCAGGTTTACCACCTCAATGACGTTGTTGCCGTAAAATGCGGCCTCAATGATGGAACGGGTCTTTGAAAAACCCGGTTTTCCTTTTCCAATCTCGTCATGGGCGTAGCGTGCTTTTGTTGACATAATCTTTCCTCCTAAACTTATGTGTTTTGCAGGTACAAAGATCGTACCCGGATTTACAGGTTTTCGTCGATGCGCTGTCTGAGTATACGAAAGCTGTTAGGTCCGGCATCTAATATGATTTTATGAAAAACTTTTTCATCATAAGCATTTTCAGATTTCTCTTTATAATAATCTTTTAATTCCATGAACTCCAGATAACCGATATAGTAGCATAAATAATTGGCCGGATTCTGGATGACATAGCGGTAAAGGGCTTTCATGCTGGAGGTACTGATGGTTCCGTACTGCTGCATATATTTGACTGCCTCGTCAACACTCCAGCCTTCATAGTTGACGCCCATATCCACTCTGGCACTCAGAGCCATATTGTACAGATAATTGTCCGGCAAAAGCTTCTTTAAAGGCTCAAGTTCCTGTTTCATATCGAGGTAACTGTAAGAGTCCATCTCCACGTAGGTGGCCCAGCCTTCGTTGTATCCCGGATAATCCAGAATATAACGTATCGGATGTTCCTTTTTGCTGTGGAAATAAGTGGTCTGGTACAGATGCCCGGGATAGCCCTCATGAGCCAGCGTCGGGTACAGGGATTCCTGGCCGGTCTGTGCCTTGTTGACATAAATGACGTTTTTCTTATAGTCATCGATGGCAGGAATCATGTAAAAAGCCGGGCTTGAGTTTTCTTCCAGAGAAGAATGGACATATTTGATGTCACACTCTACTTCGGCGGCAGCAGGATACTTATCTTTTATTTTCTGCTTCAGCTGTGACAGGATCTTCGATGGTTTTTTGCTTGAATATTTATTCAGATCTAAATCTAAAAAAGCATGGTAGATGGAGGGATCTTCTTTTATGATCTCTGTCATCTCTGTCTGAAGGTAAAGAAGGTGTGCTTCGGTGGCCTTGATCATCTGAGGCACGGTCTTGTCAGAGCCGGTTTTATAGGAGGCGAGAGCAGAATAATAGGACTTCCCATTTTTGAAATGGGCATAGCCCTGCTTGTTCTTTCCGTTTCCTTTCAGGTTCTTCAAATCACTGTACAGATTCTCATAGGCCGGAATCACTTCTTCTAAGATCAGGCGGCGGTTTTCCTTCCGGTAATTTCTCTTCTGGTTGGTGCTGAGGTCTGAAACCGAATCAATATTTGTGTTGAACACTTCGATCATATAATTGTGGTCGGTGGCCCTTGTAAAATCATTGATTTGTTTTAAGACGGCATCGGCATCCGCATCTGACATGAAATATCCCCGTTTGACCTGTTCCTTTTCGTAGCGGATGACCGTGTCGAAATAGGAACCGACTTTGGAGAGCAGAGAAAGGTAGGTTTCTACATCTTCCCTGGTTCTTAAAGGGTATTCGCACAAAGTCACGGGAAGCTGGGCCTGGGAGCCGAGAGTAGGGCTTAAAACCGTCTGAAGATAGGGGTAAGGTGCCAGTTTCTGCTGGCGCTTAAAGTAATCCATGAGATAATCATAAGACTGCTTCTGACTCTTGGAGAGTTTTTTGTAGTTGAAACTCTCAAGCCTTTTTAACTCCTTCTTACATTGGGCTTCTGCCTGGTCAAGGTCTTTTAAGTCGATGTTGCCCAGATCGGCCTTTTTGGCTTTGATGCCGTAGTGTTCCGGATGTGCAAGGGTATAATGCAGATTGACCGTATTGGAATTGACGTGTTCCTTGAAAAGCTGGTTCAAATAGGAGTCAAACTTCTGCCGGTCCGATGCTTTGTCTTTGGTGGATTCTGATTCTTTCGCTGTGGAGGGATTCCCGGTGTCCGATCCTTTGGAACAGCCAGTGAATGCCACCATGACAGCCATGGTAAATGCAAGAAACTTACGATATGTATATTTATGCATAAGAATCCTTTCTGAATAGAATCTCTTAGATACTATTATACTATTTTTTAAAGGAAAAAAATAGACTATCTTTGCAAGATGTACTATAATAAAACACAGTATAATGCGAAAATGGAGGAGAAACATGAGCAAGGAACCATATTATATAACAACTGCGATTACTTATACATCTGGCAAGCCTCACATCGGGAATACTTATGAGATTATCTTGGCAGACAGTATTGCCAGATATAAAAGAATGGAAGGCTATGACGTATTTTTTCAGACCGGAACCGACGAGCACGGACAGAAGGTAGAATTAAAAGCCGCTGAGAAGGGTGTGACGCCGAAAGAGTTTGTGGACGACGTGGCAGGGGAGATCAAACGGATCTGGGATCTGATGAATACTTCTTACGATAAGTTTATCCGCACAACGGACGCGGACCACGAAGCTCAGGTACAGAAGATTTTTAAAAAGCTCTATGAACAGGGAGATATTTACAAGGGACACTATGAGGGACTTTACTGTACCCCGTGCGAATCCTTCTTTACAGAAAGCCAGCTGGTGGACGGCAAATGTCCCGACTGCGGACGGGAAGTACAGCCGGCCAAGGAAGAGGCGTATTTCCTGAAACTGAGCAAATATGCGGACAGGCTCATTGACTATATCAACGCTCATCCGGAATTTATCCAGCCGGAGTCCAGAAAAAATGAGATGATGAACAACTTCCTGCTTCCGGGACTTCAGGACCTGTGCGTGTCCAGGACTTCTTTTAAGTGGGGAATCCCGGTAGATTTTGATGAAGGACATGTAGTATATGTATGGCTGGACGCCCTGACCAACTATATAACAGGGATTGGATACGATTGTGACGGAAACAGCACAGATCAGTTTAAAAAGCTCTGGCCTGCTGATCTTCATCTGATCGGAAAAGATATCATCCGGTTCCATACGATTTACTGGCCGATCATCCTGATGGCCCTTGACCTTCCGCTTCCGAAGCAGGTTTTTGGACACCCATGGCTTTTGCAGGGTGATGGAAAGATGAGTAAGTCCAAAGGAAATGTTTTGTATGCAGATGATCTGGCCGAGATGTTCAGTGTGGACGCAGTGCGTTACTTTGTCCTCCACGAGATGCCGTTTGAACACGACGGTGTGATCTCATGGGAGCTGATGGTTGAGCGTATGAACTCTGATCTTGCTAACACCTTAGGCAATCTTGTGAACCGCACCATTTCCATGTCTAACAAATACTTTGACGGAGTCGTGGAAGATAAGGGTGTTGTGGATGAGTTTGACGACCAGCTGAAAGCTGTGGTTACCGGTGCCAGAGATAAGGTCCAGAAAAGGATGGACGTGCTCAAGGTGGCAGATGCCATGACAGAGATTTTTAATGTATTCAAGCGCTGTAATAAGTATATTGATGAAACCATGCCGTGGGTGCTGGCAAAGGACGAGGCAAAGAAAGATCGTCTCGCCACGGTATTATATAACCTGGTGGAAGGTATCTTAACCGGAGCGGCCCTGCTGGAGCCGTATATGCCTGAGACTGTGGAGAAGATCTTAAAACAGCTGAATGCAGAACCCAGAAGGTTTGAGGATCTGACTACATTTGGTCATTATAAAAGCGGTACGAAAGTGACAGAAAAGCCCGAGATCCTTTTTGCGCGGCTTGATGAAGAAGAGGTGCTCAAACAGGCGGAAGAGCTGATGAATAAGCAGGCACAGGCGGCAGCAGGTCCTGTGATCGACATAGAGCCAAAAGAGGAGATCACCTTTGACGAATTTGGTAAGATGCAGTTCCAGGTAGGTGAGATCATTGCCTGCGAGGAAGTCAAAAAATCCAAGAAGCTGCTTTGCTCCCAGGTGCGTGTGGGAAGCGAAGTGAAGCAGATCGTTTCTGGGATCAAGGCCTATTATAAGCCGGAAGAGATGGTCGGCAAAAAAGTCATGGTCTTAGTAAACTTAAAGCCAGCTAAGCTTGCAGGAGTGCTTTCTGAGGGAATGCTGCTCTGTGCAGAAAATGAAAAAGGAGAACTGGCTTTGGTTGTGCCTGAAAAAGATATGCCGGCAGGGGCGGAGATCTGTTAGAGATTAAAAAACATAGAGAACCTTGTGTAGAATTTTTCACAAGGTTCTTTTTGTATTTGTTGATTATTTCCAAAAAATATTGTATCATTTAAGATGAGCAGCTGCTATAGGGTGGATGGCCTTCATTCTACATAGAATGGAGGTGATGGCTATGAAACATTTTGACTTTAAAGATTTAATGTCTTTTGGAATGTTTCTTCTGGCATTACTGACATTCATATATATGATATGTCATTAATTTAGAAAAGCGAAAAACCACCCTTATTACCTGGTCGTTATAAGGTGGTTTTTCGTGTACTTTTATAATGGCCATCCCAGATTGGGACAGCTGCTCTTTACTATATATTTACTATATCACAGACAATCAGTTTTTTCAACGTGAGAAGGGAAATATAGGTTATGATAGTTGAGATTACAGAAGAACTGGAAAGCGGGCTTACAGAAGCCGAACGGCAGGTGATAGAGTATATCAATCAACATGAAGATCAGTTTTTAAAGCTGACGATCACTGAACTCGCCGAAAAGAGTTTCACCTCTCCTCCGACTGTCTCAAGGGCTGTCAGGAAGTGTGGTTATAACGGTCTCTCGGAGCTGCGCTATAAACTTTCTGCAAAGATAGAAGATATGGTGGAGGGAGAGATTGTCAACGAAATTTTTCAGAAGTCTGTCACAGAGTGCATGAAAACCATCGAAATACTGAAAGCGGAGACGATCCTCAAGGTAGTACGTTTTATTAAGACGGCGCGGAAGATTTATATCATTGCAAGAGGTTCTACCGCATGGATTGCCAAAGATGTGGAACTGCAGCTTCAGCTGCTTGGGTATAATGCATATATGCTGTCAGATTCAGAGGTTATGAAAAAGTCGGATAAACTGTTCAGGCAGGGTGACCTGATCATTATTTTTTCTATAAAGAACAGTACGCCGGAGCTGCTGTTGACTGCCCAGAATGCGAAGAAGGTAGGTGCAAATGTGGTGACCTGCTGCTGCCTGCCAAAGACAGATTTAGAAGATTATTCAGACTTGTCTGTCCTGGGATATAACCAGAGAAACAAGACCATCGAGGACTTTGATATCGTATCCAGGCTTCCATTGCAGATCATTGCAAGAACGCTGATTGATTACTTGAATCTTTGAGGATGGACTAAAATGACTGTTGACAATAATTACTAAAAAGGGTATCATAAAAGCAGTAAGAAAATAGAAGTATGTCCACTGTGACAGAAAAACCCCCGGAGAGGACTGGTCTCCGGGGGTTTTTATTAACTGTCTTTTCTTCTATGATCCAGCCATTTATGGATGTAGTAATTCACTATAGATGATATGACTGACATAAGAAAACGAAGTATGTATTCCACTGTGCCACCTCCTTTCAGCTGGAAAGAATCGACAGCAATTTCATTATATATTTTATTTTTTGATATGTATATATAAATTGTAAAAAAAGTAAATAAATAGATAACAAAAAAGAGTGTGAAAAGGGAAATCCTGGGTTTCTACACTCTTTTTTTATGCAAAAACATTCATTTCTCCTATATTTCAACTGATATACATCAGCAGAGCCAGCCTTAACAAGAAAACATTTTCAGTCCTGCCCTGTTATGATGGATTTATAAAAGAAAAGGAGGAACGGCAATGGTTGGAATTTTGATTGCAACCCATGGAGGATTCGCGGAAGGACTGTTAAATGCGGTGGAACTGATCGCTGGAGAACAAAACCAGGTGAAGACCATCGGACTGTATCATGGTGACGGAATCGATGAGCTTGAACAAAAAATCAGGACGGCAGTAAAAGAACTGGACGATGGTGACGGAGTACTGGGATTTGTGGATATCTTAGGTGGTAGTCCATCCAATATGGTGATGAAATGTATGGCGGACACAAAGAATTTTAAAGCAATCGCAGGCGTCAGCATGGGAATGGTGGTACAGGCTGTGATGATGAGAGATCAATGCGGCTTAGATGAGCTGGCTGACCTATGTGAGGAAGCAGGAAACCAGCCTGTAGTGCTGCTGCATAAGAAGTATGAAGAGATGCTTGAAGATACAGAGATGGATGAGATCTAGGAGGGAAAAAGATGCAGGGAATAGTTTTGACAAGGATTGATGACAGACTGATACATGGACAGGTGATGACTTCATGGCTGAACTTTACAAGTGCCAACAAGATCATGGTCATTGATGACCAGTCAGCGGCTGATCCATTTATGAAAACTGTTTTAAAAAATGCAGTGCCGGGGAATGTGGGACTGGGAGTGTTTACAGCCCAGAAAGCTGCCGAAAGGTTAAAGAAGGGCTTCAAACCTGAGGATAAGGTCATTATCTTAGTAAAATATCCGAGGACCATATTAAGCCTTATGGAGCAGGGTATCGCTTTTGACCATTTGAATATCGGAGGTATGGGAGCAGGCAAGGGAAGAGAAAAATTTTATAAAAACATATCCGCTTCCGAAGAAGAAAAAGTTATCCTAAAAAAAATCATAGACAGCGGCTGCCAGACAGAAATCCAGATCATAGCGGAAGATGCAAAAGTAGATGTGGCAAGATTACTATGAGTTATTTACCACTATTTCCGTCGCGCTTTTGAAATGCGCTCCTCCAATAGTGGTAAATAACTTTCGTGGAGAAGCCCCTTTTGACTCACATCAACCTACATTTTATATGCCTTTTAATTAGTGCAATTCAAAAGAACAACAGGCGCCGTTCTACGATAGTTTTTCATAGATGGAGACAGTGATAAATAACTTCTATATATTTTTTAGAAAAGAAAGGTGGATTTATTATGAGTATTTCAGTTGTTCAGGCAATTCTCATTGGAATTGTATATTATCTGGGAATCAACGGAACCCCTTGGCTTACCCTTCTGGGAAGTACGATTATTCAGAAGCCTCTGGTTTCCGGTGTCCTGGTAGGTTTTATCCTTGGAGATCCAGTCCAGGGAGCTATCATCGGAGCGGCGATACAGCTTCCGTTTATCGCCTATATCTCAGCCGGGGGAGCGCCTCCTACAGATCCAGGGCTTGCAGGCACTATGGGAACTGCATTAGCTATGGCAGCCGGCGTTAAACCTACAGCGTCCATTGCTCTGGCAGTTCCGATCGGGCTTTTGGGAACCATCATCTGGGTGATTCATATGACAGTGGATGTATTTTTTGTACATATGATTGATAAGGCAGCAGAAGAGGGCAATATGAAAAAGGCCAAATTCCTTCATATTGTACCGCCGCAGGTTTTTGCCTTTGTGATCGGATGTATTCCGGTAGCCCTGGGCTGTTACTTTGGATCCGACGTGGTGACAAACATTATAAATGCACTGAGCGGAAGGCCTCTCCAGGCACTGGAGGTTATCGGCGGACTGCTGCCGGCCATCGGTATTGCCATGAACTTGAGAGCTATCAGTAAGCCGGGGATTCTCCTGTGGTATGTGCTTGGCTTCATCATTGCCGTTTACTTGAATCTGGATACTATGCCGATCGCGATCATTGCGGGTATTGTAGCTTATATTTACACTGGTGTGGTAGCACTCGCAGAGGAGAAACAGACGGCCATAGCAGCTGGAGCAAGCGGCTTTGATGATGATTTCGATGATGACTTTGAGTAGAGGAGGAAACTTAAATGGCAGAGGATAAGAAAATTCACTTAAGTAAAAAAGATGTGTTGAAAGCATTTTGGAAATGGACATTCTTTTCACATTCAAATTATAACTATGAACGTCTGCAGGCCAGCGGTGTTCTCCAGTCTATGTCCCATCTTCCGGAAAAATTATATCCGGGGAACCAGGAGGAGCAGCAAAAATTTATGGAGCGCCATATGGCATTTTATAATACAGAGCCCCATTTTGGAGGGATCATCAACGGTATGGTCGTGGCAATGGAAGAAGAGCGGGCCAACGGTGCCGATATCACAGACGATGCCATCAACAGTGTAAAAACAGGTCTCATGGGGCCTATGGCAGGAATAGGGGATACCCTGTGGCAGGGAACTCTGCAGCCCATTCTTCTGGCCGTGGGTATCAGCATTGCCTCAGGGGGAAATGTCATGGGTGCGGGAGCATTTGCAGCTTTAATGGCAGGTATCATGCTGCCCATCGCATACTTTATGTACATGAGAGGCTATAAAACAGGGAAGAGCGGAGTTGAGGCGATTCTCGGCGGGGGCAAAATGAAACAGCTGATCGCGGCTGCTTCCATTATGGGCGCTACTGTGCTTGGATCCCTGACGGCGAACTATGTGTCGGCAGAGTCTCATATGAAGATCAAGGTAGGAGCGACCAAACTGGCTCTCCAGGCGGATGTTCTGGATAAATTGCTGAAAGGTATGATTCCGCTGGGAATCACCTTGCTTACCCTATATTTATTAAAGAATAAGAAAATGAAATCCACTTATGTCATGCTGATTCTGGTCATTATCGGCGCAGTATTCGGATTGACAGGAATTTTAGGATAGAACAGGAGGGGCTATTTTGAACGGCAAAATGAAAACAGCAGTATTTACAGATATCAAACAAGTTGTAATTGAGGAATGTGATAAGCCATACCCGTCAGGAAATAAAGTCCTGATCAAGGTAGATGCTGCAGCCATCTGTACATGGGAGCAACGGGTTTACACAGGGGTGAATAAAGTGGAATTTCCATTTATCGGAGGACATGAGATCGCAGGCCATATCGAAGCGACGGGAGATGAAGTGAATCAGGATGAGTGGAGTGTCGGTGATCAGGTCGTGGTAGGAGTGACACTTCCGTGCAGAAACTGTTATTATTGCAAAACCGGAAATGAGCAGAGCTGTGAGCATTTTGACCACAGTGCTCATCTGCCGGGGCTTCCTTACAGAGGTATGGGAGGATTCAGTGAGTATCTTCTGGTTTCCCCGGACTGTATGTTTAAGTACAGCAATGCAGCACCCGAGGAAGCGTGCATCATAGAGCCGGTGTCCTGTGTGGTACACAGTGTAGAGACAGCCCAGGTCAGTCTTGGAGATACGGTGCTGGTCATTGGCTGCGGCATTATGGGACTGCTGCACACAGCCATTTGTACGAAAAGGGGAGCCAAGGTCATTGTATCTGATGTAAATGAAGAAAGGCTTGAGATGGCCAAGTCACTTGGGGCTAAAGCTGTCATAAATCCGGCAAAGGAAGACCTGAAACAGAAAGTAGAGGAGCTCACAGGGGGAATCAAGGCCCAGGTGGTCTTTGATACGACACCGATACCGTCAGTGGTAGAAGATACCTTCCAGTGTGTCAGCAATGCGGGAAAGATTGTCCTTTACAGTTCCATACATCCGGCAGAGCCGGTTCCGTTTGATCCCAACTGGGTTCACGGAAAGTCTGTCCAGATTCTTGGAACGGCTAACTCCAATGACAGAGACTTTATGAGAGCGGCCCAGATGGTATCCGGGGGAGTGATCGACTTAAAACCTTTTATCAGCGGAGTGTATCCGGCAGAAAATATAAAAGATGCATTGGAATCTGCGATAAAAGGGGATAAATTCCGCAATATTATCACATTCTAATTACATACGGTAACACCTGATTGTTTTTCTCCACAGAAAAACAGATGTTAAAAGGAGACAGCGATTGCCCTCGCTGTCTCCTAAATTTTTGCGTTTATAAAAGAGTTATGATAGTTTACCGCTTTTATTGCAGGTGAGTTTAACGGTTCTAGTGACTGACTGTATATATTTTCCATCAAGATACTTTTTAGCAGTTGCGGAGGCGGTTGCTGTTGCACCAGATTTGTTTGATGACGAGTTTGCTATTTTCCAATGGCTGTTCGGGCAAGATGTAGAGACAGAGGAACTTAAACAGCTGGAGCCTTTACCATTATAACTAAAATAACCTTTTACAGTAACAGACCAGATTGTTTTGCCAGTACTACTTTTATAAGTATTTGTTTTGTGTCCTGATTTTTTTTGAGTGGCTGAACGAAAAGAAATACCAGAATTTTCATAAACAGTTGATTCAATATAGCTTCCATCTTCAAATGTTTCTATAACAGTAGTTTCTGACCTTTCATTTGCAGGAACTGTTATATTGTATGAAAACAAAAAAATTAAAGTTAACAAAAATATCCTAAATTTTTTCATCATTAAGTTCTCCTCTCATTTAATTCTCATCTTCTTCTATCGTTGTTTCTTCATGAATTATAATTGTATCTTTTGCATCAAGATATGCCTGATAAATTATATATGAACGATATGAAAAGAAAGAAACAATCATAATGACTAAAACAATAAGAAAAATGCGTAGATTTTTTACTAAATTTGTTTTAGTCAATAAATAATCATCATCTACACTGTCATAATATCCTAATACAATTTCTTTTGGAGAACCAAACTGCTCCATCAATTCATCATAAGTTAGATCAGGGTAATCAATCATATACTCATTTATTCGGTCTCCCAGGCGTTTTAGAAATTGCCGTTCGTATTTTCCGTAAACCGGAAATAAACGTCTGCAGTTTTTCATGTATTTTCGCAACATTATTGACCCCTCCTCCATATTGTTACTCTCGGTATCTGGGACCGAGTATGCGTTGAATTGCATCCGTCATCTGGTAATAGTCTTTGATTAATTGTCGTAAATGCTCCTTTCCACTTGACTCCAAATGATAGTAAACTCTTGTCTGGCGTTTTCCGACTAACTCTTTGTAATCCGAAATGAAGCCCTGATCCAAAAGTTTATACAAAATTGGATACATAGTTCCGTCTGCAATTTTGATATGTTCTTGAGAACGCTCCTTGATAGACTGCGTTAATTGATATCCATAACAGTCCCCTTCTTCTAGAATTTTCAATAGTAGCATCTCAATCTTATATAGGTTGCGATTGGCCATATCGTAACCCTCCCTCCATTAGTGATTGATATATTTATTTTAACAGGATGATATAGTTATAACAATACCTATATGATATAAGTAATTGTTGACACAATACATTTTAAAGTATAAAATATAAGTATAAAAATGAGTCTGGCAAGAAAATTGAAGGGGGATGAAAAAGTCAAAAAAGTACTGGGTAACAATAGACAATGGGCAATCTTAGGAGGGTAGAACAATGAAAAAAATAGAAAGAATTTTTAGCGCTGTTATGATAGCTTGTTTGGTATTTGTCACAGGAAGCAGTATAGTTGCAGCTAATTCAGAAGATGAGAAAAAAGAAGAGTATTATCAAGAATACGATCAAATTTGTAAAGAAATAAATAAGACAACAAATCAAAATATTTCTTTATTACCTAGAAAAGACATTAATAATGAAGACTTGGTGGAGCCATCCGTATTTAA
Source organism: Anaerostipes faecis (assembly GCF_910574135.1). NCBI lineage: Bacteria > Bacillati > Bacillota > Clostridia > Lachnospirales > Lachnospiraceae > Anaerostipes > Anaerostipes faecis. The sequence goes on along the minus strand of NZ_CAJSYK010000001.1, from coordinate 297,097 downwards.
GGAAACAGTATCAGATATAACTAAGGCTGAGTATCAAGACATTGTTGCTTCAGGAAATATTTTAAAGGCATCTTCAGTATTAAATGGAAAGTTTACTAAAACGAAATCTTGTTCAGTGAAGGTAAACAGTACTAAATCTATTACAATTAACTGTAAATTAACAGGAACATACTATTATGATAAATCGATGAAAAGGTGTTATTTTGGTAAAATTAATAATCCCACATTTACAGTCTCAGGGGGGAGTTGGAAAAACCGGGGATATACAAAAAGTTTGATTGATGGCAGTAGGACTGCTTATATTGAGTTAAAAGGTAAAGCCGTGGTGGGAAGTAACTATACCAAGAATTTTAGTAGAGCTATAGAATTCCATTGTACAGAAGAAGGAAAAATAAAGTAACAGAAATTTGTTTGATTAGGCAAGAAGAGTTGAAATGTTCTTCTTGCTTTTTCTAAGAAAAGAAAGATTCTTTTCTCAAGGATCTGAATGGAATGGAAGTATCAGTTGAGGCTGTTGGGTGTTCTTGTTCCATGAATGTATCTGCAAAAAAGAAAGGAATTGTTAAAGGTTATTAAAGTGGATGGAAAAGTGAAGGTAAGCTAAAGACTTATACTATATTTACGGCAAAGCCTAAAAGAAGAGTATATAAAACTACAGATGTTAATGCAACTGTGTACAAATCAAACTCGCTGGACATCTACACGACAATGAGTGAGAAGAAACTGTAATAACGCTAATTGTTATTGTAAAAAATCTTTAAAGTTAGAAAAGGGGATATTATGAAAAAGTTTATCTGTTTTATATGTCTTGCAGTATTATGTATTACCGCCAGCAGTTGCACTCAAAAGGAAAAAGAGACATCAGACAAAAATTCTTATGAAACGTTTCAGAAAGATTATCAAAACATAGCGGATAATTTTCAGCTTCAGGGGTTTAAGAAAACAGGAGATGGGGAAATAAATAATTCTTGTGTTGCCTTTCCGGAGAACAGCTATTTTAGTGAAAAAAAAGACATGGTTGACGAAGATATTATGAAGCCTGTAAAGAAAAATTTGTTTTATATTAATAAGGAAAAACAAATAATGGTTTATGTTACACATCTTTACCTGAAAAAATCAATGGGAAAAAATTTAATTACAGTAGATGTTCCAGCAGAAGAATACAAAGCTAAATCTGGCATCAGATTACCGTATTTTCAAGAGTATTTCTTTTCATATCATAATACTCTTGTAAGTTTTAAAACAATGTATGTAGGAGAAATTCAAAAAAAGGATGTAAACTTAAATGATATTTCTGATCAGGCATTTCAGGAATACGTAAAATTATTAAAATAGAATTTTTGACAAAAGTAATAACGATGTCTATGAGGAAGATATCCAGCAGTTTAGAAGTGAAGAGAAAAGTAATACTGGTAGTATTTTGACGAAATAGGCATAAGAAAAAATAATGTTTAAATACAATTATATTTCTTCGGAAAATGGAGCTGACCATCGAATGTGTCAGCTCCATTTGAATATATCTGAAAGGAAAAATATTTTTGCTATTGTATGTTAGCTTTAGTCCTCATCCGGCATACCGTAACGGTTAGCTCCCTGCACCCCTTGTTTTACAAATAGGATAATAAAATAAATTGCAACAATCAGGGCCAGAAGTCCGAATACAATGGTTGCAAGTCCAAACCCGCCGGAAGCAGCTTCCGCATTCATCAGCAAGGATGCGGTTGTCAAGGTTAAGCTGACCATAAATAAAATGATCGGTATATATGCAAGCAAAACCAACCAACCTGAACGGTCTACGTCATGCAGACGGCGTACATTCAATGACAGTCCGGGGATAAAAGTGATCAGTGACCACAGCGAGTTAACAGCGTTTGTATCTAACATCCTTGCAAGAAAACCGACAATGATTGATACAATAAGCTGTCCCAGGATAGCCCACCAGAAATTAGAACGGGATGTCCTTCCTTTAAAATCGAAATAGCGTTTCCAATACGCTTTATAAGCGTTTATCATAGTTAAATCCTCCTCTTTTTTCTTTTGTGTAATAAATGATGAAATTTTCCATTCCTGAAATATTATAGACATAAATCTCATTAATTTCAAGTTCTATTGGGACCGGCGGTATTCCAGAGGGCTTACACCATAATAACTTTTAAACTTCTTAGAAAAGTTTCCGCTGTACCGGTAGCCTGTTCTTTTTGCAATCTCACTGACAGAAAGATCTGTGGCAGAGAGAAGGCCGGCCGCCATTGCCATTCTCAGGCTGCTGGTATATTCCCCGATGGTCATATGATAATGCTTCGCAAAACCAGCCTTCAGCTTTTGCTGGTTTAAAAACACCTTCTTGCTCAGTTCTTCAATGGTAGGAGGATGAACTGCCTGCTCCGTCAAAATATCGTGGGCCTTCTGAATGGCCTGTATATCTGAGGCCGTAAGCCTGAAGCTGCGTTTTTTTCCAATTTGTATCAAACCGAATTCAAGCTGGTGCTGAAACATATTATCCTTAGGCTTTTTGACTTCCTCTGTCAGAAGTGCAAGACATTCCAGGATCTTGCTCTCCAGAAAAAGAGGAGACAGACGGCCGGAGACAGACAGGCTGTTGAGCTGGTGGATAACGGAAATGACAGTATGGGGCAGATAGCGGTAAGTATGATTTTGTTTAAAGTCACTCAGGGAAAGGGAATCAGGGAAAGTCACGGAAACAATCTCGTCCAAAAAGGCTTTGTGGACGGTTATCTCTGTCCCGTGAAAATGCTGCCCCTGATGCCAGGCCTGTTTTCCTTTCAGATTTTTTTCTGCCACAAAAAAAGAAGAGGGAGTAAAGGATGATACCTGTTGATTTTTCAGCTGGAACTTTGTACTTCCCTTATATACGGTTCCAAATCTCAAAAGAGATTCCGGATTGTCAAACTGGATCTGAAAATCCTTAGGTATCGTATAATCTGCGATTCCAAGCTCATAATAACCAGGACGGGAATAAAATAAAAAATACCCGCTTTCCGGTGCAGATACATTTTGATATAAAGTACAGTGTTCCTGGAAGGACGGCTGAAATGAAAGCTGGTACAGCACTTCCTCCCGGAAAGCTTTACTGGAGGTTATGGTCATTTCATGGATTCCTTTCTGAGTTATTTTATTGAGTGTCAGATTTATTCAAATGGATGAATAAAATAAAAATCAATTGAAAAGCGGGTCGGGGTTAGGTACAATACGTTGCGAAGTCGTTAGGTAAAACTAACTAAGGATAGTATACAGGAAGAAAGGGTAAAAGTACAATGAGAACGCAAAAATTAAAGTTCATTACAGTCATTTTAGTTCTGGCAGCCCTGGCAGCATTGCTGGCGGGATGCTCAGGAAAAGAAGATCAGACAGATAAAAAAGAGGATTCGAAAACCATCACTGTGACAGATGCCAAAGGAAAGGTTGAAATACCTGCAGATCCAAAGAGAATCGTTGATATCAGCGGAAACAGTGATATCCTCTCTATCCTCGGTTATTCTGTAGTCGGAACCGCCAACTCAGATGCGTATGACTATACAAAGTTTCCGTCTTATTTAGAAAAGAAGCTATCCGGGGCTGAGATCCTGGGCTACAGTATGCAGGACAAAATGGACGTTGAGAAGATTCTTGCGTTAAAGCCTGACCTGATTATTATTTCCTCAGTACAGGAAAAAATGTATCAGCAGCTTTCCAAAGCGGCTCCTACAGTAATGCTGAAGCTGGCTCAGACAGACTGGAAAGAAGATGTGCTCAAGGTAGCCGATATCATGCAGAAAAAAGAGAAAGCCGAAGCATGGCTTGCAGACTATAAGAAAAAGGCCCGGGAAAAGGGAAAAGAAATCAAAAAATCCTACGGAAAGAATAAAAGCTACCTTTCCATCCTTGCCAGTGGAGGCCAGATCTTTGTGTATGACAAGGCCGGGATAGGAAGTATTTTATATGAAGATATGGGATTAAAAAGACCGAAAGGACTGCCGGAGCAGAAGGATATCAGCCTTCCGGTAGTATCATATGAAGGGCTGGCGTCCATTGAGGCAGATTATATTCTTGCCATAGGAACCAAAGATGATATGGCAGCTTTAAAGAAAAACTCTGTATGGAAAGAGCTTCCCGCAGTGAAGCAGGGACATGTGGCAGAGCTTCCCGCAAGCCCTTACTTTAACCAGGGATACAGTTCCATCGGGCGTCTCTCACTTTTGGATGAATTGAACAGTTTGATGGAGAAGATGAATGAGTAAAAGGGTTTCTGTGTTTGCCGCAGTTTCCGTTATCCTATTGATAACTGGAGTGCTGCTGGGTGTTTCCCTTGGAGCAAAGAGGCTGCCGTTCGAAACGGTGGCCTCGGCGCTCTTTAAAGGCGGGGATTCACTGGATATAAAATTGATCAGGGAAGTCAGGCTGCCGAGGGCCATTGCCGCTGTTTTGACAGGAGGGATGCTTGCCAGTGCGGGCGCTGTGATGCAGGGGGTGACCAGGAATCCCCTGGCCGAGCCGTCCATCATGGGAATGACGCAGGGAGCCTCCCTGGCTGTGGCAGCTGCAAGTGTAATACCGGCAGTATCCGGCCTTTTCGGTTTGACAGCATCGGCCCTCATAGGTGCTTTTCTCGGCGGGATTCTTGTGCTTGGATTTTGCCTGCGAACGACAAATTTAAGTGTCTCAAGGCTTCTGCTGGCGGGGACAGCCCTGGGAACCTTTTTTCTATCGTTATCCTCCCTGATCGGGATTCTGGGAAACCGTTCCCAGGAGCTGGCGTTTTGGGTGGCGGGAGGATTTAAATCCATCACTTGGGGGCATGTGGGATTGTTAATTATTGCAGGAGGGATTTCTCTGATTCTGTTTTTCTTTCTGGCAGGCAGCATCAACATACTGAGCCTTGGAGATGAGGTAGCCACAGGACTGGGTGTCCGTCCCGAAAGGATCAGGCTTTGGTCGATTCTTCTGTTGATCCCGGTTTGTGCCGTCTGTGTGGCCAGCGCAGGAAATATTGCCTTTGTTGGATTGGTCATTCCCCATATGATAAGAAAGATATTCGACAATGACTACAGAAGAATGATACCGCTGTCTTTCTTAGGCGGAAGTGTGTTGATGGTATGGGCAGACCTTGCCGCGCGTCTGGCAAACCAGCCATATGAGACTCCGGTAGGGCTGTTTACTTCCATATTAGGTGTGCCAGTATTTTTGTGGCTGATCAGAAAGGAGCAAAGCAGATGAAAAAAAGGCAGCGTACAGCAGTGGCCCTGGTGGTGTTCTTGTTTCTGGCTGTGTTTGTGGGAGCCTTAATGTATGGAAGCTATTCCATGACGGCAAAAGACGTTGTAATGACCCTTCTCGGCAAGGGGGACGGCATGCAGAATATCGCTGTACTTGATCTGCGGCTCCCAAGAGCATTGACGGCGGTTCTAACCGGAGCTGCATTATCTGTCTCAGGCTGTATTTTGCAGAGTGTCACCAAAAATGATCTTGCAGAGCCCGGGATCATCGGTATCAATGCTGGCGCGGCGCTTGCGGTGGTACTTTTGATCTCTGTGCAGAGCACCAGTTATTATACGGCGCTGGGCTTTGGCACTGTTCTGCTCATGCCCATAGCGGCAGCGGCGGGAGCATTTATAAGCTTTCTGTGTATTTATCTTCTGGCCAGGGATAACGGGAGTGTGAGGCCTGTAAAAATGATATTGGCAGGTATTGGTGTCAACACAGGGGTCAATGCCCTGATCACTCTTTATCAGCTTAACATGTCAAAAGGAGACTATAATCAGGCTCTGGCATGGATTGGCGGTAGCCTGTGGGGCAGCAGCTGGATGTATGTTGCCATGACTGCGCCCATTATTATTGTGCTGATCCTTATTGTCTTTTACAAAAACAGAACGCTGGATGTGATGGATCTGGGAGATGAGCTGGCTATGGGATTAGGGGTTCAAGTGGAGAGGGAAAGAAAGGTTTTCCTTGTTCTCGCAGTCTGTCTGGCTGCCTGTGCCACTTCTGTGGCCGGGAATATCGCGTTTGCCGGACTGATCGGACCGCATCTGGCAAAACGTCTCGTGGGACCTGTGCACAAAAGACAGATTCCTGCGGCAGCATGTTTAAGCAGTATTTTAGTTTTGGGAGCGGATACACTTGCGAGGAATCTGTTTTCACCTCTGGAAATACCAGCGGGCATCATGATCTCCCTGATCGGAGTGCCGTATTTTGTTTATCTCCTGATGAAAGAAAGGTAAGGGTGTAAAATGGAACAACAAAAGATTCAAGTGAGGGATATCACTGTCGCCTATGAGCAGACCATCGTCATACCAAAGCTGAATCTGAATATCCCCGGCGGGAAGATCACCATCGTAGTCGGCGGCAATGGATGCGGAAAGTCTACACTGATCAAATCTGTGGCCGGGATACTTAAGCCCCAAAAGGGTGAGATCTTTATCAACGGTACAGAGATCAAAAAACAGGCTCCCAGGGAGACCGCTAAACAGATGGCAGTTCTGCCCCAGAGCCCGCAGGTACCGGAGGGACTTCTAGTAAAGGAACTGGTGGCATACGGGCGGTTCCCTTATCAGAAACCTGTAGGCGGACTGACAGAACATGACCATCAGGTGATCCGCTGGTCGATGGAGGCAACAGGCATTCTGGCACTGAAAGACCGAAGGGCAGATTCTCTTTCAGGCGGACAGAGGCAGAGGGCCTGGATTGCCATGGCGCTCGCGCAGCAGACAGGAATTCTTGTACTGGATGAGCCAACCACTTATCTGGATATGTCTCACCAGCTGGAAATACTCTCTCTCTTAAAAGAATTAAACCAAAAGAACCAAACGACCATTGTCATGGTGATCCATGAAATCAATCATGCCTCCAGGTTTGCAGACCATATCATTGGAATGAAGGAGGGTCAGATGGTGTTTGAGGGAACACCTGCGGATGTGATAACAGAACAGAATTTAAGGACACTTTATGGCATACGGGCTAAGCTTACGCTCAGTGAGGACGGCACATATCCGGTCTGCACGGAGTATGAGCTGGAATGAGCAGACAGGGGAATAAAGCAAATTTTGTTATCATAGCGGCGGGACAGATGATCTCGCTGTTCGGCAGTGCCATCCAGCGGTTTTGTATGTCTCTCTATGTACTGGACCTGACCGGGAGTCCGGGCATTTTTGCTACGATCCTTTCAATTTCTATGCTTCCATATGTTCTGCTCGCGCCGGTAGCCGGAAATATCACAGATTACTTCAGCAAAAAGAAGATCATGGTCTGTACAGACATCTTCAGCGGCATTGTTATAAGCTGCTATGCGGCTTTTTTATTTTCAGGACATGACCGGCCAGCTGTCATAGCTGTCACAATGATCCTTTTGTCAGCTGCAAGTACTATATATTCACCGGCGGTGACAGCCTCCATCCCTCTGTCTGTTTCAGCAAAACAGCTTTACCGGGCCAATGGCATTGTACAGCAGATCGGATCCGCTGCCAATTTTGCAGGACCTGTCATTGCGGGGATGCTGTATGGTTTTCTGGGGATCCGTTGGATCGTGGTTTTAAATGCAATCAGCTTCTTTGTCTCAGCACTGATGGAAGGATTTCTGCATCTGCCGGAAAAAAAGAACGGCTCCAGAAACAAGCTCTCTTTTTTGGGCAGTGTGAACGAAATGTATCAAGGGTTTTTGTACTTAAAAAAATTTCAATCTATCATATTAAAGATTATTTTCTCTTACGGTCTGTCCAACCTGTTCATTGTTCCGGTTTTCTCCGTAGCTGCACCGCATTTTATAAAAAATGTGCTGGGTCTTTCTTCAGAAGTCTATGGATCTGTGGAAGGGATCACAGTGTTTGGGATGATCACGGGGGGAGTACTGATCAGTGTGTTTCCCAAGCGTTTTTCCATGGCTGTGATCCACAGAGTGCTTTACCTGATGCCGGTTTCGTTTCTTTTCATGTGTCTGACCGGATTTGCGTCCCAAAGCCCGCTCATTAATATATGTGCTTTTGGGGCAGGCGGCTTTGCTGTCATGCTTTCCCTTGGCCTGTCCAATGTGATTTCATTGACTTACATGCAGCAGGCAGTCCCCGGATCTATGATCGGAAAGACCAGTGCATTTTCAACGGCAGCGGCGACAGCCACGATACCTCCCGGACAGTTTTTGTTCGGACAGATATTAGAATCAGGGATTTCGGTTCCTGTGCTGTTTCTTTTTGTATCAGCGGCAAGCCTTGGGACTGCATATTTTGTGAAACAGGCAATAAAAAAGAATTAAGAAATTTTAAAAAAGTTCTTGCATATTGTATTTAGTTTTGCTATACTATTACTTGTCTGAAAGATGCGGGTGTAGTTCAATGGTAGAACTCCAGCCTTCCAAGCTGATCACGTGGGTTCGATTCCCATCACCCGCTTATAAGAATTTTGAAAAACTGTCTGTTTTTACAGGCAGTTTTTTGTTTCTTCCATAGGAAAGTTCCATGACCTTCCCTATGAAATAAAAACGCTCCGCGGGTTGTGCACAGATGCGTAAGGAAATTATTTGCCTGCGGCAAATTGCATCTGGCACGCAAAGTTGTCAAGCCCCTCAAAGAGTGAGGGGTAGGGGCGTTGAAGCGGGCTTGCCCACTTTGTTCTATTGATCATCATTTTAACCATTGGTTAAATTCTTCTGAGGAAAAATAAAAAAGGATTCAATTGTAGGTGTTTCATCGGGCTGATACAATGAAAAGAGAAAAGGAGATGGGCTTATGAAGATCAATGAAATGATTCGGGAACTGCGGATAAAAAAAGGTTTAACCCAGGAACAGATGGCTTCTCTGCTGGGGGTTTCCGCCCCTGCGGTCAACAAGTGGGAAAAAGCAGTGTCCTATCCGGATATCACACTGCTTCCTGCATTGGCGCGGTTACTGGAGACAGACCTGAATACCCTTCTGTCCTTTAAAGAAGAACCAACCAAAGAGGAAATCACAGATTTTCTCAATGAACTGGCAGCGGATGTTTCCAGTAACGGAGCGGAACATGCATTTCATATGGGAATGGAAAAAGTACGGGAGTATCCATCCTGTGATCCGTTGATCTTGAATGTTGCGGTCACACTGGAAGGAATTTTGGGTATTTACTCCAAGGAGGACTGTACTGATTTCAAGAATGATATTGAAAAACTGTATGAACGGGCAGCCCAGAGCACTGATGCAGAGGTCAGGGACCGGGCGCGTTCTCTGCTGATCTTTAAGTATATAGACCGCGAGGAATATGACAGAGCAGAAATATTCCTTAAGGAGCTGCCGGAGGAGTCAATGATGGATAAGAACCAGATCCGGACAAGGCTGTATATGAAACAGAAACAGTGGGAGGATGCGGGCCGTGTCCTGGAAAGCAGACTTTTGAAGAGATTAAATGACATCCAGACTGCGCTGATGGATTTGATGACCATAGCCTTTGAAGAGAACAGGCCCAAAGACGCAGATGAGATCGCTGATATATCAAGGCAGGTAGTGCGTTTGTTTGGGTTGTGGGACTACGGGTCTTACTCAGCACAGTTTCAGCTTGCATTCGCAAGGAAAGACATTGGTCAGTGTATCACCATACTTAAAGATATGTTTCCGGCGATTCTTAAAAAATGGGAGCCGGGCCAATCACCGCTGTACAGATACACAGGCAGTAAGTCCAGCACGGACCATTTTGGAAAGTCTATACTTCCAAAGATCTTAAGCGAATTTGAAGACCCTGAAAATGAGGAGTTTCATTTTCTACAGGATGAGCCGGAATTCAGGCAGCTTATCAGCGCATGGAAAGAAAAAATATAACAGAATCTAAAAACAATCAAACTGCTGAAGGAGGTTTCGCAGTTTGATTGTTTTTTCGTTTAACATCTGATATTAACTGTAAAGCCCGAAACTCAACAGATAGGCTACAAGTACAGCCGCAGGTCCTGTGACAAGTCTCGTAAAGAGCATGGCGGGTACTCCGGCGCTCACGGTATCGTCCTCAGCTTCCGCCAGGGTCAGCGCTACAGGTACAAAATCACATCCTACCTGAGAGTTGATGGCAAACAGTGCAGGAAGAGAATAAGCGATGGGAATGGTTCCTTTCCCGATCTCTACACCGAGGAGTACACCTACCACCTGTGCGATCACCGCACCGGGTCCAAGGACCGGGGACAGGAACGGAATGGCACAGAAAACGGACAACCCCAGAAGGCCTGGAAGACTTCCGGCCAATGGTTTGATGGCATTTGCCAGAAGATCGCCGATGCCGGTATAGTTGATGATACCAACCATGATGCTGCCCTTACGGTATAATAATGACAAACAGAAAAAACCTTATTTTTCAAGGGGTTTGAGCGTTTACCGTTGTTTATTCAATTCCTTTTCCAGCTTTGAAAGACAACAAAAAATCGTCGAATAAAGGAGGCTGTTGAATTAAAGACAAAAAATAAATATGGTTAGTAGTCCGGTGGATTTTGGGGCTTATATTTGATGAGGGATGCGGAAAACAGCGTGTATCTGATGCACGACTGATTTATCTGCCGAGTGCCCCAATCGTCCCGAATAATATATAAAAAATGGGACAAAAAATTTTCAAATCGGGGATGTTTTAACTAGCTTCTGTTGGGAATGCTAAAAATAAGTATCGCGAAATCTATTGAAAATATGTCCCGAATAATATATAATATTCGGGACAAAGGAGGTCGGTGTAATGGCAAACGGATATTCCAAACAAATACAGGGGCGGATAGAAAATGCTTTAGAAGGAACAGTTTTTGTCAACTCAGATTTTGCAGACATTGCTGATACAGAAACCATAAGACGGAATCTGAACAGGCTTACACAGACGGGTACCCTTCGGAGAATTTTGAAAGGTATTTATGAAAAACCGGAATACAGCGAAATGCTAAAAGAATACGTGGCGGCAGATCCAGAGGCAGTGGCAAATGCGTTGGCTCGTAATTACCACTGGACGATTGCTCCCTGTGGGAATACGGCACTGAATCTGTTAGGGCTTTCTACACAGGTAACAGCGGTCTGGTCCTACATCAGTGACGGTCCGTATAAAACCTATGAGTGGAACTCTACGAAGATTGAATTTAAGCATCGGACCAACAAAGAGATTACAGGTCTTTCCTATATGACTGCGCTCGTTATTCAGGCATTAAAAACTCTGGGAAAAACAAATGTCACTTCCGAAACCATTCAGGCGCTTAGCTCCCGATTGAGTGAGGAAGACAAGGCCGCCATGTTAAGAGAAGCGTCAGAATCTACGGACTGGGTTTACAATGCAATACGTAAGATTGCCGGGGAGGTACAGCAGAAATGAAAAATATCGCAAGGTTTTCAGACAACGATAAACGGATGCTGTTCCGAAATACAGCAGATAAAATGGGACTACATGATGCGATTGTGGAAAAAGATTTCTGGGTTTGTTATACACTGGATTATCTGTTTCACCATTCTCCCTGGAAAAAGTCGATTACTTTTAAGGGTGGTACCAGCTTGTCAAAGGCATTTCATCTAATCAGCCGTTTTTCCGAAGATATTGACCTGATCTTAGACTGGAGGGTACTGGGGTACCAAAAAGAGGAAACCTGGGAGAAACGTTCCAACACCAAACAGGATGTATTCAATAAAGAGGCCAATGCACGTGCGGAAGTCTTTCTTGCCGAAACCTTCTGCCCGGCAATCAAAGAAGGTTTGTCACAGGATCTTGAGCGTGAGGCGAATGTCTACATAGATGAAAAGGATAAACAGACGGTTATCTTTGCATATCCCCATCTGTTCACCAATGCGGCAACCCTGCAGGTGATTCGCCTTGAAATCGGTGCTCTGGCAGCATGGACCCCGGCAAAGGTGGCAGGGATTGAACCTTATGCGGCCCGGTATTATCCTGGGGTTTTTGAACAGAAAGCTACGTATATTCTCACCGTTGCACCGGAGCGTACCTTTTGGGAAAAGGCGACCATTCTCCACCATGAAGTAAACAGACCGGAACATCTGGAAATGCCGCAGCGGTATTCCAGACACTATTATGATCTGTACCGAATGTCTATGACTCCGGTGAAGGAATCCGCTTTCGCTCACCGTGACCTGCTTCAAAAGGTTGTGGATTTCAAAATGAAATTCTATCCGCGAGCTTGGGTGAAATATACGGAGGCTGTGCCGGGAAGTCTGAAACTGCTTCCGCCGAATTATCGTTTTCCTGCACTACTGGCAGACTATGAAGCCATGAAAGATATGCTTTATGGCAATATTCCAGACTTTGAGACGGTAATGTCCGCAGTAAGGGAACTGGAAAAAGAAATTAACGCACTGTAATTTCATACATAAACACGATGCCCGACTATTTGATTTTGAATAGTCGGGCATTTATATCCAAATAGAAATACTTAGCAGAAACGAGTACATGATTTTAGTCCAAAGCCATCCGCTTACATGAAGCTGATGACAAAGCCGTATTTATCCACCATTTTGGTATGATATGGAGCATAAATGCAAGAAAAATAGTCCCAATATCGTGAAAACATCAACAAAATCGATATAAAAAATCAGATAAAACATCAAAAAATAGTTGCATGAGAATGTTTAAGTCATGAAACTCTGTTTTAAACCTATATTGTATTATTTCTCTGATTTTTGAAATAAAGCGAAGAAATAATACTTCATTTATTTCAATATTTGTGATATGCTGAAAATAGATTTTTCTATTGAGGTGTGTGAAATGATTCCCTATACAGGAGATTATATTGAACATATTGACAGCAACCAAAACAATTTTAAGTATTATACATTTACTCCTCGTCCTCTAATGCATGGGGATATGTATAAAATAGATGATGAATTATCTACCTTGTTAATTGAAGCTCACCGAAATATTGGATTTTTAGACGGACTTCTTAAATATGCTCCCAATAAGAGTGCGTTCAGCGAATTGATGCTCTTAAAAGAGTGTACATATTCTCGAATGATTGATTACGATGGCCCTTCTTTTCAAGATGTACTTGTTAGTCGCGGGAGTGGTAAAGGGGATATTACATCAATCACTAATATTGAGTTGGCATATAAGAAAGCGAGGGATAGGATAATCTCAGCTCCAGTTCTAAGTGAGCTTTGCGGAGTTGCATTGCATGGTGATGTAACTGATAAAACGGTTGATGTTAGGGACAAGCAGACTTTTCTGTTAGGCGTTAGAACGAATCTCAAAACTTACACACCCACAGCTCCTGATGCAGTTTTACCGGCATTGGCTGATATCTCTGCTTATTTATATAATGACAAAGATACTGATCCGTTGATTAAAGTCGCATTGGTACATTATCAGTTTGAGATGATACATCCGTTTGAGAGATATAACGGAGTTATAGGACGAATCATTGTTCCAATGATATTGTGCGATATCGTTAGAGAAGCAAAGCCACTAATATGTCTGTCTGAGTATTTGTATCACAACAAAAATGAATACTTCGACCTGCTTAGAACTACACAGTACAGTGGTGGATATATTCGGTTGATTAAGTTTTTTGTAAATGCTATAGGAGAAACAGCAAAACGATCCGCTAGGCTATTCATGCGGTATGAAAACGCTATAGCAGAAGATGAAAAAATGCTTGATAACATAAAATCGCAAGCCAAAAGCGTTCGGCGGGTGTATAATAATTTCAAAAGATTTCCTCTATCAAGCACAGTCTATGCAAAAGAACAGACTGGATTATCATTTAATACTGTATCAAAAGCATTTGGAATATTAAAATCTATGGACATCATTGAACAGCAAGAAAATAATACAAGAAATCGCATTTGGAAGAGTCTTAAATTGGCACTAGCTTTAGACGAATCTAAAGTTTAAATGATAATATCTTAATAAGAATGAACAGTATTAAATTTTTTGATTTTCATGAAAAGCGAGAGGGGGTTGTAAGATGTCTAATCACCAAGCTTCCGAACAGATGCTAGGCTATTTATATCAAGTACGATATGCTTTAACACTACTACTAGAGAATGATAACTCTGATTTTCAAATAAGTATTGAAAAATTTGATGATGTTGCGTTTAGTAAAGACGGTATGCCAAAGCAGCTTATCCAGTTGAAGCATCATGTACAGCGGCAAGGCAGTCTCACAGACGGAAGTACAGATTTATGGAGAACATTAAAAGTATGGATGGATGTAGTTTCTGAATCTCCGAATATATTAAGTGGAACAGAATTTCTTATTGTTACAACAGCAATTGCGCCAGATGGCACAGCAGCTTCTTGCCTAAAAAAAGGTAAAAATCGAAATACGGAAGATGCATATGAGAAATTAAAGGATGTTTGCCTTAAATCTGAAAATAAAAATCACAAAAAATATTACGAGGCCTTTTTGAAAACTGATGAAACTATTGCGAAATGTTTAGTCAACCAAATATGCGTTATTGATGGTGCGAGTGATATAATAAATGTTGAAAAGGATTTCAGAAAACAGATTCGATATAGCTGTATCCCTAAATATGAAAATCAGATTTGTGAGCGCTTAGAGGGCTGGTGGTACAAAAAGGCAATCGAAGCTCTTTGTTCAGACACTCCAATATTTGTTACCCAAAATCAGGTGAGATCGTTCATTGTATCTGTAAGTCAAGAGTATTCTGATGACAATTTGCCAATAGATATTTTTGATATTGGAAATATACAGGAAACTAATTTAAGTGCTAGTGAAAAAATATTTTATGAGCAACTTAAACTAATTTGTCTTGGGAGTCGTCGTATGCAAACTGCTTTAAGAGACTATTATCGTGCATTTAAACAGAGAGCCAATTGGGTAAGGAATGATTTATTGTATGTCAATGAATTGGAAAACTATGAGCAACGATTGATTGATGAATGGGAACATGCTTTCGCGGCTATGGAAGACGATTTGGCCGGATATAGAGGAGTTACAGAAGAAGAAAAAATCACAGAAGGACGCAGACTTTTTTCTGAAATAGAAAAGAAAGATATCCGTATTCGTTCCAAATGCCAAGAGGCTTTTGTGATGCGAGGAAGTTACCATATGCTGGCTAATCAACTTAAAGTGGGTTGGCATATAGATTTCTATGATCGGCTCAAAAAATTATTGGATACGTAAGAGGGAGGCGATAGAGATGAAAAGCTGGAATATGCGAACACATGAAGTTGCATTTCTCCTCAACCCCGCTTTTTGTGGGAGAGTATTATATTCAACAATTAAAACTTATAATGATAAAACGTGCAGGGCGTTTCCATTTCCGCTGATTTATTTAGTATTGCCTCTTGTTTTACATAAAGAAACAAGGATCAGTATAAACAGTAGGACGCAATTGCACTTATGGGTTCGGCGATACCCGCATCTTCTAATCGATTTTCCCAAAAGGGCAAGAGAATTAGTTCCGATCACAAATGAATCTGTTGAGTTTCTGCTCCAAACAGGGAAAGTTCTGCTAACGCCAAATAGTGAATTAGAAATAACGCCAGCCTCGAAAACATTGAGCAAAACAAAATTTGTTGATAATGAAATTTCGGAATGTCTCAAAAAAGGTGAGCATATTGCCAAGTGGTTTGCAACAACAGGAAAAGTCGAGACAATATATATTGAGTTGGGGGTGAGACCATGATGCAGATACGTGAACTTGTACTTTATGGATATAATGGGAAAGTGCGTCACCTACCTTTTGCATTGGGTCGAGTGAATATTATTACCGGCAGATCAAAAACAGGAAAATCGGTGGTAGGTGATATTATTGATTATTGCTTGGGCGGTGATTCATGTAATATTGCAGACGGAGTAGTTCGTGATAATGTAGCATGGTATGGCTTACTCCTGCAATTTGAACATGAACGTGCATTTATAGCACGTAAAAATCCAGATAAAGGGCAGCAAACAACAGGGTTTTGTTATATTGAAGTTGGAGAGAACATTGAAGTTCCTAAAAAGTGTGATTTCTCATCTAATACAAATGTATCTGGGATTGAAGAATCATTGACTCGTCGAATTGGAATCTCAGAAAATTTAAACACACCACCTGAAGGCCAGAGCAGACTCCCCCTCGCAGCGAATATAAGACATGCATTATATTATTGTTTTCAGGGGCAAGATGAGATTGCAGCAAAGAACTTTTTGTTTCATCGTCAATCGGATGATTTCATTACACAAGCCATTAAAGACACCATTCCGTATTTTTTGGGTGCCATTAGTGAAGATGCTTTGGCACTAGAAAATGAAAGAAGTATACTTAAACGCAAATTGACACTTGAAAAGCGTAAGCTTGAAGAAAATCGGCATTTAATGGGAGGCGGTTCTGAAAGGGCAATTGCGCTAATTGGAGAGGCTCGACAAGCTGGTCTTATTGATGCATCGATACAGATAGATTATCAGAATTATCAGGAGATGTATTCTGTTCTTCAAACTGTTATGAAGTGGTCACCTAGTATAATTGGCTCTAACAGCGGGATGGATCGGCTAACTTTTTTACAAAGTAAGCTTCAGGAGACTCGGGATGAGTTTGACGAGATCGGAATTAGTCTTGATAATGCACATATGTTTGTTGGGGAGACCACGGGATATTCTGGAGAAGCTCAGCACCAGAAAATGCGCCTTGAATCTATAGGACTTTTTGAACAACTAAATTTCAATCCCGGGAAATGTCCGTTGTGTTCTGGAACACTTGAACAACCACTCCCTAGTGTGGAGATGATAAAAGCTTCTATTATCAATTTAGACAAATCAATCGCAAATGTGACGCGTGAACAACCAAAACTTAGAGCCTTTATTTCTGATTTGGAACAAGAACGGGAAAAGAAACAGGAAGAGATTAAGGTGTTAGAAGCAGAAATTGACGGGGTATATCAACAAGAAGATGAAAAGGCACGACTAAGAGATATAAATGCACGAAGAGGAAAAGTTGTTGGGCGAATCAGCCTTTGGATTGAGAGCGTGGAAAATGATACAGAGTCAGGAAAGCGAGAACAAATTATAAAAGGAATTGAAGAACGAATAAAAGAAATAGATGACATTCTTGATAGAGACTCTGTGGAGGAACGCAGGCAGTCAGCACTTTCGCGAATACAAGTGGACATGACAAAATGGGCTAAGGCATTACAACTAGAACATTGTGACAATCCGTATAGGATCGACTTGAATAAGATTACTGTTGTTGTAGATAAGCCAGAAAGGCCTGTGCCACTTAAACAGTTGGGAAGCGGTTCGAACTGGGTAGGGGTCCATCTTATTTCGTATTTTGCATTACAGAAATTTTTTATTAACGCCAATCGCCCAGTCCCAAGATTCTTATTCCTCGATCAGCCATCCCAAGTTTATTTTCCGTCTGAGCTAGATGAAAAACAAATAGACTGGAATGAAGTCAACAAAATGTACCAGTTTATCATTGATCGTACGAATGAACTTAACGGAAAACTACAAGTTATTATTGTTGATCATGCCGATTTAAAAGAAGAATCTTTTAGACAATTTATTTGTGAAAATTGGTGGCCTATCGATAAAAATCTCATACCAAATGATTGGTTTGAAGCATAAAGAACAGAAATTCCAAATTATCAGCCCAACGATAATTTGGAATTTTTATTCTCAAAGATATTTTTTTGTCTTTGGCTTGACATACGGGTGACGAAGATCATGAACGGCAAAATGTTTTTCAGGACAATGTCCAGGGTATCCCGGCCGGCCTGATAAAATACATTCACAATACTTCCAATGCCGCGGCCCATGCTGGTGATAAAATTAAAAAATTGATTTCCTCCAGACGCGGGGGAGGATTCTTTTCCCTCAGCCTCAGCCAGATCCGGGACAGCCTGCCCGGATACTTCAGGTTCAGAAGGGGCAGCCTCGCCGCTTTGGGTAATACAGTCCAGCGTAGTGCCGGATACAAAATTATCTTCTTTAATATATTTGCTGAGTGGCCCGGACGGGGAGATGGGGTGGATATCGATGGTCTTGACTCCCATTTTCGGATAAACACCGCACCGGAGCGTCCCGCCGCAGTCTACCACTGCGATGATGATGGTGTCGGGTTCTACTTTATTGTTAAAGGCATCCACTACCGGGACACCAAGCAGCGATGCGATTTTTTCAGCCAGAGGATGAATGGAGCCTCCGGTGACAGAAGCGACGACTTTCCTGGTTTCCGTTTCATAGACAGTAATGGCCCGCCCCATCCGCTGGAGCCTTTTGTGATCGTTACAGATGGTTTCATTTTGCTGCACCTCCTTTATTTTTTGCCATGATCTTTTTCGTGAGGAATTCAGTGGCATTTCCGTGTGGAAACAGGCCGGTGATAGGGTGCGCAAAGGAGAAACAGGCATCGATAAAGGCAGGTTTCTGGTCTTCCTCCACGAACCGTCCCATAGTATAGCACATGGGATTGGTCAAAAAGAAAAGGGAGATTACAGGCAGCAGGGTGTAACGGAGCAGGCGGAACCGGGTCAGTTTTTTAGAGAAATTCATGACCCTGTCCTCTCCTACCAGAGTGATGATGGCATTGATACAGGTGAGCAGGATCAGAAGATTGGGAAGAATTCCGGTGATCAGGCCCATCAGGTTTTCTCCTCCTGCGGATACGATCCTGGTAAATCCTTCGGCTAGTTTTACAAATACATTCATAAATTTTGTCATTCCTTTCGCTTCGCTCAAGGCACAAACAAGTGGGACTTTGAGACCGGACTCTTATCATTGGCAATAAACCATGTTTATTCAGTCGCAGGATGACAGTCAATGTTGCTATTCTTTTTTATTAAGGTGGTGATACTTATGATGAAGCTGAAACACTCCATCTGCTGTGGGCTTGACGTCCACAAAAATGTTATCGTTGCTACCATCGTAACTACCAACAAGGACGGAATATCTGAATATAAGCAGAAATCTTTTTCAACCATCAACTCGGGTATTCAAAAGTTCCACAACTGGCTTATCGAGAATCATTGTTATCATGTTTGTATGGAATCCACAGGAAAATACTGGATTCCTATTTTTAATTATCTCGAAAACGACATGGAAGTCTGTCTTACCCACCCCAAATATGTCAAAGCCATCAAGGGGAAGAAGACGGACAAAAAAGATTCCAAATGGATTGCCGACCTTTACAAATTTGACCTGGTTTTGGCAGGACGGCAACCCAAATCATGTCTTATCTGTTGGAACATAACGCTGATACCATTGATGAAAAAGCCGTTTGCAAACTTATAAAAAAGGGAGCCAAAGCCAAGTCGGATGAAATCATTGAAGCCATTAAAGGTTATAACATTGAAACAGACCAGGCTAAAAAGCTGGAACTTACCCGCGGACATCTCGAATATCTGGATGATATGATTACCCAAACCGAAGTGGAGCTCTATGTCCGCATAAAACCTTATTATGAGTTTGTCGAGTTCGTAAGCACGATGCCGGGCATGACAGAACTAAGTTCCACCATCGTCCTTGCTGAAACGGGTGTCAACATGGGCATCTTTGACGATGCCAAACAACTTTGTTCCTGGTGTGGTCTTTCTCCTGCCAACAATGAATCTGCAGGCAAGAAAAAATCTGTCCGTATCGCAAAAGCAGGCGATTATCTGAAACCGATGATGGTACAATGCGCCCTTGCCGCAATCAAGAGCAAAAAACAGCCTTATTTTTCAATCAAATATGGACGGATCAAAAAACGCAGAGGCCACAAAAAAGCGATCATTGCCATTGCCAGGATGATGATGGTCTGCATTTACCATATGGTGTCTGAAAAGAAACCTTTCACACCTACTGACTATGAAGAATTGATGGAATCACAGAATCATGTAGAGTGTGTTGTCTTGAATGAAACCAATGTTTTTACTTATCTTGAGAGCCTTGGTTACGATAGTTCTAAGTTAGTAAAGCGCAACGATAACTAACATTTTTCTATACCTGAAAAACTGGGTTTTATGAACCCTTGGATAAGTGCGCCCAAAAATCTACTTTATTTTTCACTCTTCCTCCTTAACATGGACAATAATCTCTCGGAATCTTCAGCCCAGTAAAATCAAGGCTTGTAGATTCCATTTTATTAAAATCCCCCACTTTTTTGTCAAAAAAGACTTGACAAATCGCTCAAAATTTGCGGCGAAGCCGATTAAATATATTTTATTTTTATCGACTGGAGGGCGATTTTTATGTTACCTGTTCATTCCGGCGGTCATACCGCCTATCAGACTTTTTTACTTGAAAACCTTCGCAAATATTATCCTGATCCCACTGTTTTTTCTAAATCAACATGGGATATCATCGAACGTTTCTGGAATCTTGATCTTTCTTATACCAACGAACTGCTCCGCAACAAATATTCTGTCTTTGGTCCAAAACCAAGGACTCCTTCCTGTATGCAGCGTTCTTATCTTCTCTCCATTGATTTTAAAGTTCATTCACTTACCCACTGGGCTGCTCAATTGAAAATCAATCCACTCTATGCAATCCTCAGTGGGTTTCACTTTGGTGACACTCCTGGAGTCGACACTTTCTATGACTTTCTTAACAGGCTTTGGGATTCCGATTCTGATAATCTTTCTCCCCATATACATCCTTTAAAAAAGAAAAAAGTGCAAAAGCCAAAACAGAAGGGAGAAAAAGCAGAATCTATTGAAAAAATCACAGTGGAACAACTTTTTAAATCCATGGAATCTTCTTCTTTTTCTATTGATGACCAACCATATGCTTCTCTTTTCAAGATTTACAACCATGAATTTTTAACCGTTTCCATATCCAAAGGATTGATTGATACCTCCAATCTTTCCATTGCCGGTGTTGCGACCGCTACTTTTCCCAGCCCGATTGTGATGTCGTATATGATTCTTCTCGAGACTGTTTTTATCATGGCTACGATTTATATATGCTGGTTGCATCCAACTCGGAAAGTGATCTGCCTTTCTTCCTGATTTTCATATCAGCAAATGGCTTTTGGCTTCTGCTCATGATACCATGCCGTATTATCGGTATTGTCGTGAAAACGGCATACAGCCTTTTATCGACTTAAATGAAAAACGCGGAATCAGCATGAAATATAAGGATGATTTTACCATTGCAAAAGATGGAATTCCTATTTGCAAAGCTGGGCGAAAAATGAACCATGATGGTTCTGAGCCATCGAAAGCAAGGTTAAAATTTCGCTGTCCACTTGCCAGCCGTAAATACGGATGCTCCTGCAGTACCCCCTGCTCAGACTCCAAATATGGGAGAACCGTCCATCTTGCAATGAAAGATAATCCAAGATTCATCAATTTCCCGCCTCGTGACAGTAAAGAATGGAAACTGGAATACAATGCTAGAACTTCAGCTGAACGTTCGAATAAACGTGAGAAAATAGACTTTCAATTAGAAAGCGGCAGGCACCGCTCAACTAAGATGTGGTACTGCCGCCTATATCACATCCTTATGCTGCAGCACTTGGATGCTTGGGATTTGCCCTATGAATCCACCCTGAGAAAGTTGATTTTAGATGTGGCATAATCCTTTAACTATTATACACCATTTTTCAGGCATAGCGACAGCTATGTCTATTTTCTATGTTCTTTTTCTGTTTTAAATAATATTTACTTTTCAAAGTACGTTTCTCGGCTGTTGCCGATAATAATCACTCAGGATTCCGAGAGATTATTACAAGGTGGTTTGTCATGATTCTATTTTACCATGAGCGGAGAGAAAATTTATATAAATCAAGCAAGAAAATCCAGTAAAATCAAAGGGCTTTGGCATTTAACAAATGCCTAATAAAATATTAGAAAAGGAGAGAACAGATAGAGGAATCTGTATAAAAATATCTGTATTTTTAGGTTTTAATAAAAAAAAATAAAAAAAATGTGTATAATCTTGGATAAATGTAGCAAAAAAAACTATACACATTCGAAAAAACAGCTTATGTGTATAAAAAATGGGTGGTTTTGCAAAATTGAAGTAAAGTATTGATTTGAGTATAGTATAGGCAGCTGGTAAGTACAGCGCAGAATAGGAGTTGCATATGAAACTGAATAAGAACAACAAAGAACGAGTATATGAATTCATTACAACATATTCATTAGAATTTGAACATGATGAATATCCAAGATTTACTACGAACTTTTTGTCAGGGAAGTTAGGTATGCAAAGGACCAATTTAAGCAGCATCTTAAACCAATTAGTTAATGAAGGAAAATTGATCAAGCAAAAAGGGCGCCCGGTCATGTATCAATACATTAACTTATCTGAAGAAGCAGAAGAGGTTTTTAAGAGACTGATCGGCTATGATCAATCATTAAAAGATGCAGTAGCTGTTGCGAAAGCAACGATCCTTTATCCAAAAGGAAGGTCAAGTATTCTTATAACTGCAGAACGAGGATGTGGAGCACATTATTTTGCAGAAACGGTTTTTCAGTTTGCTGTGAAATCCGGCGTAGTTAAAAACAAAGAAGTTTTATTAACATTTGATTGTAAAGCTTACCAAGAAATTCCAGACTATCAACAGAAGCTACTTTTTGGAACTGAAGATGAAGTTGGAATTCTAAATCAATCAGAAAATGGAATGCTGTTGATCAATCATATTGATTTGCTTCCAGCCTATGAAAGGAGGCGTTTACTTTCTACTAAAGAAAGAGGAATTTTAATCTGTCGCACCGATTCAAATGCGGATCAGGAAATTTATCATTCATTACAAGAAAAAACAGATTTCGAGATCAAACTTCCTATCTTAAATGAGAGATCCTTGGAAGAGAGATTTCAACTGGTACAAAGGTTTTTATGCGATGAAATTACAAATATTGGTAAGAATCTAGAAATGGATGCAAAGATATTATCTGCATTACTCCTATATGAATCAGTAGACAATGTGACAGGATTAAAAAAAGATATCCATACAGGATGTGTAAACTGTTATGCACGGAAAGGAAGTTCAAAAAATAAATTTATCGAAATATTGCTTTCTGATTTTCCACCGTATGTAAGGAAAGGGCTTATATATTTGAAAGTACATAAGGAAGAACTGGATAAGTTAGTTTCGGAACAGTATGTTTACGCATTTACACATTCTACTATGCTGAAAAAGCAAGCACAAAAGGCAGAAGAGAAGAAAGATATTTATCAGTCTATCGATGATCGAAAGAAAAAGTATAAGAAACAGGAGATTCAAGAGGAAGAGATTGACGCATATGTATCTGTTGCATTAAAAGAGGATTTCCAAAAGTATTATAACGAATTAAGTGAGAAAATTTCCAATCGGACGATGCTGAAAAATATCATTGCCAACAAGATGATTGAACATGTCGACATGTTTTTGAAAAAAGCAGAAGAGACGTTTCAAATAAAATATGACGAGAAGATAATGTGTGCCTTGTGTCTCCATATGAATTCAGCATTGATTAGAAATGAATCAAAACAAAGGGTATCAAATGAAGAAATCACACAAATGACAGTTTCCTATCCACAGGAATATCAATTGGCAAAGGAATTTGTTCTAGAAACAGAAAAAATCTTTCACACAAAATTGAATGTGGATGAGATTATGTTTGTGATGATGTTCCTCTTAGAAGAAAGAGTCACAAAGAAACAGCAGGTTGTTACATTAATTGCAATGCATGGGGATTATTCAGCACAAGCGGTTGTTAAAACAGTAAATGAACTTTCTAATGAAAATAATACATATGCTTTTAACTTACCATTAGATAAGAACATGAAAGAAGCATATGAAGACTTCAAGAAAGAGATTATTCGAATTGATCAAGGAAAAGGAATCATCCTAATCTATGACATGGGATCTTTGAGGACTATGGCAGAATCCATAGCAGCGGAAACGAATATCGACATCAGATTTGTAGAATCACCAATTACATTAATTGGTGTAGCATGTAGCAACAAAGCAAGTGAAGAAAAGGCAATAGATGATATTTACGGATATCTTCAGGAAAATTTCAAGACAGCAGCATACAGTAGAAATTATGATGGAAGCAATAAGATTGTAGTCATCATATCAAAATCTGAAACTGAAGCAGAAAAAATTCAACGATTTATAAACGAAAATATGAGCTGGAATGATGTAAAAATCAGACGAGTTGTATTAACAAATGAAGGTCAGCTATATAGCATGATCGATGGTATAGCAGATGAAGGAGAAATTGTTGGGATTGTAGGAGATTATGATCCACTGCTCTATCAATATCAGTTCATTGACGTTAATCAGCTAATGAAATCTGAGAAAACAAACCTAAATGACTATATCCAAACACAGAATGAATTGGATAAGACGGGAATCACCGAAACGTATGAATATTTAGAGGGAAATTTTCCAGAACTGGATATGGCCAAAGTGGAAATATATCTGGACGATTTCATGCAACAAGTAGAATATCTGTTAAATGTAAAACTGGATGAGAACAAAAAAATCGGATTGATTATTCACATCGTTTGTTTACTAGACAGAATCAGACAGGGATACACACCATCCATTAGTTTTATTGCATCAGGTGTGATTGACAAGAACAAGGAAATGGTTCCAGAAGTGAAAAAAATTCTGGAACCAATGGAAAAAGAGTTTAACGTATATATTAATGAGACGGAGATTGCAACGATCATTACGATTATACGAGAATAGGAGGTTATTATGACAAAAGACGAATTAAACATGATCAGCTTTGAAATTGTTTCTTACTCAGGAGATGCTCGCTCTAAATTATTACTTGCACTAGAAAAAGCAAAAAATGGAAACTTTGAAGAATGTGACAGCTTAATTGAACAGGCAAATGATTGCTTGAATGAAGCACATAACTCACAAATGGATGTCATGAAAGAAGAAGCAAACGGAGAAACAGTTACAATGGGATTTATCATGACACACGCACAGGATCATTTAATGACATCATTATTATTGAAGGACATCATTGGAACATTGATTGACGTTTATAGAAAATAAATGAAGAGAGGATATAAGTTATGAATAAACTGATAAAATCAATTGAAAAAATGAAACCGTATTTTGATGCCATCGCAAGAAACAGATACTTAAAAGCGATTAAGGAGGGATTTGTTTCCGCAATGCCAATCGTTTTATTCTCAAGTATCTTTATGCTGTTGGCATATGTACCAAATATTTTTGGATTCTATTGGAGTAAAACAGTAGAAGCATTCCTGTTAAAACCATATAACTATTCTATGGGAATTTTAGGTCTGGTAGTAGCAGGAACAACGTGTTACCACTTAACAAAATCGTTTAACCGAGATATGCCAGTAGACAATCAGATCAACGCCATTTCTACAATGATGTGTTCTATGATCGGATTCATGGTAGTCGCTGTAGATTCTATTAAAGATGGATTCGCATCAGGATATATGGGATCTAAAGGATTATTAACAGCATTCCTAGTAGCATTCTTTACAGCCAACCTTTACAAATTCTTTATTAAAAGAAATATTACAATTAAAATGCCAGATGCAGTTCCACCAAATATCTCTCAGACATTCAAAGATGTTATTCCCTTTGGAGCATGCGTATTATTATTAACAATCTTTGATTTCTTCTTTAGAAAACAGTTTGATATGTGTTTTGCACAGGCAGTCATTCAGGTATTCCAGCCACTGTTTACAGCAGCTGATGGATATGTTGGATTAGCAATCATTTATGGAGCTATGGCAATGTTCTGGTTCGTAGGTATTCAGGGACCAGCCATCGTAGAACCAGCAGTAGCTGCTATCTACTATGTAAATATCGCAAACAACTTACAGTTATATCAGGCAGGAGATCATGCAGCAAATATTTTAACACCAGGTGTACAGCAGTTCGTAGCAACTTTTGGTGGTACTGGAGCAACATTAATGATCACTTTGATGTTTGCATTTTTAGCAAAATCAAAAGAGTTAAGAGCTATTGGACGAGCTTCTTCCGTTCCAGTTTTATTCGGAGTAAATGAGCCAATCTTATTCGGAGCACCATTAATCTTAAACCCAGTATTCTTTGTACCATTTATTTGTGCACCAATCTTAAATGTATGGTTATTTAAGATTTTCGTTGATTATATTGGAATGAACTCATTCTTATATATCTTACCATGGACAACACCAGGTCCATTAGGACTATTCCTTGGTTGTGGTATGGCGTTAAAAGCAGCAATTTTAGCTATTGCATTACTAGTATTAGACTTTGTAGTATACTATCCATTCTTTAAAGTTTATGATCATGAGAAATGTGAAGAAGAAAAAGAAAAAGGATTAGAAGAAGTAGGTTCTGAAGAACAGCAGATTGAAGTTGATGCAGATACATTAAAATCTAAGAGAATCTTAGTATTATGTGCTGGTGGTGGAACATCAGGATTATTAGCAAATGCTCTGAAGAAAGCTGCAGAAGAGAAAAACATTCCATTAATCGCAGCTGCAGGAGCTTATGGAGCACATACAGATATCATGCAGGATTATGATCTTGTCGTTTTAGCACCTCAGGTAGCAGCTTTCTATGAAAATCTGAAGAAAGATACAGATCGTCTAGGAATTAAATGTGTAGCTTGTGAAGGAAAACAGTACATTGCACTGACAAGAGATCCAGACGCGGCAATCAAATTCGTATTTAAGATTTTAGAAGGAGATAATTAATATGAGATTACCAAAAGAGTTTATCATGGGTGGAGCAACTGCAGCATATCAGTGTGAAGGTGAATCAAAGGCTCATGGAAAAGGACGAGTAGCTTGGGACGATTATCTGGAAAAACAGGGCTGGTTCAGCCCTGATCCAGCAAGTGATTTTTATCATAAATATCCAGTGGATTTAGACTTATGTAAACAGTTTGGCGTCAATGGAATCCGTATTTCTATTGCATGGTCAAGAATTTTCCCAACAGGAGAGGGAGAAGTTAACCAGGAAGGTGTGGATTTCTACCATGCAATGTTTAAGAAATGTAGAGAAAATGGAGTAGAGCCATTTATCACATTACATCATTTTGATACACCAAATGAATTACATAAAAATGGAGATTTCTTAAATCCACATACCATCGATTGCTATGAAAGATATGCAAAATTCTGTTTTGAAGAATTCAAAGATGATATCCGTTATTGGTTTACATTTAATGAAATCTGGCCAGTATCATCTGGCCAGTACATTACAGGTACATTCCCACCAGGAGAAAAATATGATGTAGTTAAAACTGTTGAATCCATGCATAACATGATGGTTGCACATGCGAGAGCAGTCATTGCATTTGAAGAAGGTGGATATGAAGGTCAGATTGGTATTATCCATTCCCTAGAAACAAAATATCCTTATGATGAGAAAAAACCGGGAGATGTTTTAGCGGCAGAAAGAGAAGATGCACTGACAAATCAGTTCTTACTAGATGCAACATTCTTAGGATATTATTCAGAAAATACATTAAAACATATTAATTTCTTATATGAGTTAGAAAATAAAACATTTGCTCCAAAAGAAGAAGATATGGAATTACTGAAAAAAGCTGCAGCATGTAATGATTATCTTGGAATTAACTATTATCAGAGCCACTTTGTTCAGGAATACAATGGAGAAAGCCAGATTCATCATAATGGTACAGGGGCAAAAGGAACTTCTGTATACCGATTAAAAGGAATCAGCGAGCATATGTTTAAAGAAGGGATTGATCGAACAGACTGGGATTGGTTAATTTATCCAGAAGGTTTATATGACCAGATCATGAGAATTAAAAAACAGTATCCAAATTATAAAGCAATCTATATCACAGAAAATGGAATGGGATATAAAGATGATTTCAAAGATAGTACAGTTGATGACGAACCACGTATTGATTACATCAAACGTCATTTACAGTGGATTGCAAAAGCAATTGAAGGAGGTGCCAATGTTAAAGGATACTTTGTATGGTCCTTAATGGATATGTTCTCATGGTCCAATGGATATAATAAACGTTATGGATTGTTCTATATAGATTTTGAAACACAGGAACGTTATCCTAAGAAATCAGCATACTGGTACAAAGAAGTCAGTGAAACAAAAGAGGTATAAACGTATGGTAGATTATAAAGGAGTCATTTTTGATTTCAATGGAACATTGTTCTTTGATAATGATAAACATGTATTAGCCTGGAATGAAATTTCTAGACTGCTTCGTGGATGTGATATCACAGATGAAGAATTGCATGGAAAATTTAATGGAACACCAAACGATCAGATTATCAAATATATGACGGATGGAAAGGCATCGTTGGAAGAAGTGAAAGAATATTCTTCAAAAAAAGAAGCATTTTATCGTGAATTTTGCAAAAAAGATAAAGAACATTTCCATTTAGTAAAAGGCTCAGTAGAGTATTTTGAATGGTTAACAAACCATAAGTTTCCTTACACTATCGCAAGTGCCTCAATTAAGGAAAATATTGACTTTTTCCGGGAGTCTTTCCATTTAGATAAATATATTGATCCTAAAAAGCTGGTATACGATGATGGAACATATGAAAATAAAATTCAGATGTTTTTAGATGCTTCAAAGAAAATAGGAGTTGAGATGAAAGACATCTTAGTAATTGAAGATTCTTTCTCAGGAATCAAAAATGCATATAAAGCAGGATGCGGTAAGATTCTTGTCGTATGCGAAAAAGAAAAAGAAGAAGAATATAAAAATCTTCCAGGAGTTCTTGGAACAATGCAGGACTTTGAACATATTTATGATTTCTTTTAATCTATCAATCAAACCTGAAGGGTGAGTCGTTATGGGAAAAAATATGATAACTGCAGTGAATGTAATAGAAGAAAGAGAAAATGGTATTACATTCTTTGAAATGAAAAACGATGAACTTCAAATCAGGGTAACAAATCTTGGATGCCATATCCTGTCCATCTTTGCCAAGGACAGGGATGGCAAACAAGAAGATGTTGTTTTAGGATTTGAGGAAATCGAAGATTGTAAAGAAGACGGAACTTATATGGGGGCTATTGTTGGCCGAGTTGCAAATCGAATCAAAGGAGCAAGCTTTGAATTAAATGGAAAAACATATAAGCTGGCGGTGAACAATGGACCAAATCATTTACATGGTGGAGAGATTGGATTTGATCAAAAAATCTTCTGCTATGAAATCATTGAAAACGGAATATTATTTTCCTGTATCTCCCCAGATATGGAAGAAGGGTATCCTGGAACCTTAGAATTAAAAGTTAAATATTTACTGACAGGTAATAACTTAACGATGGAGTATGAAGCTTGGAGTGATGAAGATACTCTGTGCAATATTACAAACCATTCTTATTTTAATTTATCTGCAGGGAAAGAAAAAATTTATGATCATTACTTGAAGATTAACGCAGACAAAATAGCATGTGATGATGAAAATTGTTGTACAACAGGAGAATTTATGGACGTAAAAGATACTCCTTTTGATTTTCACGATTATCATAAAATTGGTGAAAGAATCAATGATGATTGTGAGCAATTAAAATTAGCATCAGGCTATGATCATTCTTTTATGGTTAAAGGAGATGAAAATCAGCTTTCTTTATATGATGAAAAATCTGGACGCAAATTGACCGTATCTACAACATTGCCTGCCATGCAAATTTATACGGGAAATTTCTTAGATGAAGGATGTAATGGAAAACAAGGAAAACCATATGAAAATCGTGACGGTGTAGCAATTGAACCTCAGTTTCTCCCAGACTCCATACATATTGAAAAGGAGCCCAAAGTGATTCTGCGAAAGGGAGAAATTTATAAAGCTACAACAAAATATATTTTTCAAGTAGATGAACAATAGATCATTGTTATTTATTTCCTATGTGCGACCAGAAAATATGATGAGATTCAGAGTGTTTTCTGGTCATTTTTTGATACCCATATTTAAGATGAAAGAAAAAAGGAGATACATATGAAATATGCAGTAGGAATTGATGTTGGAGGCACAAACACAAGGGTTGCTTTGATCAATCAAGATTATGAGATTGTTGAAAGAATACAGTTTTCAACCGATACAGAAAATCCACAGAACACATTAGAAAAAATTAATGATGTGATTGTTGGATTTGGGCAGAAAATTGAAGGAATTGGAATTTCGTGCCCAGGACCACTTGATTTAATTAATGGAATTATATTAGAAACACCAAATTTACCAGGATGGAATTATTTTCATCTGACAGAAGCATTGCAACAAATTACAGGAATAAAAGTACAATTACAAAATGATGCAAATCTTGCGGGACTTGCTGAAGCGGTAATCGGAGCAGGAGCAGGAAAGAGTCATGTACAATTTCTAACAATTTCAACAGGAGTTGGAGCAGGATTGTGTATTGATGGAAAAATCTATCAAGGGGCCAAAGGATTTGCACAGGAAGTTGCAAATTGTATCTTATGGGAAGACGGACCATCTCATGGGGCATTGAAAAATGGATCTATTGAGTCAATCACTAGTGGAACAGCAATTACAACCAGAGCCCAAAATGTTGGATTGGAAGTTGCACATGCTGGAGAAGTTTACGAATTAGCAAAAGAAGGAAATGAACTTGCAAAACAGATTATGGAAGATGCATACGAATATTTGTCTAATTTTATTGCGATTTTGTATGGAGTCTTAGATCCAGATTTGTTTGTATTAAGTGGAAGTGTTGCATTAAAAATTCCAGGATTTATTGAAGAAATTGAAAAAAGAGCAAAAGAAAAGGTATTTGATGCACTGAAAGATAATGTAAAAATTGTACCAGCTGCATTAGGAGAAGATTGTGGACTGATTGGAGCAGCATGTTTAGCTTTTGAAGGTTAAGATAGTGTCAAGTGATGTATGAAAAAGCTGAGCATAAAAAATAGGCTCAGATGAACCTTGAAACCTGTAGATATTGATAACGTTAAGCTCTCCGAGGGCTTAGGGCGCTGCCCTAAGTACCCGCAAGGGACTTGTCCCTTGACCTAATATCAGACTTTGCCCGAACCCATCCTCGCCGGAAGGCAGGAAAAGGGCGCAGTTGCCCCTTTTCTGCTAAACAGGATAATCCGAGAACCCTTATGTCAAGCAACTTTCGCGGCATATCCTTGTGCGGTGCACTGTGGTATTCCACGGTTTGCGTGACAACGGTTCCGCTCCTTTTAGCAGTTCCACCTCATTTAGGACTTTATATCCTGTGTGTTTGTGAGGACGAAGGAAATTGTAGTAAGCAACCCATAGAGCAAGGTCATAGTTGGCGCCGTCGATGTTGTCAAAGCCGTTTGTAGGTCTGTAAGAGACCTTGTATGTATGATTGAGCCTTTCAATCATCTGCTTGTATGGTCGGAATTCTTTTGACACTTCATCGTCGTTGGTAAGTCCAATTACCTGAGTGATGCTGAACTTAAATTTATCACCAAACTCATGGAAGAACTGCTGGGCAGCTAATGGATAGGCACTGTATCCATCCGCAATAAATTTAAAGTTTTTCGGAAGCTCTTTTAGATTTCGGAAAGCCATTCTCATCGCAAGGATACAGGGACCAACACCGCGATTATCAGAGATCCGGTATCCAATGATGGAACGTTTTGCAGCATCCATAATGAACCAGACGTAAGCTTTAAGACCACGGATTTTGATATAGGTTTCATCAGCCGTGAAGACGGATTCGGTGCCATAATCGTAATGATCGACAAAGGGTTTGATGCAAAGAGCTGCGGATTTACAGTAGTTGGCAATGCTCTGATGAGAGATAGTGATACCGTAAAGGTCATGGAGCGCCTGCTTAGTTTTCCTGAGAGAAAGTCCAAACAGGATGAGCCAGAATTCAGGCAGCTTATCAGCGCATGGAAAGAAAAAATATGACAGAATCTAAAAACAATCAAACTGCTGAAGGAGGTTTCGCAGTTTGATTGTTTTTTCGTTTAACACCTGATATTAACTGTAAAGCCCAAAACTCAACAGATAGGCTACAAGTACAGCCGCAGGTCCTGTGACAAGTCTTGTAAAGAGCATGGCGGGCACGCCGGCGCTCACGGTATCGTCCTCAGCTTCCGCCAGGGTCAGCGCTACAGGTACAAAATCACATCCTACCTGAGAGTTGATGGCAAACAGTGCAGGAAGAGAATAAGCGATGGGAATGGTTCCTTTCCCGATCTCTACACCGAGGAGTACACCTACCACCTGTGCGATCACCGCACCGGGTCCAAGGACCGGGGACAGGAACGGAATGGCACAGAAAACGGACAACCCCAGAAGGCCTGGAAGACTTCCGGCCAATGGTTTAATGGCATTTGCCAGGAGATCGCCGATGCCGGTATAGTTGATGATACCAACCATGATGCTGACGAAGATCATGAACGGCAAAATGTTTTTCAGGACAATATCCAGAGTGTCCCGGCCTGCCTGATAAAATACGTTTACAATACTTCCGATGCCGCGGCCCATGCTGGTAATAAAGTTAAAAAATTGATTTCTTCCAGGGGCGGGGGAGGATTCTTTTCCCTCAGCCTCAGCCAGATCCGGGACAGCCTGCCCGGATACTTCAGGTTCAGAAGGGGCAGCCTCGCCGCTTTGGGTAATACAGTCCAGCGTAGTGCCGGATACAAAATTATCTTCTTTAATATATTTGCTGAGTGGCCCGGACGGGGAGATGGGGTGGATATCGATGGTCTTGACTCCCATTTTCGGATAAACACCGCACCGGAGTGTCCCACCGCAGTCTACCACTGCGATGATGATGGTGTCGGGTTCCACTTTATTGTTAAAGGCATCCACTACCGGGACGCCAAGCAGCGATGCGATTTTTTCAGCCAGAGGATGAATGGAGCCTCCGGTGACAGAAGCGACGACTTTCCTGGTTTCCGTTTCATAGACAGTCAATGGCCCGCCCCATCCGCTGGAGCCTTTTGTGATCGTTACAGATGGTTTCATTTTGCTGCACCTCCTTTATTTTTTGCCATGATCTTTTTCGTGAGGAATTCAGTGGCATTTCCACGAATAAAAATAACGATGACGCCGGCCAGCAGGTAACGCACGGCCAAAGGCATAGTGGAGTAGCCGAGCTTTGTAATGCCGGCTGCGATACCGGTCCAGACAAACAGTTCTCCGGCATTTCCGTGTGGAAACAGGCCGGTGATAGGGTGCGCAAAGGAGAAACACGCATCGATAAAGGCAGGTTTCTGGTCTTCCTCCACGAACCGTCCCATAGTATAGCACATGGGATTGGTCAAAAAGAAAAGGGAGATTACAGGCAGCAGGGTGTAACGGAGCAGGCGGAACCGGGTCAGTTTTTTAGAGAAATTCATGACCCTGTCCTCTCCTACCAGAGTGATGATGGCATTGATACAGGTGAGCAGGATCAGAAGATTGGGAAGAATTCCGGTGATCAGGCCCATCAGGTTTTCTCCTCCTGCGGATATGATCCCAGTAAATCCTTCGGCTAGTTTTACAAATACATTCATAAATATATCCTCCTTAACATGGACAGACAGCAGTTTTCCGTTTACCGGCAATTTGTTCTAAGGCTGAGGCAAAAGCGGCCTTATCATTTTTCCGTTTCATCAGGGCAGTGACAGAGCAGGCAGGACATCCGATATAGTCATTTTTTTGATTGAATCTGGAAAATACAGTCCGTCCCTTCATTTCATAGTAATCTACAATCTCATCTGATTCATTGACCACGACCAGCACGATAACGCCCGGGCGGAAGGTCAGGCCGGATTTGGCAGTTCCGATGGCCAGAAGATTCGGTGTATGGCGGTAGGCCTTCTTCAGGTCTTCAATGGACTGGTACATTCGTTTGATCTGAAACCAGCCGAAGGCGGCCTGAGCTGCCATTGTGACCATCAGAATCCCAAGAACATAAGTAAGCATAAAGCGGTTAGCACCTCCTTGATATGAATAGATTGACAAGAAGTTTCACGTGAACTCTTAACATGTGTTGATACTATCCTGCCCTCAAAATGAAGTCAATTCATCTGATTGTTTTGGAACATATTTTACGATTGCACAAAAATAAATACAAAAAACCAGAGTGTTCCGTAACATTTGTTCCATGTATTCACTTTTGATTGACGAAGGTAAAGGAAGGTAATTATGATGGGGTTGAATTTCAATACAAACCTGAATTATAAGAAAGAGGTGCTAACTATGCAAACACGAGCGATCAGACTTTATGGAAAAGAGGACCTGAGGCTGGATACATTTGAACTGCCGCCTATAAAGGAAGATGAGATTTTGGTAAAGATCATTTCTGATAGCGTCTGTATGTCCACTTATAAGCTGTCTAAGCAGGGGGCAGCCCACAAGAGAGCCAGGCCGGATCTTAAAGAGAGGCCTTCGGTCATCGGGCATGAGATGTCAGGAGTCATCATAGAAACAGGCGCGAAATGGAAAGACCTATACCAGGAGGGCCAGAAGTTTACGGTGCTGCCCACGGTCACTGAAAACGGCCGGATGAAAACAGCAGGTTACTACTACGAGACTTATGGGGGAGACTGCACCTACTGTATTCTTCCCCGGGAAGTTATGGAGCACGGCTGTCTGATCCCATTTAATGGAGACTCCTTTTTTGAAGCTTCCTTATCGGAGCCCACGGCCTGTATCATTGCCGGGTATCGGAGAATGTACCACACATCGGAGGAAGACCATGAACACCGTATGGGAGTGAAACCCCAGGGAAGTCTTGTGATCTTCGGAGCGTGCGGACCCATGGGACTGGAGTGTATTGACTATGCCTTACAGCTGGAAAACGGGCCTTCTAAGATTGTCGCCGTCGATATGTCCAAAGAACGGCTTAACAGAGCAGAAAAAATGCTGGTTCCTGATCCGGAAAGCGGAAAAGAGCTGTATTTTGTGAACGCAAATGAATGCCGGGATATGGCAGAGGAACTGAAAGATCTGAACGGTGGCAGAGGATATGATGATGTGTTTGTCTATGCTCCGGTGGAAGCCTTGATCGAGCAGGCGGACCGGGTGCTGGGAAAAGACGGGTGCATGAATTTCTTTGCTGGCCCTGTGGATCAATCGCTTTCAGCCAGGATCAATATGTACAATGTGCATTATTCATACACCCATCTGGTGGGATTTACCGGAAGCACCAATGAAGATCTCCATGACGCCCTGAAGTTGATGGAACAAAAAAGGATCCGCCCTACGGTGATGGTAACACATATCGGAGGCTTAAGCAGTGCCATTGAGACTACTCTGCATGTTCCGGAGATCCCGGGCGGGAAAAAAATGATCTATACACAGATCGATCTGCCGCTGACAGCTATTGAAGATTTTGCGGAGCTTGGCAGGGAGAATCCACTGTTTGAAAAGCTGGCAGTATCATGTGAGGCCCACAACGGATGCTGGAATGCGGAGGCTGAAAAGATTTTGCTGGATGAATATAATGTGGATCTGACACGATAGGGAGGAAGGGAATGTTAGTTACTTTAAAGGGATTATTAGAAGATGCTAAGAACAAAAAACAGGCGGTTGGGGCATTCAACGGAACCACATTGGAAGGAATCCGTGCCATAATCGGTGCAGCGGAGGAGCTTAGGAGGCCGGTGATCCTCCAGCATGCCCAGAGTCATGATACGATCATAGATTTAAATGAGATTGCCCCGCTGATGCTGCACTATGCAAGGAGTGCCTCTGTGCCGGTGGCAGTGCATCTGGACCACGGAAGCACCTTCAAACGGTGCATGGAGGCAATACGGGCAGGGTTTACTTCTGTTATGTATGACGCGTCTGCCAAGCCGTTTGAGCAGAATCTCATGGAGACGGCAGAGATTGTTAAAGCTGCTCACAGTGTGGGAGTATCTGTGGAAGCAGAACTTGGGCATGTGGCAAATATCAATGAGGATCCCGGGGAGGACAACATTTATACGGATCCTGCTCTGGCTGAGGAGTTTGTGAAGCGTACTGGAGTGGACTGCCTGGCCGTTGCCTTTGGCACAGTGCATGGTCTTTATGTAAAGCAGCCAAGGCTGGATCTTTCCATTGTAACTCAGATCAGTGAAAAAACCGGCATTCCCCTGGTCATGCACGGGGGCTCTGGGGTATCCGGAGACAATTACCGCAGAGCCATAAAAGAGGGAATCTGTAAGATTAACTATTATACATATATGAATACAGCGGGAGGGAACGCGGCTAGAAGCTTTGTAAAACAGTCCGGAGAACATCTGGCCTATGACTGTCTCACACTGGCGGCGACGGAAGCTATGAAGCAGGATGTGATGGCTGCCATGAGAATATTTGGAATGGATGAGTGACCTGCAGATCTGCTATAATCGTGTCAGCAGAGGGAATACAGTCAGTGTGGGAGGGAGAATGATGGCAGATGCAGAGGAAGTCAGGATGCTTGCTGAGATCACCAGGCTTTATTATGAGGAGGAATGGACACAGCAGAGGATCGCTAAAAAGTTTAATATGAGCCGGTCCCTGGTTTCGAAGCTGCTTTCTAAAGCGAGAAAGATCGGGATTGTAGAGATCATTATCCATGACGAGGAGTTTCACCCGTACAGGAAGCTGGAGGAGGAGCTTAAGAAACGGTTTCAGATCAGAGAGGCAGTGTGCGTCAGTGTGGAAAACAGTGAAAATCCGGTAAAAACAGTGGGTGCGGCAGCAGCAAAATATGTGGCGAGAAAGCTGTCCACTGTGAAGTATGTGGCAATGACGGCGGGAACTACCACCCGCCAGATCGCTGAGAGCTTTTCATCGGGTGTGCCCTTTGACCATGTGACATTTGTACCTATGTCGGGAGGATTGGGGGAAGAACGGTGGGAGATCCAGGCCAATGTGGTGTGTGAGCGGATGGCAAAGAACAGCGGGGGGAACAGCCTTCAGCTGCATGCCCCCATTGTTTTAGATTCCTATGAGGCAAAGGAAATGCTTTTAAAGCAGCACTTTATTAAAAGTGTCATGGAAAAAGCCAGAAATGCGGAACTGGCTGTGGTGGGACTCGGCAGCTCACCTCAGTATTTTGAGCTGACCGAATCTTATCTGCACGGGATCAACCGGGAGAAGGATGACATCAGCAGACGCCTGGTCGGTGACATTTCTTATAATTATTTTGACAAAGAGGGAGAACTGATAGACTGTAAATGGAACAGGCAGCTCATCTCTTTAAATATTGAAGAGATCAAACGGATTCCGGAAGTGATTGCTGTGACAGAGGGGACAGAGAAAGCGGCAAGTCTGTATGCGGCTTTGAAGCATAAGATCGTGGACGGGCTGGTGACCGATGTTCATTCCGCCAGAGAGCTGATCGAGATGGATCGGAGAAGGCTTATGGGAAAGGAAAATTAATTTTAAAATAGACTGTTTGGAAAATCGAAAATGATTTTCCAAACAGTCTATTTTACATTTAAATTCCATTACAGATAGGTTTGCATAAGATTTAGGATTATTTTAATTATAAAGTATAGAATAGCAGTGTATGATATGAATTTGCCGGTCTTAGCTCCAAGATCACTGGGATGTCTCATAGCTAAAAGAAGTCCCAGAAGGCTTAATATCAAATAGAGAAATAAACTATAATGCAGTCCGTCCAGCGAAATGATTCCATTTTGATTGCCTGACCAGATCGGAATTCCAAATCGCGCAAGAATCATATCTCCATAACAGGTCATAGGTGGAAAAGTAAAACCAAAAAACAGAGTAATGACACTGAGGACAATGGAATAAGTTCCAAGGCCAGATTTTCTGCCACTATTATATCGGTTGACCAGACAAGCTGAAACCTTAAAAAAAGTATAACCCAAAAGTCCTCCAAGGGTATTTGCAATCAGATCATCAATATCTGCCAGCCTTCCCACGAAGAAAAATTGAATGCATTCAATGAAAAGGGACAAAAGCAATATAAATAGCACTGTTTTTTTCAGACTTCGTTTTTCAGTGTGCTGCATTAAGGGGACAAATACTCCCATGGGCAGGAACAACAAGATATTTAATATGATGTAAGAAAGGTCTTCACCGATAAAAGGAATCAGATTATAGTTATGGGCTCCATTGAGACTCCAGGCATCAAAAGCAAACATGCCCGTGACAATACCAACAAAAACAAGATATACAGTAAAGAGGTACTGCAAAAACCAATTGCCGTTTTTAAAAGCTTTTGTCTTTCCCATTACTTTTAATACAATTGCAATTAATGCATAAATAATCAATCCAGCGATCAGAGCCTGGGCAAGCAGTATAGCGCCTTTAGAAAAATTTTCTCTCATGATCAATCCTCTTTCTTCCATCGGAGCACAGACAATAATGTCAGGTAACAGCCAACCGCCAGGAAAAACAGCACCGTAGTGAGCCTTGTACGAATAAATATATTCTGGTGGTTCTTGTATAGTGCTAAAAGAATCCCCTGACTGATGACAAAAGCTGAGAACAGCCAACCGAGATAAACTGTAAGATTCTTAAATGTGACGAAAAACAGCCCCTTTTCTGTTTTAATGATATGATCTCGGTATAATTTCCTGATAACCAACAGAAAAGCTAAAGCAGATGAAAGAAAAACCAGAAAAGTTTGTCCAATGGACAGGTTATATAGATTATGTTTTTCTTCTGGCGGAATGATATATTCATAGCCGGTTTCTTTCACAATTCTTTTTACTTGCTGGACAACCTGATGATACTCATTTTTATTATCATAATGTAGATACCCTTCGCACTTGTCAGATAAAAGAATCTGTTTAAAATCCAGAGTATCCTGAGGGGATAGCTTAATGCTAGGCATGATTAAATAATTGTCTAAATTGATAATTTCTTCATCAACCTTGACATTTGTTTTTTTGTCTAGAAAACCTATTATTTTACAGCGGATATTTTTAGTTGCCAGATATGAGTTTTCAACAATAGAATTTAGCTTAAAAATATGTTTATAATTTGCACCCGCCACAACAGGAACGATCTGATTAGAAGTTTTTTTATATGCAGATCGTTTAAAAAATTCTCCAGTTTGTATGCTTTGATCGAGATTTTGTCTTTTTGCATAGAGTTCTGAAACCTGCATAGATTTCAAGGGTGTGATCAGCACATCATCTATTTTTTGGTTTCCTTTCCCATTAATGAAACTTTTGCTGCCTTGAAATTTTTTTGTATAAATAAAATCTTGGTTTGATATTTCATAATAATCAATATTTTTTATATTCATAAGATGTTGATATACTTGTTTTAAAATCTTTAAAGAATCTTTTTTTCTTAGAAAGTTTTCATAACGGTAGCCTTTTCTGTCGTAATTGTCAGCTAGTAGCCAATCTCCTTGGCTGCTATTTTGAGAAATTGAAGAATTATTTCTTTCGACAAATAAGGCATAAGAATAGACAGATGATCCAAAGACAAATATGATTATAATGGTCACGAAAACCAGATAATGTTTCAGTCTGTTATTAAAATCCATAATACACACTTGAAGAATACAAATCAATCAGACAGCAATTTTTTGTGGCCCATCCGGTACTATTCTCCACTTTGCCTTTTCCCCATATTCTTTTTGAAGTTTTCCAACATCCTGTTGAATAGTCTGCCCACAATTTGACTGTAACATAATGCTTCTTGTTTGCTTTTGCTTCTTTAGCCGTGATTTCCTTAGTCGAAACCCAATGTTTTGATGCCTTGACTCTTTTATCCATGGCGAAAGCAGAAGTAGATGAGGAAAATATAGTTGTTGTGATTAATAAACCAATTAAAAGACTTTTCATGTCAATACCTTTTTTTTCTTTAAATATTAATAGCTTCCATTATATGTATATAATCTTTGTGCACTATACTATAGATGAATCTTTTAGTCAAGACTAAAAGAAACGTTAAGTTGTTTACATTTTATGAATACTATTATTAAGGACTTCTTTTATCTGGTCGTTTTCCAGACGATCATAATGGATTCCGTATTGGATACAGACGGGTTCATGCAGGCTTTCCCAGAGGGCATTGTCCCGGCGTGTACTCACATATCCGTCCTTATGTCCCGGAAACTGTAGGGTTTGAATATTTCCATTACACCCCATAAAGCTCACCGCGCCAATATGAGTGCGGTTTCCACCTGCGATAAGAACCTGGATGCCCTCATCGAGACGGGTTACATGGGCACAGATTTCATACCCAAACAATTCTGTCTTCAGCAAAGTCTGCTTTATCATTTCATTTTCCTTCCCATCGCTGAAATCCTTCAAATTCTACTCCGAACTGATCTAAAATCTTGCCGGCCACGTGCCTTGTCATATCCTCCACAGACTGAGGATGATTGTAATAACTCAGCACAGGGGGCAGGATGACGGCGCCAGCCTGGGTAACTTCATACATATTTCTCAGGTGGATGTTGCTAAGAGGACACTCCCTGGCCACAAGCACAAGCTTCCGGCGTTCCTTCAAGGTCACATCGGCGGCCCGGAGAAGCAGGCTGTCACTGTACCCGCTGTGAATCCCCGCTAAGGTTTTCATACTGCATGGAACAACGATCATACCGTCCATGGGACAACTGCCGCTGGCTGGAGCGGCACCGATATTGCGGTTATCATAGACTGTATGGGAAAGGCCCTGGAGATCCTCTAAGGTTAAATTGGTTTCCAGTGAGAGGGTTCTTGCGGCACTGTCTGTCCAGACATCCACGGGCTGGGATCAACGTCTAAAAACTGTGCTCTCTGGAACCGCTCTTTTAAGGAAAAAGGAACAGTACAGTCAAAAATGGTCTTGCAGGCGATCCCATGATACCGGATACTCGGTGAGAAGTCAGGATCATTGGACGGATCCAGCGGATGGCAGCGGACACCGGGGATGGTGATGATATCCGCATCTCCCTGGAACCTGGTGTTTATAGCCCATAACACATCATTCATATCAAAACAGTCCACATCTTCATCAACGAGGAATATGTGCTTCAGTTCGCTGAAGGCGGAAAATGCCAGAAGGGCGGCCTGTCTCTGGCGTCCCTCATCGATGGCTGTTTTTTTGCAGAATTGCAGGACCGCCATATATTTGCCCCCCCCGGCAGAACAGCAGTATACATTCTGAAGACGTCCGGGCATGGCCTTTTCGATCATTCCGATAATGCTGGCTTCTGTGGGGATACCTGCCATGGATACATGTTCTTCGCTGGGACCGATGCAGGTTTGTAAAATAGGATCTTTCCGGCGTGTCACAGCCGTCACCTTGATCATCCGGCACTGTGCTTTTCCATGGATCACCACTGGCTCTATGGGATGTCCGGCACATTCAAACAGCTTCCAGCCAAGCTTCTCAGGAGAACAATCCGCAGGCATCACACCTGAGGTTGTCCGGACCGGAAGAGTAGAATCCATTATCAGCGGCGTTGCAGTGGGTGAAGGTATCAGCCTGCTGGCAAAAAGCAACTTCCGGATCTTTCAGGCCGGCCAGGTGAAAGTTGTTCCTCTGGATCCGCCCAGGAAATTATTTGTTGTCTTTGCAAAGCTTGCGGGAACGGCGCAGACAGATGCCATGAGGATCTTTGCGGACTATATGTGCAAAGGGTGTGAGGTATAATACTATCATCACACCATCCGCTGCCTTTATTCTTTTATAGTTTTCTGATCTGTAGTGCCATTTCCATAATACAATCTTTTGTCTGCTGGCAAAATCCCAGGCGGTCATAAAAACCGTGATCCATACCCTGGTAACGGATCACCTCACACGGTATACCAGAATCCCACAATTTTTCAGCAAATAAATCGTTGGATAAGCGGAAATAGTCAAATTCGGCTTCGATGATCACCGCTTTTTTTAGTTT
Organism: Anaerostipes faecis; assembly: GCF_910574135.1. NCBI lineage: Bacteria > Bacillati > Bacillota > Clostridia > Lachnospirales > Lachnospiraceae > Anaerostipes > Anaerostipes faecis. The sequence continues at coordinate 255,551 of NZ_CAJSYK010000001.1, read as the reverse complement.
GGACAAATCATTTGCATAAAGCGGAGAAATCGAAGGATCCTTCACGTCTTCTCCGTTGGCTGCGTACAAATCATGAATGGTATTGTTTAAAATCCGAAAGCGGTTGAGTCTTGTCATTGCATGATTGTAGTGTTCCGGGATGACTTCATATTTATGATAGTCCCAGTAGTCCGTATCTTCGGCATAAGATAAATCCAGTGCACCGTACACAGGCATGGTCAGCGCCACTTTTTTTCCTGTTTCAGAAAGGGAGCATGAAACAGCAAGGTTGCCGCCGGCACTTTCGCCGGCAGCAGTGATTTTGTTTCTGTCCAAATTCCATTCTCCCGCATGGTCCCAGATCCAAGAGATAACCTCTTTGCAGTCATTGAGGGCTGCGGGAAAAGGATTTTCGGGAATCAGCCGGTAATCCACAGAAATGACAGTGGCTTTAGATTGTTCTGCAAGAAATCTGCATTGATGTTCAAGGACCTTCGTACTTCCTCCGAGGAAGCCTCCGCCGTGGAAGAAAATCACCGGTTTCTGCATTTGCCCGTTTGGAAGACGAAAAAAGGTAACAGGGATAAAGCGGTCAGAAAGTCTGATCAAAAAGGGTATCTGTTCTACAGTTTCATCTGTAATGTCCACATTGTTGGAGCCCATTTCAAGCCTCAGGGAAGAAAGATCCATAAAAGGTGTGAAGGGAGCTTTCTCATAGTCTGTCAGAAAAACTCCGGACTTTTCCACCTTCCCGATCACAGAAGGATCGAGGAGGTGGTTCCTGTTACAGCCGGGAATTTGTTTCAGTCTGCAGCAATCATTACTTCTAGCATAAAGAGGGATCATTTTTTCTTTAAACATATAGATCTCCTTATAATGATTCAATGAGCAGCAGATCTTCCTGGGAAGAGACGGATCCCTCCCGGAGTAAGGTCATTTTTCTCTCGGAGCCGCCTGATGTATCAACAATGATGACCGTAGGGTCAAACCCTGCTTTTTTAATCTCATCTATTTCAGCGGCAGCAATTAAATCTCCAGGCATGACAATATCACCAGTCTTTACATGAGACTTAAAGTATTTCCCATCTAATTTTACCGTGTCGATTCCGATATGTATTAAAAATTCTTCCTGGTTTTCACTTACAATGCCATATGCGTGCAGGGTCGGATAAACGGCGGCCACAGTTCCAGCAACAGGCGCTGTAATTTTTCCATTTTCGGGAATGACGGCAATACCTTTTCCAAGTGCCTCAGAGGAAAATGCAGGATCCTTTACTTTGTTCAAAGGGAGAACTGTACCGTCAGCAGGCGCATGTACTTTGATTGCTACAGCTTTGGATGTGGATGTACTGAGCTCTGTATGATCTGCCGTGACATTTACATCAGCCCGTTCTGATTCCGGTATCATAGAATCATTAAAACCGAAAAGATAAGTAAGAACAGCGGAAATCAGGAAAGCACCAAAATAGGCGATTACAAACCCGGTAAATCCGGCACCGAAGTAAGCAGGGAAGGTTGGAACGGCAGCGACGGCTACAGCCATAGCCCTGGCACCGCAGGCTCCTGCAACGGCACCACCGATACCTCCTCCGATGATAGCAGCCGCAAATGCTCTGCGATATTTTAATGTAATTCCATAAATCGCGGGTTCAGAGATTCCGAAAAATCCCATGAGAGCCGCAGGGGCCGCGATCTGTTTCAGCCGTTGATCTTTTGTTTTCAGCCATACACCGAAAGCAGCGCCTGACTGGGCGATAATGCTGGGACCAAATACAGCCAGGATGGTATCAAAACCAAACTTTTCAATGTTGGAGAAAATGATCGGGAATAATCCCCAATGAATTCCGAAAATAACAAGCACCTGAGCAATGGCGCCGATGAAACCTCCCGCAATCATAGGGTTAAATCCATACAGGTTCATGTAAAATCCTGCTATCGTATTACTGAGCATAGAGCCAAGAGGTCCAAAGACGGTTATCGTCACAGGAACTACAATTAGGAGAGAGAAAAATGGAGCAATTCGGCTTCTGATCTTCTCAGGAAGCAGTTTTGCGAGGCCTTTTTCTACATATGAGAGCAGTAAGATCGCAAATATAATTGGAAATACGCTGCTCTTAAATGTGGTCAGCTGTACAGGAATACCTAAAAAGCTGATAGCCTTTCCGGCATCATAAAGAGCCGTCAGATTCGGATATAATAATGCTCCGGCAATTGTTACGGACACAAACATATTTGTCTTAAAGCGTTTGGCGCAAGTGATCGCCAGCACCACTGGAAGAAAATAATATAGACTGTCCGCAGCTGCATTTAAAATCTGATAGGTTCCGCTGGCGTCCGTCAAAATACCGGATGCAGTGAGGATGCTCAAAAGTCCCTTTAAAATACCAGCGCCGATCAGAACGTCAATGAGGGGAGTAAACAGGCTGGAGATGATCTCCAGAGCTGACCCTAAAAACCCTTTCTTTTTCTGACTGCCGGCCTCCGAAGAAGCAGAAGAACTCTGCGGAAAGATCCCCTGGAGTTCTTCATAAATGTACTGGACCTGGGGACCGAGTACAATCTGGGTCTGTCCTGCCACATCCATCACAGATAGAATACCATCCAGCTTATCAAGACTATCCCGGTCGATTTTGCCGGAATCTTTCAGGTCAAGGCGAAGCCTTGTGGAGCAATGGGAATAAGAAATCACATTCCGCTTCCCACCTACTTTTTGCAGAATTTCTTCTGCCATTTGTCTGTTTGTCATGTTGTTTCCTCCTTAAGATTGAAATAATTTATCTTAAGTCTTGCCTGCCCGAAGCAGTCACAATCTTAGCAACTTATGATTTACAGCTTTCTGCTCTCTGACAGCAGCCGTTCAATGTGAATGGTCAGATAGACCTGTTCACTTTTCGTAATGGTGTAGTTATAGCTTTTTTGTATATATAAAGCGATCTTCCGGGAACATTGAAATGCTTCCGGCATGTTTTCCTGAACCTGAGGGTATAAAAAGGATGCTTCTTCTGCCGGAGGCTCATTCATCATAAGCCGCTGGGAAAAGAATTTTAAATGCAGTATGAACCTTGTATAGTTTAAGGAATTTTCATCAAAATCTATTTTAAACTCATATTGTACAATGCTGCAGATTCCTTTGATCAGCCTTGTCATATCGATGACTGACTGGATTTCGTGACCGTTAAGTTCTGCATTAATAATATGCAGGGCAACAAAACTGGCTTCATCTTCCGGAAGCTTTACATTGAGAGTGGAATTCATTAGTTTGATCGCTTCCAACGCAATCTGATATTCCTTAGGGTAGAACCGTTTGATTTCCCACATCAACTGATTTTGGAACAAAAGTCCTTGTTTAAAACGTTCTACTGCATAATACATATGGTCACATAGAGTCACATAGATATTCTGATTTAATTCCTTAGAAAGCTTTTGTTCTGCATGCTGTTTAATCTGATCCGCCAGATAAAAGTAGTCAATAGGAATCTGTTTTAACAGCTCCGAAAGTCTGTTTCCTGTAGCTTCTTCTTTCAGTATAAAAATTCGTTCAATTTTTTCTGCCTCCACCGGATCCCCTTTTCTCTTCTGAAAACCCAGTCCAAGGCCTGTGAGAATAATGTCCTGTCCCTCTTGGTTTTTTGAAAATATGACATTATTGTTTAAGACCTTTTTAACATGAAAGCACTCCTGCTCCATTTTTATCCCTCCCCCAAATATAAAAAGAGACCTAAATTATAATAAGACATAACTCATGCCTTATTATAATTCAGGTCTCGCCTATTCTATAATAGTCACGATCCCTATCGAATTGTTGATACAAATTTATCACAGCCGCTGCGAACTGTCAACTGGATGTTGAGAATTTGTATAAATGTGATAAAAACAAAATCAAACTTTGGTCAGATATTACAACATGATAACCGTAACACCCATATCTCCCTCACCGAATTCTCCGTCTCGGTATCCAGAGATCCGTTTTTGTTTTTTCAGAGTCTTTAAGTAGTTATGGATCCCTTTTCTCAGGGCCCCTGTTCCCTTTCCGTGAATGACGGTAATCTGTCCAAGGTTTGCCAGACAGGCATCATCAATGAACTTATCAAGCTGGGAGACGGCTTCATCCACTGTCATACCAAGGACGTTGATTTCAGGACGGATACTGGAAGACTTATTGATCGCAGTCCGCCCACTGTTTCTGGCTTCATTTCTTGCATTTTCCCGTTTCACCTGTTTCACACTCTTAGTGATCTCCAGGTCTTTGACATTGACTTTGGAGCGCATCATTCCCATCTGTACATACAAGTCTCCTTTGGAGTTGGGAAGTGTCTGGACTGTGCCGCTCAGGGAAAGGCTGGTCACATAAACCTCATCTCCAACCTGAAAATCTCCAGGTTCATGTTTTTTGGACGCTCTGTTTTTAGAACGATATGCCATATCTTTTTCCAGTCTGGACATTTTGCCGCGAAGATCACTTCGCATATGCTCCATTTTCCTGTTTGCATCTTTGCCTGACTGCTTCTTTAAATTGTTATATTCCTTGATCGTCTCATCGGCAGTTTCCTTTGCCTCGGAAATAATCCGGTAGGCTTCCTCACGGGCCTCGCGGAGAAGTTTCTCACGCTTTTCTTTTATATTTTCCTGGCGTTCCTTCAGACTCTTTCTCAGGTTTTCGATCTCTTTCCGGTATTCAAAGATTTCTTCCTGTTCCTGCTCAATCGTCTGCTTGCTCTTTTCCAGATCAGCCAGTATGGTCTCAAAATCTTTTACTGATTCATCAATCTGATCCGATGCATGCACAATAATATGGTTATCGAGTCCCAGCTTCCGTGAAATCGCAAATGCATTACTTTTTCCGGGAATGCCGATCATCAGCCGATAGGTCGGGGATAATGTCTCTACATCAAATTCACAGGAAGCATTTTCAACTCCGTCCGTTGAGAGCGCAAACATTTTCAGTTCGCTGTAATGAGTCGTCGCCATAGTTTTTACGCCCCGGTCATGCAGGTCCGTCAGAATGGATATAGCCAGGGCAGCGCCTTCCACCGGATCGGTTCCGCCGCACAGCTCATCCAGCAGCACCAGAGAGTGACGATGGGCATTCTGAATGATAGAGACAATATTGGTCATGTGGGAGGAGAAAGTACTCAGGTTCTGTTCAATACTCTGTTCATCTCCGATATCCGCGAATACCTCTTCATAAATTCCCAGACTGGAACCCTGGAATGCAGGAATATGAAGGCCTGCCTGCCCCATCAGTGTAAATAAGCCCACGGTCTTTAATGAAACGGTTTTACCCCCTGTATTTGGCCCGGTAATGACCAGCATAGAAAATGCATCGCCGAGAGAGACGTTAATCGGAACCACTTTTTTAGGGTCAAGCAGAGGGTGGCGCCCCTGTTTGATATTGATCACGCCGTCTTCTCTGAAAATCGGTTTGCTGCCGTTATAGTCTTTGGCATATTTAGCCTTTGCAAAAATAAAATCAAGCAGAACCAGAAGCTTTTGGTTCTGTGCCAGACCATCCATATCGTAGGAAGCCTGTTCGCTTAAAAGCGATAATATACGCTCGATCTCTGTCTGTTCCTGTCCCTCCAGCTCTTTTAACTGATTGTTCAGAGTCACCACCGCCATCGGCTCGATAAACAGAGTAGAACCGCTGGAAGACTGGTCATGTATCATTCCTTTAAACTGTCCGCGGTACTCCTGTTTTACCGGAATACAATAGCGTCCGTTTCTCATGGTCACAAGGGCATCCTGAAGCATGTCTTTGTTGGAGGAAGAACTGACCATAGCCGTGAGCTGGCTGTGGATCTTCTGATTGGTCAGTTTCATATTTCTGCGGATGTCTTTTAAGGCGGAGGAGGCATCATCACTGATCTCTTCCGGTGAAATAATACAGTGTCTGATATCCTTTAACAGGCCGTCCATCGGTACCAGAGACTCAAATACAGAATCCAGAGAATCGGCATCCGCCATATCATCCCGCTGTGCACCGTAGGCCAGTGCATTTTTTACTGCCTCCAAAAGACCGGCAATCTCCAGAAGTTCTCCGGCACTCAAAGTCCCTTTCATTTTCAGGCGTTTCAGAGAAGCCCCCAGATCATGTACTCCAAAAAATGAAATACTTCCCTGTTTATAAAGTCTGGTCAGGGCATCCTGTGTCTGTTCCTGGGCCAGGGATATTTCCGGTTCATCCGTCATCGGCTCTAATTTTTCACAGGCGGCTTTTCCAAGCTCTGTGGTGGCATACGCTTTAAGCCTTTCGATGACCTTGTCATATTCTAATGTATTTAAAACTTTTTGATTCATATTTTTTCCCTCAGATTATTCAAAAACCATTATTTATAGAAGGTTTTCTTTTTTAGATTTAGAAAAAGTGTAGCATAAAATATGTGGCATGTAAACGAGCCAAACGGCAATTTTCCAGTGGATTTTCGGGGCAGTTTATGTAATAATAGGGAAAGTAAAAGAGGTGCGGGCTCTAAGGCGGCCCTAGAAAGGTTAAATTATGAGATATATAAGTGAGCTGCATGAAGGAGATATGGTTTCGGAGGTATTTTTGTGCAAGACAAAGACATCCGGCACATCAAAATTTGGAAAGACCTATTATTCTCTTTCGCTCCAGGACAAAACCGGAATGATCGACGGAAAAGTATGGGAACTTAACAATGCCATCGGACATTTTGAGGCCATGGATTATATCATGGTGAAAGGGAAGGTCACAAACTTCCAGGGAAATAATCAGCTGAATATTGAAATGATCCGGAAGGCAGATGAAGGAGAATACCAGATTTCCGATTATATGCCATCCACAAAAAAAGATATCGATGAAATGTTTGATGAGCTTTTAACAATGATCCAGAGAATTCAGAACCCGTATTTAAAAGAACTTGCCATGAAGGTTTTCGTAGAAGATAAAGAGTTTGTAAAGAAGTTTAAGATTCATTCTGCTGCAAAAAGTGTACATCACGGATACATCGGCGGCCTGCTGGAGCACTCTGTCAGCGTGGCAAAGTTATGTGAACAGTATGCAGTTCTGTATCCGCAGTTAAACAGAGACCTGCTCGTCACAACGGCACTGTTCCATGATATCGGAAAGGCAGAGGAGCTCTCAGCATTTCCTGAAAATGATTATACAGACGAAGGCCAGTTAGTGGGACATATTGTCATGGGAACGATCAAGCTTTCCAAACTCATGGATGAGATCCCGGGATTCCCTGTAAAGCTTGCCAACGAAGTGAAACACTGTATTCTGTCCCATCACGGGGAACTGGAATTCGGTTCACCGAAAAAACCTGCATTGGCAGAAGCACTTGCACTGAGCCAGGCTGATAATCTGGATGCTAAGATGGAGACATTTGCAGAGGTGATCGAGAAGAAGCAGGAAGGCCAGGAATGGTCCGGTTTCCAGCGTTTGTTTGACACAAAGATCAGAGAATCATCCATTTAATTTTCATTTATGGATGATGAAATAAGAGGTGCCTATGGAATTTAAAAAGAATCAATTAGTGGAAGTGGAAATTGATGATATGGGCAATGAAGGAGAGGGCATCGGCCATGCAGACGGCTATGCCCTCTTTTTAAAAGATGCCGTCGCGGGGGACAAAGTCCTTGCCCGCATCATCAAGATAAAGAAAAATTATGGATTTGCAAGAGTAGAAAAACTGCTTGTCCCGTCTCCTGACCGTGTGGAGCCCAGATGTCCTTCCGCACGTCCGTGCGGCGGATGTACTCTCCAGCATCTGTCTTATGAAAAGCAGCTGGAGTATAAATTTAATAAGGTAAAAAACTGTCTGGAACGAATCGGCGGGATTGAAAATGCAGGCTCTTTCATGGAACCGATTTATGGAATGGACGAGCCGTATTATTATCGGAACAAAGCCCAGTTTCCTGTGGGACGGAACAAGGATGGAAAACTGATCACCGGGTTTTATGCGGGACGGACTCATTCTATTATTGACTGTACCCACTGTTCAATTCAACATCCGGTCAATGAGGAGATTCTTAAAAAGGTTCTTGATTACATGGAGAGGAACCATGTGGAGCCTTATGACGAAAAAAATCATAGAGGATTGGTGCGCCATATCATGACCCGAGTTGGGTTTGTCACAGGGGAAATCATGGTATGTCTCGTGGTGAACGGCAGGAAGAAGGATCTTCCGAATCTTTCTGAACTGGTGGAGTCTTTAAAAGAGGTTGAGGGTATGACCAGCATTTGTGTCAACAGCAACCGGGAGAGGACAAACCGGATTATGGGAAGTAAGGTAGAAGAGGTTTATGGACCTGCTTATATTTATGACTATATTGGGAATGTGAAGTATCAGATCGGGCCGCTGTCATTCTTTCAGGTGAATCCAAGGCAGACGAAGGTTCTGTATGAGAAGGCCTTGGAGTATGCCGGGCTCTGCGGGGATGAAACTGTGTGGGATCTTTACTGTGGGATCGGAACGATTTCTCTGTTCCTGGCACAGAAGGCAAAGCAGGTCTATGGGGTTGAGATTGTAAAGGAAGCCATTGAAGATGCCAGATTGAATGCCAGGATGAACCGTATGGATAATGTGAAGTTCTTTGTGGGGAAGGCGGAGGAAGTACTGCCACGAGAGTATGAGAAGAATGGGGTTTATGCGGATGTGATCGTTGTTGACCCGCCCCGGAAAGGGTGCGATAAGGCATTGCTCGATACTATGGTGAAGATGGGGCCGGAGAGGATTGTGTATGTCAGCTGTGATCCTGGGACATTGGCTCGGGATTTGAAGGTGCTGGGGGGAGAAGGATATGAAGTTCGGAAAGTGGCGGTTGTGGATCAGTTTGGGCATACGGGGCATGTTGAGTGTGTGGTATTGTTGACTAAAGTACATAATTAAAAGTGTGAAAAACACCTTAAAATAAGGGACTTTTAGCATTTTTAAGGCTCGGCAAATCAGGTATAAAAACAGTCCGAAAACCTGCGTAAAACCTAGGAATTTTGAAGGTTGAGCAGACAAGAATATTAAAGTAGGTCGAGTATACAAAAATGTTTACTTTTGATAGAACAGTTATTTAACATAAGAAAATAGCCTACTCAATATTGATAGGCTACTTAACATTGAGCAAGTGAATTGATGATAGTGTCAAGTGATGTATGAAAAAGCTGAGCATAAAAAATAGGCTCAGATGAACCTTGAAACCTGTAGATATTGATAACGTTAAGCTCTCCGAGGGCTTAGGGCGCTGCCCTAAGTACCCGCAAGGGACTTGTCCCTTGACCTAATATCAGACTTTGCCCGAACCCATCCTCGCCGGAAGGCAGGAAAAGGGCGCAGTTGCCCCTTTTCTGCTAAACAGGATAATCCGAGAACCCTTATGTCAAGCAACTTTCGCGGCATATCCTTGTGCGGTGCACTGTGGTATTCCACGGTTTGCGTGACAACGGTTCCACTCCTTTTAGGCTGTGGTCCGGTTTTGAAGATTCAGGATCGTCTGTTGACCAAGGAATATAAGAAGCTGCCACTTGCCGGGCATGTTTTCGGCTCCTTTTAGCAGTTCCACCTCATTTAGGACTTTATATCCTGTGTGTTTGTGAGGACGAAGGAAATTGTAGTAAGCAACCCATAGAGCAAGGTCATAGTTGGCGCCGTCGATGTTGTCAAAGCCGTTCGTAGGTCTGTAAGAGACCTTGTATGTACGATTGAGCCTTTCAATCATCTGCTTGTATGGTCGGAATTCTTTTGACACTTCATCGTCGTTGGTAAGTCCAATTACCTGAGTGATGCTGAACTTAAATTTATCACCAAACTCATGGAAGAACTGCTGGGCAGCTAATGGATAGGCACTGTATCCATCCGCAATAAATTTAAAGTTTTTCGGAAGCTCTTTTAGATTTCGGAAAGCCATTCTCATCGCAAGGATACAGGGACCAACACCGCGATTATCAGAGATCCGGTATCCAATGATGGAACGTTTTGCAGCATCCATAATGAACCAGACGTAAGCTTTAACACCACGGATTTTGATATAGGTTTCATCAGCCGTGAAGACGGATTCGGTGCCATAATCGTAATGATCGACAAAGGGTTTGATGCAAAGAGCTGCGGATTTACAGTAGTTGGCAATGCTCTGATGAGAGATAGTGATACCGTAAAGGTCATGGAGCGCCTGCTTAGTTTTCCTGAGAGAAAGTCCAAGATTCACATGCATAGTCAGACATAGAGACATGGTGTGGGAATCAAACTTGGTGAATTTGAGAGAAGAGGCATTCTTTGGGAGAGAGTTTAAATCCATCCGAAAGAAATCTATCGTGAATTCACGGTAGATGTAGTGAAGCTTATATTTATTTTTACCGTAATCCTCATTCAGATGCTTTTTATCAACTTTTTTCAGGTTGTGCAGATAGTAAGGACACTTAGGATTTACGCATTTATGAATAATAAAGTGTTTACGGTCTTTCTTGTGTTCAAGATTGCGGTTGCAGTGAGGACACTTTAACACGGTAGTTTTGGAAAAACGGTTATCTTTGGTTGGAGAAAAATGTGTCTGGCAGACCTTGCACAGCACTTGGGATTTTCGTTTCCCATCGTTCCACGTGAGATAGTCAACCGGCGCACCGCAAACAGGACAGTGACAGGATTTGGGAATATCACATTCCACGCGTCTGAACACAGGCTTAATGGATTTATGGTAACGCCGTTGATAGTAAGAGATGAGATCCTTCCAGTTCCATTCCTGTTTATAGGAAATGATTTTGGGGAGCTGATCAATTTTAAATTTTTGATATTTCGGAGAATGGGAATCATCGAAAGCCCACTGCTTAAGTGGGATGTATCTACAGATAAAGTGAATAAGCCAGCAAAGTTGTTTATGTTGGTATTGAATAAGTTGAAGTAAATAAAGTATAATGTCCATGAGCAATGAACTCCTTTCGTATTATGTTTGGTTGTGGTGACTACATTATACTTCAAAAAGGGAGGTCATTGCTCTTTTTATTGCAAACTCCCATAAAATCAAGGTTAAAACAATAAGACAGGTAGTAAAACTTGACACTACCTGACATTCTGCGGAGGTGGAAAGATGAAAGATTCAAGTGTGTTGATCAAAGAATTTAAAAAAGGAACTTATGAGAGTCTGTTGAAAGATATTTATGTAGATGACAGTGTGCTGGAATATCAGAGAGAAAGATACATAAAAGCACTGAATCAGTATGAAGAAATATTCGGGGAAGAGGAAGTGGAGATCTATTCTGCACCGGGACGAAGTGAAGTGGGGGGCAATCACACGGACCATCAATATGGTAAGGTTCTTGCAACGTCTATTAACCTGGATGCCATTGCAGTGACTGCCAGGACAGAAGATGAGAAGATCACGATAGTATCTGACGGATATGAGCGCATGGAAATCGGTTTAAACGACCTGCCTGCCAAAGAGGATGAAAGAGAAACCTCTCTGGCACTAATCAGGGGGGTTGCCGCCAGGCTGAAACAGAAAGGTCATAAGATAGGAGGTTTCCGGGCATATATCACCAGTGATGTGCTGATCGGCGCAGGAATGTCTTCCTCCGCAGCCTACGAAACCTTGATTGGTACGATCCTGTCCGGACTGTACAATCAGATGAAACTGGACCCGGTGTTCTTAGCCCAGGCGGGCCAGTATGCAGAAAATGAATATTTTGGGAAACCATGCGGCCTGATGGATCAGATGGCGTCTTCTGTGGGAGGAATGATCTATATTGATTTTGAAAATCCGGAGGAGCCGGAAGTAAAGCAGGTAAAAGTTGACTTTGAAGGTTTTGGACACAGCCTCTGCATTGTGGATACGAGAGGGTCCCATGCGGATCTGACAGAGGACTATGCCATGATTCCGTCTGAAATGAAGCAGGTGGCCCATTATTTTGAAGAAGATGTGCTGCGGAAAGTAGACAAGACCGACTTTTATCTGAATATACCGGCCATCCGTGAAATCCTTGGGGACCGGGCCGTGCTCCGCGCCATGCATTTGTTTGAGGAAAATAAGAGGGTGGAAGAAGAGGCGGAGGCTCTGGAACAGGGAAAATTCGAGGTCTTCAAAAAACTGGTGAAGGATTCAGGAGATTCCTCTTTCAAGTATTTACAAAACGTATATTCCAATCACCAGGTGAACAACCAGAGTGTTTCCATCGGACTTGCAGTCAGTGATGTGATATTGAAAGACAGAGGTGTGAGCCGTGTCCACGGGGGAGGCTTTGCAGGAACCATTCAGGCTTTTGTACCGGATGAGATCGTTCCGCTGTATCAGAAAACCATGGACAGTGTATTTGGAGAAGAAGCGTGCCATATTTTGAAAGTCCGCAAATACGGCGGAATGAAAGTTTTATAGGGAGACAGGACAATGGCGGAGATGAAAGTGATCGAACAGCGACAAGACGGCATTGACATCATTGAGATGAAGAATCAGGATCTGACAGTGAGAGTTACAAATCTGGGATGCCACATCCTTTCGGTCTGGATGAAAGACAACAAAGGAAATATAGACGATGTTGTGCTCGGACTTCAAAATATAGAAGACTATAAGGAGGATGACAAATATATCGGAGGAATCCTAGGAAGGGCGGCGAACCGGATCAAAGACGGAAAGTTTACCCTTAACGGACAGGAGTATTATCTGCCGGTCAATAACGGACCGAACCATCTTCACGGAGGCACAGAAGGGTTCGATAAGAAAGTCTGGGATTATGAGATCCGGGACCATAAAGTGATCTTTTCCTATCTGTCAAAAGATATGGAAGAAGGATATCCTGGAAACTTGAAGATACATGTTTCCTATGAACTGACAGGAAATACGTTTACCATGGTTTACTACGGAACGACCGACAAGGACACGATTGTAAATCTGTCCAACCACACCTACTTTAACCTGTCCGGAGGAAAAGAAAAGGTTTATGACCATAAGCTGAAAATAAAAGCAGCTCAGATTGCCTGTGTAGACCAGGACGGATGTACTACCGGCGAAAAACTCTTCGTGGACGGCACCCCATTCGATTTCAGAAAATTCCACAGGATCGGGGAACGGATCGATGAAGATCATGAACAGCTTAACTTTGCAGGAGGGTATGACCACGCTTTTGTTTTCAGCGGGCAGAAAGACCAGATCACGCTGTTTCATGAAGAAACAGGGAGAAAAGTGACAGTTTCCACGAACCTTCCGACTGTACAGCTTTACACTTCAAACTTTCTGGAAGGAGGCTTGCCGGGGAAAGAGGGAAGAGTCAACGAAAACAGGGACGGTGTCTGCCTGGAAACCCAGTTCATTCCAAATGCTGTCAATCTTGAGGAAAAGCCACAGGTGATCCTCAGAAAAGGCGGCAGTTATGCAGTGTTTACCGCTTTTAAATTCGAGGTGCAGGAAGATGATTGATGAATATATTGCAAAATTAGTACAGTATGGGCTCGATAAAAAACTGATCGAACCGGAGGACAAGATTTACACGATCAATCAGTATCTGGAGATCTTTAAGCTGGATGATTACGAGGAGCCCAAAAGACCTGCCGGGGAGATCGATCTGGAAGAAATCCTGACAAAACTGACGGATGAGGCATATGACCGTTATATTATAAAGAGCAATGATGTCGTGACGAGAGATCTGTTTGACACAAAGCTCATGGGTGTTTTGGTGCCGAGGCCAAGCCAGGTGATACGGGATTTCCGGGAGAAGTATCAAAAAAGTCCGGAAGCAGCCACCGAATTTTTCTATAAGTTCAGTCAGGATACAGACTATATCCGCAGATACCGTGTGAAGAAGGACTGGAAGTGGACCGTAGACAGCCCATATGGAATCATTGATATTACCGTGAATCTCTCCAAGCCGGAAAAGGACCCGAAGGCCATTGCCGCGGCAAAGAATGCGGCGCAGAGCCGTTATCCCAAATGCCAGCTGTGCATGGAAAATGAAGGGTATGCAGGGCACATGAATCACCCGGCGAGACAGAATCACAGAGTCATTCCGGTTACAGTCAACGGCAGCAGATGGGGATTCCAGTATTCACCGTATGTTTATTACAATGAGCACTGTATCGTATTTAACGGAGAGCATGTGCCTATGAAGATTGACCGGACGGTTTTTGTGAAGCTGTTTGATTTTGTGAGGCAGTTTCCCCATTACTTTTTAGGCTCCAATGCAGACCTTTCGATCGTCGGAGGCTCTATTTTGTCCCACGATCATTTCCAGGGAGGACATTACCAGTTTGCAATGGCAGATGCGAAGATCGAAAAACATTATACGATCAAGGGATTTGAGGATGTGGAGACGGGAATCTTAAACTGGCCGCTGTCAGTGCTCCGAATCCGGTCAAAGGACGAGAATCGGCTGATTGATATGGCGGATCATGTCCTAAAAGTATGGAGGGAATACAGCGATGGGGATGCCCATATTTATGCACAGACCGGCGGGGAACCGCACAATACCATCACTCCGATTGCGAGAAAGACCGGGGAGACCTATGAGCTGGATCTTACTTTGAGAAATAATATTACGACTGCAGAACATCCTCTGGGGCTGTTTCATCCTCATGAACAATATCACCATATTAAGAAAGAAAATATCGGTCTGATCGAAGTCATGGGTCTTGCGGTGCTGCCATCCAGATTAAAAAAAGAAATGGAGCTTCTTGCGGAGTGCCTTGTATGTAAAACTCCGATCGAAGAATATGAATGTCTTAGAAAGCATGTTGACTGGGCGGAGCAGTTTGTGCCAAAATATAAGGAGATCAACAAAGAGAATGTCATGGATATCCTGAAAGAAGAGATCGGACAGATATTTGTAAAAGTCCTTGAGGATGCAGGAGTTTATAAATGCACCGAAAAGGGCAGGAAACAGTTTGAGAGATTCATTTTTACACTGGATCAGCAGTAAGAAAGGCGGAATGAAATATGAAGATTTTAGTATTAGGCGGAGCAGGCTACATCGGGTCCCATACGGTTTATGAACTGACTGATGCGGGAGAAGACGTTGTGATCATTGATAACCTGGAGACCGGATACAAAGAGGCGGTTCACCCGAAAGCCAAATTCTATCAGGGAGATTTAAGAGACAGGGCATTTGTGGACAGCGTTCTGGATCAGGAGACCGGCATCGATGCGGTCATCCACTTTGCGGCAAACTCACTCGTAGGTGAGAGCATGACGAATCCCCTGAAATATTATGACAACAACCTGTGCGGCACAAAGACCATGCTGGAATCTATGGTGGCACACGGCATCGATAAGATTGTTTTTTCTTCTACGGCGGCGACCTATGGAGAACCGGAGAAGACTCCGATCCTGGAGACAGACCGGACAGAGCCGACCAATACTTATGGCGAGACAAAGCTCTCCATGGAAAAGATGTTCAAATGGGTGGGCAAAGCACACGGACTCCGGTTTGTATCACTGCGCTATTTTAATGCATGCGGAGCCCATAAAAGCGGAGAGATCGGCGAGGCCCACAATCCGGAGACCCATCTGATTCCGCTGATCCTTCAGGTGCCGAACGGAAAAAGAGAAGCGATCAGTATTTTCGGAACCGATTATCCGACCAAAGACGGGACCTGCGTCAGGGACTATATTCATGTGACGGATCTTGCACAAGCGCATATCCTCGCGGTAAAATATCTGATGGAAGGAAATGAAAGTGATATCTTCAATCTCGGAAATGGAATCGGCTTTACGGTCAAAGAGGTGATCGAGACTGCAAAAGAGGTAACGCAAAAACCGATCAAGGCAGTGGAAGAAGGCCGGAGGGCCGGGGACCCTGCAGTGCTGATCGCATCCAGTGAGAAGGCAAAGAAAGTCCTTGGGTGGAAGCCGGAACATGCGGATCTTCATGAGATCATTGAGAGTGCATGGAAGTGGCACAGCACACATCCGGAAGGATATCAGAGCAAATAATACAAGTAATATAATGTAAAAAATGGAACGGTTATCAGGAAATTAGAACGTATATCTGGATTTCCACCAATATGCTTGACGATCATACGGTATTGTTCTATACTGACCACAAGCTTGGCGGGTTTTGTTGTTGATCAGCAGAGACAACATCCTTAGAGAATGTAATCCCAGAATCTGCCGGAGCACAGACAAATATTTATCATAATTAAAAAAAGCAGGCATGATGCATTTTTTATTGCACATGCCTGTTCTTTTTTGCATTTGGCGTGGGAAAGGGGTAAAATATGATTATATTTTACGTTTTATAATATAGAAAGGACTGAGGATGGAGAGAACGTTAAAAATAGCAATCTGTGACGATGAACAGACTTATTTGGATATCTTGGAAGATGAATGCCTCCGGTTCCTGGAGTGCAGAAATCAAAAGGCACAAATCTTCTGTTTTCAAAGGGGAAAAGCTCTGCTTTCTTCGGAGGATGAGTTCGATATCATCCTGCTCGACGTGGAACTGCCGGATATGGATGGATTTTCTGTTGCGGAAGAGTGGAAGAACCTTCAGAGACCCGGAAAGATCATTTTTATAACGAGCCATGATGAATGGGTCCAGAGAGCTTTTAAGGTTCAGGCATTCAGGTATCTGTATAAAAGTGGAAGCGGACAGGAGCTTTTGGAGGCGCTGGAAGATGCGCTCAAAGATATGAACGACAATGAAGGGATTGTGCTGGAAGGAAAGGAGGAGAGCAGATTCGTATACTTCCGGGAGATTCGATGGATCGAAGCTCTGGGCGATGAAATAGCGGTGTTTCTTGTGGGAGGGCATCTGATCGTGAGATTGTCTCTGAAAAAGATTGAGGGGTGTTTGGATGAGAGGTTTCAGCGGATCCACAAGGGATACATTATTAATTTCCAATTCGTAGAGCATTATTATAAAGAACGGCTTGTGCTGTTCTGCGGAAAGGAATTTCAGATTTCCAAGAGGAAACAGAAGGAAGTCAAGAAACACTATTTTGAGTATATAACCAAATATGCAAAGGTGATTTAATGAACCCATATGGAAAATGGGCAGTGAGGGTGAAAAGTGAAAGGATTATATTGGGTGTATGTGTACGCCATTGAACTTTGGAAGATGATCTTGATCATGAGGGGGATTTTAGGGATCGAACCGGTGCGGAAACGGCAGGTGCTGATGTTTCAGATTCCGGCGGTTTTGGGAGTGCTGGTAAGCTTTAAGTACCAGCTTCCCGTGAATATAGTTATTGTGCTGTTCATTATGTTGTCGGCATGGATTTATTTTAATAAGTTTTTCCTGTCAGTGTTTACCTGGCTTGGAATTTCAATCATGGATTTTTTGATCGGACTGTTTATTATTTTTTTTGCACAGATGGATTTCCAGACAGCCTATAACAGCAATCATTTCGCCGATGTAGAGGAAGTCTTCAGTTTTCTTCTTTTGATTGTTATCATTGCGCTCCGGAAGAGATTTGAGGTCAGGAAGATCCAATATACATACAGCGATGTGGCATTGGGAGCCATGGTATTGGTAGGAGTGATCGCCTGTACCGGTCCTTTTCTGTCGGAAGGGTTTGAAAACTGGACATCCATCGGCAAGAGACTGGAGATCCTGCTTGGATTTCTTCTGATGCTGTTTGGAATCAGCAGTATTATATACCGGATCTGCAGAGTCAGACAGGAGCAGGAACAGTTTGAACAGCAGATGCTGTGGAACGAACGGCTGTTAAATGAACAGAAAAAGTATTATGAACTGCTCCTTCAAAAGGAGGAGACGACCAAAAAGATCAGACATGATATGAAAAGCCAGCTGGCATGCCTGAGCAGATTTCTTGAAAAAGAAGAGTATGGCAGTGCGAGAGATTATCTGCGTGAACTGACCGGAAATATAAAGCGTTTGAATATTCTCATTTCCACGGGAAATGATGTGGTTGATATTGTGGTAAATGACATCATTCAGAGTGAGAAGATCGAGCTCAGCTGGAAAGGAAAGATTCCAAGCAGGCTTAACATGACCAATGCAGAGATCTGTATTTTATTTTCCAATCTTCTCAAAAATGCGGCGGAAGCCGTCAGGGATATGGATGACAAGACCGTTGATGTCACGGTCAAACTCAACGGGCATCATTTAGTTTTGGAAGAGAGCAACCGGACCATGAAGCCGGTGATCATAGAAGACGGCCGGCTGAAAACTACAAAACATGACAAAGAAAAGCACGGCATCGGAAGCCGCAATATGATAGAGATCGCCGAAAAGTATAATGGAGATGTTTCCTTCCGGTTTGAAAACGGAAGATTTCATGTAAAAATTATTCTTCTGGATACTATTAAATGGAAAAAAAGATGACGGTTATTCGAATATCAAGTCGTTCCCCGCAGATATATTGAAACAAGGAATAGGACCTTTTATAGTGTGTATTGTTACAGAGATAATTGTCGAAAGCAAAGCAGTATAAAGGGGGATAAAACAATGACATGCATGAGATGGCCTTGGCCTTTCTAATCGTCATCTAGTCCGTTTTGAGGACTAATTACAAAGGATAAAGAATTAATATGAGGGTAGTCTTAAATTAAGAGACATAAAGCAAGAGGCATTTCTGAGAAGATCAGAGATGCCTCTTTTATTATGTCCGGTTTTATGCTTTCCACAGTCCGTGGAGATTGCAGTATTCATATGCGGCAATAAATTCCTCACTGTCTGCCAGAAGGAATTCTGCCTCCGGTTTTTCACCCGGATTCAGATATTTTATCTGGTGGCCACGGCTGGTTTCAATGCAGATGAACATGATGTAGTGAGCCTCCATCATAGGGTGTTCGGCTTCTCCGACCTTTACGCTGATCTTGCGGTCATCCGCTGAAACGACCGGAACGTGTTTTTCTGCTGCCCCGTCGGTAGTGCCTGGAACAAGCTCCGTCATTTTCTGGCCGCAGCACATGACCGGCACTCCGCTGTCGTTCAGCAAAGTCATGATATTTTTACAGTGTTCACAGATAAAAAATTTCATTTTAAGAACTCCCTTCTTTAAAACAACAACCTGGTTACTGGTTCTAATATATCAGACTATGCGTCATTTGTCTGTAAAATTTGGAGAAAATGAAGCAACTCTGTGACAAATTTCATATACTATCATTAGATGGCAGCAGAAAGGAGCGGTAAAATGTATGATTTTGCAGTGCTTGGCGGTGATTTAAGACAGTTTTATATGGCAAAGCAGCTTGCTTTTAAAGGCTATTCTGTGATTACCTATGGGATCGCATCCGGGGAGGTGCAGGCTTCTTCCATGAAAGAAGCTGTGGAAAATGCAGAAATCCTGGTCGGCCCGATTCCTTTTTCCAAAGACCGTGAAAACCTGGTTTCCATGGAATGCTGTGCTGACTTCGGAATAGAGGATGTAAAACGGCATCTGAGGAAAGGGCAGAAGATCTTTGCGGGTTGTATTCCGGATGACTTCTGCCACTATTGCATGAATACGGGGGTTGCTGTCCATGACTTTATGAAATTGGACTCAGTGGCGTTAAAAAATGCCGTGCCCACTGCCGAGGGGGCTGTGGCAGAAGCTGTTTTTGACTCTCCTGTTCAGATACAGGGAAGCCGCTGTCTGGTGACAGGCTTCGGACGATGCGGCAGCGTCCTGGCAGAAAAGCTGAAGCTTTGGTCAGCCAAAGTAACGGCAGCCGCAAGAAATAAGGAGCAGCGTGCCCTGGCGGAGTCCTTTGGAATGAAAGCAGTCTCTCTCGATGAGCTGAAGGAAGAGCTTTCTCAGGCTGATTTTATTTTTAACACGATTCCGGCCATGATTTTAGACAGAGAACGTCTGGAACAGGTAAAAAAAGAGGCGTTAATCGTGGATATTGCATCTGCACCGGGAGGCGTGGATTTCAGGGCGGCAGACGAATTGGGGATCAATGCAAAACAATGTCTTGGAATTCCCGGCAAGTATGCAGCGTGTTCAGCAGCTGCCATTCTGACAGAAACAATGATTACGGAATGGGATGTATGATGAGTGTAAAAGGAAAGAAAATAGGAATTGCCGTAACTGGCTCATTCTGCACATATGAAAAAATTTTTATCCAGCTTAAGAAGCTGGCAGAAGAAGGAGCACAGGTGCAGACCATTTTTTCCGGGGCCGCACAGAGCATAGACAGCCGATTTGGAAAGGCAGAGGATTTCTTAGAGAGGGCAGAGAAGATCACTGGGATTACCCCGATGAAAACGATTGCCCAGGCGGAACCGATCGGTCCAAAGAGTCTTCTGGATATCCTGGTGATCTTCCCGTGTACAGGAAACACGCTTGCAAAGCTGTGCAGCGGGATCACAGATTCACCGGTCCTGATGGCGGCAAAAGCCCATTTAAGGAACGATAAACCTTTGGTGATTTCTGTATCAACCAATGACGCTCTGGGAATAAATATGAAGAACATCGGAGCCCTGATGAATATGAAAAATATTTATTTTGTACCATTTGGGCAGGATGATCCGGTTAAAAAACCGAACTCCATGATCGCCGATACCAGCCTTTTGATCCCGACGGTGGAAAAAGCGCTGGAAGGCAGACAATATCAGCCGGTTATCCGGGGATAGAACGTAAGGCTCCCGGTGATGCTTCACCGCGGAGCCTGCATGAAAAATAGTTGAAGAGGTGGCACATATGTGTGGTATTGCGGGATTTTGTAATCCTCATAACAGGTATCTGGAAAAGAAAGGACAGTGGGAGGATATTCTGAACCGTATGAATCGGGTACAGAAGCACCGGGGCCCGGATGATCAGGGAACGTTTTTGGAAAACGGATGCGGCCTGGCCCATGTCCGTCTCTCGATCATTGACTTATACACCGGTCATCAGCCCATGGTCAGAGAGGAATCCGGACGTAAGTTTGTCATTGTGTATAACGGTGAAATTTATAACATGAAGGAATTGAAACAGGAGCTGAAAAAGGAAGGGGCGATCTTCAGGACAGCGAGCGATACGGAAGTGATCCTGGAGGGGTACATCCTTCACGGACCGGCCTTTGTGGAGAAGCTGAACGGCATTTTTGCGGTCAGCATTTGGGATTCTGCGGAAAAGAAGCTGTTTTTGTTCAGAGACCGGCTTGGGGTCAAACCGCTGTTTTATGCTTTTTCCGGCCAGACCCTTGTATTTTCATCCGAGATCAAGGGTATATTTCAGTACCCGGGGATAGAACCGGTCATAGACGGGGACGGACTCGGTGAGATTTTTGGACTGGGACCGGCAAAATCCTATGGAAAAGGAGTATTCAAAGGCATTTCAGAAGTATTGCCGGGTCATTTTCTTGAGTACAGTACGGAGGGGCTGAAAGATCACATCTACTGGAAGCTTGAGAGCCGGCCTCATGAGGAATCTTATGATAAGACAGTAGAGAAACTGTCTTATCTGGTCCATGATGCGGTAAAGATGCAGATGCTCTCAGATATCCCAATCTGTACATTCTTATCCGGAGGGGTGGACAGCAGTCTTGTGACAGCCATCTGTGCCAAAGAGCTTGACAGACAGGGGAAACAGCTGAATACCTTTTCTTTTGATTTTGTAAACAATGACCGGTATTTTAAGGCCAATTCTTTTCAGCCGTCCCAGGACCGCCCTTGGGTAGACCGCATGGTAGAGGCATCGGGAACGAATCACACTTACCTGGAATGTAATAACGAGCAGCAGATTGAGAACCTATACAGCGCCGTAGACGCAAGAGACCTTCCCTGCATGGCTGATGTGGAGTCTTCCCTTCTCTATTTCTGTTCGAAAGTCGCCGAGACAAAGAAGGTTACTTTGACCGGAGAATGTGCGGATGAGATTTTCGGAGGATACCCGTGGTTTCATAAAAAAGAGTGTTTTGAGGCCCATGCATTTCCGTGGTCTATGGATATGGAGCCCAGGGAGGCTCTGTTAAGCGACGATGTGCTTCAGGCGGTGGATCTGAAAGCCCATGCACGGCGGGCATATGAAAAGACAATCGGGGAAACCCCAAGGCTACTTGGAGAAGATCCAACAGAAAGCAGGAGGAGAGAGATCTCTTATCTTAATCTTAAATGGTTTATGGTCACACTTCTGGACCGGATGGACCGTACCAGCATGTATTCCGGGCTGGAAGCCAGAGTACCGTTTGCCGACCACAGAATCGTGGAATATATGTGGAACGTGCCGTGGGAAATGAAATGTCCGGGTGGTGTGGTCAAAGGCCTGTTAAGGGCCGCGGGCGAAGGAGACCTCCCAAATGAAGTATTATACAGGAGGAAGAGTCCGTATCCGAAAACTTATCATCCTGAATATGAAAAAATGCTGGGAGACCGGCTGCGGGAAGTGATCGCAGATCCAAACGCTCCGATCCGGGATTTGATCGATAAAAAGAAAACGGAAGAATTTTTAGAGAGTCCATCGGACTACGGAAAGCCGTGGTATGGACAGCTGATGGCAGGACCGCAGATGGTGGCGTTTATGCTTCAGGTCAACTACTGGCTGGAAACTTATCATATCGCTGTTATATAGGAAGAGAATAGAAGGGATTGTTTTTATAAAAGAACAATTCCTTCTGTTTTTTTTGCTCTATCATGGTATAATGTAGATAAGATATTGGTCTTAGCCATGAATTGGGAGAACATCTGTCAGAGAAGCTGGGGATCAAGCTGTTCGACAGCGAGATCATAACAAAGGTAGCTGAACTTGGCAATGTGCCTGAAGACTTCGTGGAAGAACAGGGAGAGGCCAGAGACTTCCGGGGGTTTCTGGGGGTGATGCCGGCTGGACATGTTGCAACGGACATTACAAGGGATTTTGTAGTCACTTCGGAGAAGCTGTTTGCCCTTCAGTCCATTGCCATCCGGCAGATGGCAAAAGACGAAGGCTCCTGTATTTTTGTGGGACGATGCGCGGATGTTATCCTGCAGAATCAGGCAGAGTGCATCTCAGTTTTTGTCCACAGTCCGCTCGAAGACAGGATTCAGAGAATTATGGAACTGCGGCAGATCACAGAAAAGGAAGCAGGGAAACTGATCAAGAGGACTGACCGGGAGAGAGCCTCTTATCACAACTATTACACGAAAATCAAGTGGGGACATCCGAGCAATTATGAACTGGTCATCAACACCGGCCGGACAGGCATAGACAAAGCGGTAAAAGTCATAGAATCTTATTTAGAAGAATAGATAAAAAGGGCAGATGGGGAAATGATCCACCTGTCCTTTTTAAGCCGCTGGAGGGCAGTTTGTAAGGCCGGCTTCTGCGGCAGACACTATATCCATTTTCTACATGACTGGAGCGAGGCATTCTAAGAGCCGAACGGAAATTATGTGGAATATGTCTCTCGGGTGGACGCGCTTTGCGCGATAAGGTATAATATAACAAGTAGCAGGAAGATGTTTTTACTGGATAAGGGAGGTTGTATGATTATGGAATATAAAGATTTGATTGAAAGCAAGAACTCCGTCAGGGATTATAAAGAGAAGGAAGTCGATGCCGGTACAATTAAGAAGATCCGGGATTTTGCCCAGTCCTGTGAGCGTCTGGATGACAGTATTGAGATCGATATTCGGTTCATGGATAATGATACCGTTTACCGCCAGCTGGATGGGTATGCAGGGTATAAAGGGATTTTGATCAATGCGCCGCATTATATGATCGTTTTGTCAGAGAAAAAGGATCATTATATTGAAAACGGCGGATATGTGGGTGAATCTATCTCTGTTAAAGCTCATTCTCTGGGAGTGGATTCCTGCTGGATTACTTTTAAAGACAGCCATACAGTCATTGAAAAGCTGAACATTGTCACGGATAAAGAAGTGGTGGCGATCATGGCATTAGGATACGGAAAGAAGCGGTTTAAAAAGGTTACAGGGAATGTCACACTGGGAAAAGGATATGCCAATGCGGATTTCCAGGTGAAAGACAGCGTTACATCCCCAAGGATGCCTTTAGAAGAGATCGTTTTTATTGATACATGGGATAATAAGGCAACAGTGGATGAGCTTGTGAGCCGGGCTGTTTATGAACCGTTAAATTATGCAAGAATGGCGCCTTCTACTTTGAACCGCCAGCCGTGGAGATTCATTATTGACGGCGGACTGCTGATCCTTACGGTAAGGGACGATGAGGAGACCAATCTCTACGAAGAACAAATCGATGCGGGCATTGTCATGCTTTACTGCAAAAAGGTGATGAGGGAGACCTTATGTGAGATCAGCTGGAATCTCGAGCCTGTGGAAAATAAATACAATATACCAGATAACTATAAGATTGTGGCATCCTGCAGTATGTAATACCCTAAAAGTCGGAAAACGGAAACTGAAATCCAACGGTTCCTATAAGTTTTATGTAAGACCATATCAAAATGTGAACAAAAAGAAAAAGAACATTGGAAAATCTAATACGGCACATGTATTGATGAGGGCTAGTTCCCAGTATGCAAATGCATCCTCTGTCTCTGTAAAGAAGAGATCAATGAAACTTCAAAAGGGAAAGACAGCCGTTATTAAAGCGAAGGTCAAAGTCCCGTCTGGCAGGAAACAGCCGAAAAAACACGGTGCAAAATACGTTACATTACATCAAAAGGTTCTGTGGCAGCAGTAAATAATAAGGGAAAGATCAGGGCAAAGAAAGCCGGTAAGGCAACAATTTATGTGATCAGTGAAAATGGAAAGTATAAAAAGGTCAGCGTAACGGTAAAATAAAAAAATGCTGAAAGAAAATGTTGTAAAACTAAATAGGACAGTTTTACAACATTTTTTATTCGGCATACAAGAACAAAAGAAATTAAAAAAAATATAAAAAACCATTGCGCTTGTCGAAATTCCGTGGTATATTAATAAAGCTGTTGGGCTATCGCCAAGTGGTAAGGCACAGGATTCTGACTCCTGCATCCGCTGGTTCGAATCCAGCTAGCCCAGTTCCATCAGAATTAAAAATAACATAATCAGGGTGTGTAGCTCAGGTGGTAGAGCACTTGACTTTTAATCAAGTTGTCCGGGGTTCGAATCCCCGCACGCTCAGTTCCGAATCAGGAAATCGCAGACGGAGATCTGTCTCATATTTTTTGGAAAATCAGTAAAAAAGTAGTTGACATAAGATTTTTGCTGTGATATATTGATAAAGCTGTTGGGCTATCGCCAAGTGGTAAGGCACAGGATTCTGACTCCTGCATCCGCTGGTTCGAATCCAGCTAGCCCAGTTCCATCAGAATTAAATAACATAATCAGGGTGTGTAGCTCAGGTGGTAGAGCACTTGACTTTTAATCAAGTTGTCCGGGGTTCGAATCCCCGCACGCTCATAGGACTCCGTTTCAGATGAAACGGAGTTTTTTCATTTCATAGGAAAGTTCTGCGACCTTCCCTATGAAATAAAAACGCTCCGCGGGTTGTGCACAGATGCGTAAGGAAATTATTTGCCTGCGGCAAATTGCATCTGGCACCCAAAGTTGTCAAGCCCCTCAAAGAGTGAGGGGTTGGGGCGTTGAAGTGGGCTTGCCCACTTTGTTCTTTCTTTTAAAAATTTTTTGTTCTTTATGCAGGAGGCATCTCAATGAAAATAGACCGTTTAATCGGAATCATCACACTTTTGCTCAGAAACGACAGAGTTACGGCGCCGGAATCCGCATCGCAGAAGGCTATAAGCTTGACAAAACTGTTTTTACGAAAGAAGAGCTGAGAGCAGTTTTTGAAGGGCTGAAAGGAATTGACAGCGTATCGAGGACTTCCGCTGCGTTAAGTCTCATGGAAAAGCTCTCTTTAGAACCGGAAGATTCGGTTCTGTCAGAAGGAATGATCCTGATCGATTTGGCTTCTCACTATGAAGAATCACTGAAAGAGAAGATCGGGATCATAAAACATGCGGTTTCCAGCCGGCATACGGTGAATTTTTTGTATTATTACGGCAAAGGAGAAGAATACCGAGAGATCGCTCAAAGAGACAGAAAACAGTTTTCTGGTGAGAATTGCAGGTAAAGCGGAGGCAGATTTTCAGGACTATTTCAGACAGGATGCAGTGAAACTTAGAGCAGTCTTTGAAAAAGAAGCAAAATACAGGCTTGTGGAAGAATACGGGGCCGGATGTTATACGGAAGATGAGCAGGGCCACCTGATCTTTGAATGGGATTTCGTGAATTATGATAACATGAAGCAGTGGATTTTGAGTTTTGGAAGCCAGGCAATGGTCATGGAACCCAAATGCCTGGCGGATGATCTTGTATTGGAACTGAAGAAGAATTTAAACAGATATACAGGAACATGACATAAGGCTATCCGGAAAAAATAAATGGGACGGTGGAGCTTGCCTTTGATCTGCCTTCCTATGAAGACGTGGACCGGGAGTATCAGAGAGTGCTGGAAGCAGGAGCAAAGCCGGTTCTCGCACCGATAACGGAACCGTGGGGACAGAGGACAAGCTATGTTGCAGACCCGGACGAGAATCTCATCGAGATCGGGTCTTTTGGAAAAAAGTGAGGAGATCATAAAAATTCTATTGACAAATGAAAAAAAAACGTGTAAGATTCCAAATAACCTATAGGTAAGATAGGAAATCAGCAAGAAGGAGATACCGCAATGAATTTTATCGAGGCATACAAGAATTTCATGATGGATATGATGGGTATGGAAATGCAGATGCAGAGCATGTGCAGTTCTTTTGCGTACAATCAAATACCGGAACATCATATTTGTATGGAGATATCTTAGATGCCGAGAAAAGAACAGAACGGTTGATTGATAAGGAGGCCCATGCATGGCCTCCTTTTTTGGTGCTTCTGAAAATATGATGCTGGTTCCCTAAAGCATGAAAACGCTCCATGTCTGAACGGCCGCAGACGGAGCAGAAGCATGAAATTATGAATTCCATACTGAAAAAATAGGATTTGTATAAAAATGGAGGAACGTATTATGAAAAAATCGTTGAAAAAGCTGACAGGAATCGTTATGATTGGAGTATTGGCACTGGGTGCTTTGACCGGCTGCGGGAGAAGAAATGCCAGCGCTGCAAAAGATATCACCATCGGTGTATGTGCCGGACCATACGGGGACATGGTTAAAAAAGCGATCGCGCCTTCTTTGGAGAAAAAGGGCTACAAAGTATCGGTGAGAGAGTTCAGTGATTATGTACTGCCGGATCAGGCCC
Source organism: Anaerostipes faecis (assembly GCF_910574135.1). Lineage (NCBI taxonomy): Bacteria > Bacillati > Bacillota > Clostridia > Lachnospirales > Lachnospiraceae > Anaerostipes > Anaerostipes faecis. The sequence goes on along the minus strand of NZ_CAJSYK010000001.1, from coordinate 228,590 downwards.
TGGCAAACGGTGAGATCGATGCAAATTTAATGCAGCACACGGCATATTTAGAAAAGTTTGCGGCAGATAATGATCTGAGAATCAGCAAAGTCATTGCGGTGCCGACTGCAGGAGCAGGAATTTTTTCTGACAGCATCAAATCTTTGAAAGAACTGAAAAAGGGTGACAAGATCGGGATACCGAACGATCCTTCTAACCTGGCAAGGGCTCTTGGCATTCTTGACAAAGAAAAGATCATTACTTTAAAGAAAAACATCGATCAGACAAAGGCTTCGGAAAAGGATATCGCCCAAAATCCTAAAAAACTAAAGCTTATAACTTTGGATGCCGCTCAGATATCAAGGAGCCTGGACAGTCTTGCGGCGGGTGTAGTTCCCGGAAATTATGCATATGCGGCAAAACTGGATTTTTCCAAGGCATTGGCAGTCGAGACTTTGGCGGAAGAATATAAAAATGTCATTGCCGTAAAAGCTGACGATGTGAAAGGGCAGCTGGGAAGAGACCTCAAAGAGGCTGTGGAGTCAGAAGATTTTTATAAAGCAGTGTCAGACAAAAAGAGCAGCTTTAAGTCCTTCCAGAAACCAGACTGGTGGACAGAAAAATACAAAGAAAAATAAACTTAAAAGAGAAAGGTGAGAAACTGTGATTGAATTAAAGAATATTGGAGTGACATTTCAGCAGAATAAAAAGGATTTTCAGGCGGTTAAAAATGTGAATCTGACCATTGAGGAAGGAGAAATCTTTGGTATTGTAGGGCCCAGCGGAGCCGGCAAGAGCACGCTTGTCAGGGTGATCAATCTGCTTCAGCCGCCTACCTCCGGACAGGTACTGATCGAAGGGAATGAAATCACTTCCCTGAAAAGAAAAGAGCTGTGTAAGGTCCGTCTGGACATCGGAATGATCTTCCAGCACTTTAATTTGATCAGCGGTTCCACGATCGCAGAAAACGTGGCGTTTGCTCTCCATGCAAACCATTATCCGAAAGAGAAAATACAGGGAAGAGTAAAAGAACTCCTTGAAATGGTACATCTGCCTGAAAAAGCGGATTCCTATCCGGCCAACTTAAGCGGCGGGCAGAAACAGAGAGTGGCGATCGCGAGAGCGCTGGCAAACGATCCGAAGATCCTGCTCTGTGATGAGGCGACATCTGCACTGGATTTGGAGAATACAGAAGAAATCGTGGCTCTGTTAAAAGAGATCAATGAAAAATATCATATCACCATAGTTTTCATCACACATGAGATGGAAGTTGCAAAAAAATTATTTGACAGGATTGCATTCATGGAGAACGGAGAAATCAAGGAAGTACGGGATATTTATTCTGCATTTGCAGAGCCGAGAGAAGAGATTACCAAAAGTCTTGTGGAGCGGGTGCTCAATGTGGGCGTTCCTGATGAGGTGAAGCTGTCGGAGGAAGAGGAACTCGTGAAACTCTGTTATACCGGAGAAAAGGCTTATGCCTCTGTGATCAGCCAGGTTTCCAAGCAATTTGACGTGGTGATCGATATCATCAACGGAAAGATCGACTATATTCATAAGAAACCATTGGGTGTGCTGATTGTGATCTTGAGAGGCAGAAAAGAAGAACGGGAAAAAGCTCTTCGTTATATGAAAGAAAATGTGTACCGCGTAGAAAAATTAGAGGGAGGACGGTAAGATGAAGGAAACGATGGAGATTATAAAATTAGAATTTGGAAATGCAACAGTAGAGACCATACAGATGGTACTGATCGCCATGGCAGCAGCCGTTGTATTCGGAATGCTGATCGGGCTGGTGCTGCATTTGACGGCTAATCCCCTGTTTTTCAAGAACCGGGCAGTCAATGCGGTGGCAGGTACAATTATAAATATTATCCGTTCCATGCCGTTTATTATTCTGCTCGTAGTACTCCTGCCGCTGACAAGAATCTTAGTAGGTACCAGCATTGGTGCGGCAGCGGCGGCGGTTCCTCTTTCAATCGCATCTGTAGCATTTTATGCGAGATTGGTGGAAGGATCTTTCAGTGAAGTGGACAAAGGAGTCGTGGAGGCAGCGGTGGCTACGGGGGCAAGTGTTTCCCTGATCATCCGCAAGGTTCTGTTTGTGGAAGCTCTTCCGAGTCTGATCCGTGGACTTACGGTGACATTTGTAAGCATCATCGGTTACTCTGCCATGGCAGGAAGCGTCGGAGGAGGCGGGATCGGAGACTTGGCGATCCGGTACGGATACAACCGGTATGAGACCGGTGTCCTGACCTTTACAGTAATCGTATTGATCTTCATTGTCCAGCTCGGGCAGTGGCTCGGAGATAAGGTAGCATTAAAATTTACGAAACGGTAGGTGATGACTTTGAACGGACTTGAAAGTTTGATCCCCGACAGCAGGCGGGTGATCTTTGACTCTGATATAGAAGAAAAATATTTATCGGACACTCTGGGAAGGCTCAAGGGCCGGGCAAAAGCGCTGGTATTTCCTGAGTCTGTAAGAGAGGTCAGCGATATTATGAAATACGCATATGATCATAAGATTCCGGTTACACCGAGAGGAGCAGGGACCAATCTTGTAGGTTCTACGGTACCGGCGGACGGAGGGATCGTTTTGGATCTGTCCCGCATGAATCGGGTGCTGGAGATTGATAAGGATACTTTTACGGCAACGGTGGAACCCGGTGTAGTGCTGAAAGATTTTCAGGAGCTGGTGGAGCAGGAAGGCTTGTTTTACCCTCCGGACCCGGGCGAGAAGACAGCGACCATCGGCGGAAATATCAGCACCAATGCAGGAGGAATGCGCGCCGTAAAATACGGTGTCACCAGAGATTATATCCGTGGATTGGAAGTAGTGTTGGCCGACGGCAGTGTGGCAGAGCTTGGCGGTAAAGTCGTAAAAGACAGTTCTGGTCTTTCCCTGAAACATCTGATGATCGGCTCAGAGGGAACCCTCGGAGTAATCACAAAGGCCATTGTGAAGCTTACAGCAAAACCTCAGGAGTCATTGAGTGTTCTTCTGCCTTTTAATGATCTCCATACGGGTATCCGGGCGGTCTTAAACGTGATCCGGGGCAATCTGGACCCGACAGCCATTGAATTTGTGGAGAAGAAAGTAGTTGCATTGGGAGAAGAATACGTTGGTCTTGCTTTTCCTTATCAAGATGCAGCGGCATATATTCTTCTGACCTTTGACGGAGACGACTTGGAGGAAATTTATAAACGGGTCGAAAAACTGAAAATAATCGCCAAAGAAAGCAGAGCTAAGGACGCGCTCGTGCTGCAAGACGGAGAGACGATTGATACGGTGTGGAAAATACGGGGAGCCCTTGTAAAAGCCGTGGAGGCAAAATCGGAACAGGAGCCGGTGGACATTGTGGTTCCCATCAATAAATCAGCTGAATTCATAGAATATATCAATGATTTAGAACAGAAAACCGGAGTTCAAATGGTAAGTTTCGGACATGCGGGAGACGGGAATGTACACCTTTGTGTTGTCCGGGGCGGCAGGACACAGGAGCAGTGGGAAAAAGACCGGAAAGAAGTACTGGCTTCGGCCTACGATAAAAGCAGTGAGCTTGGCGGCCTGACGTCAGGAGAACACGGGATCGGGCTGAGCAAGAAAAAATATTTAAAAAAAGCAGCAGATCCTTTAAACCTTCAGATGATGAAGCAGGTGAAGCTTTCCCTGGACCCGAAAAATATTTTAAATCCAAATAAAATTTTTGATTAAGAGTTTTTTACCAATATTTTCGTCACGCTTTGAAATGCGTTCCTCCAATATTGATAAAAAACTGTCACAAAATTTATTAAGGTATATTTTCCTTTTCATTGGAAACAATAGTGGTATCAAATAATTATTCCAAAGGAAAAGGAGAGTTCATAATGAAAAAGAAATGTTGGATGCTTACAATGGTTGCAGTCCTCACATTAAGTGTCGCTGCGATGTTTACAGGATGCTCAAACAAAAATGATGCTACAACAACAGAAAAAACCACAGAAGGCGGTTCATCCACTACAGCAACAAACAATGATTTGGGTGACGACGTGGAAGATGCGGCTGATGATGTGGCAGACGGAGCAAAAGACCTGGCGGACGATGTAGCCAATGGATTTGATGATTATGATGATGCCCATGACTATCTGATCAATAAACTTAGTTCTGATGGAGACGGTCAGTATGAAGTAAGAAATAAAGACAAAAATGTCATAGAGTACAGAGATGGGGCAAAAGGTTACCACTTTGAAATTTATGACACATCCAAAGACTCCGGTAAAAAATACGGTGATTTCTACGTCGACAAAGACAACGGAAAAATCTATAAGAAAAATACTGATACAAAAAAAGTAGAAGAATACAAAGCAAATAAATAATTCCCATGAAAAATCCTTGTGTGCAGAGGCTGTTTAGATCAGACTCAGCGTTCAGGGATTTTTTTGAGCCCAGAGCCATTGTTGCAATTCTTACAGTGAGGTGATAGAATGATATCTAAAACTTTGATGGGAGGGAAAGTAGTATATGATGAAGTACAGTGAACTTAAAGCAGATCTCATGGGTATGTTTGACGAAAAAAAACTGCAGATGCTTCCGCAGGAATGGGGGTTTTTTAATGAATTCGAGAGAGAAATTAAAACTATCGGGTATGCAGTAAATCTGACAGAGGCACTCATAGAAAAAGCCTGTCAGAAACAGATAGAGTTTCTCGTGACCCATCATGATTCATGGGAATTTATTTTTGGACTGAAAGAAAGCTGCAATCAAATCTTAGAAAAAAACGGAATTACCCATGCTTATTTTCATGCGCCGTTAGATGATGCGGAGTTTGGAACCAGTGCGTCACTGGCAAAAGCACTTGGGATGAGAGGCCTTGAAAAAGTGATGCCATATGCAGATATCTATTACGGCGGGGTGACAGGTGAGGTCGAGCCCGTTGATTTCAATGTGTTCAGTGAAATGCTGACCGATATTCTTAAGGAACAAGTGCGCTGTTACCAGAATAATGCAAACCCGGTAAGAAAAGTGGCAGTGGCCGCAGGCGGAGGCAACATGACAACAGAAATGAGAATAGCTGCAGAGGCCGGATGTGATACATATGTCACAGGGGAGTACGTGCTCTATTCACAGCAATACGCACAGCATGTGGGAATGAACCTGTTTGTGGGAAGTCATACGAATACGGAAATCTTGGGAGTGGAATCGTTGGTTCAAAAAATAGCCGGGGATAAAGAAATCCGGATTATAAAAATTGATGAGCCGAATTATTAAAAGGGGTCTTCTCAAAATCGGTCAATGGATTTATGCTGTCTGTCTGCCTGATGAATGGATGAAGGCTGCAGGGCCATTTTTGGCCCGAAAAGGACATGTCAAATCTATTTTACATGCTGAAAAAACGAGGATGTCAAACACTTTTGATAGAAAATCTGAATCTCAATCGATATAATGTCGATACAACATAAAACACAAGCAGGAGGAATAAGAAAATGGAGTTCAGCAAACAAATAAAGAAATACAGGCTTGATTCAAATCTCTCACAGGATGAATTGGCAGAGAAGGTATACGTCACACGGCAGACAATTTCAAATTGGGAAAACGGTAAGAACTATCCCGACGTAAAAAGTCTGCTTCTGCTGAGCACTCTTTTTCATATTTCTCTTGATACCTTAGTGAAAGGAGATTTGGAAGAGATGAGAGAACAGATTAAAGCAGAGGATATTAAAAAATGGAATCGTGACAGTTTCATCTTCGGTTTGCTTCTCGTAGCAACAGCAGTGCTGGCAGTACCGCTTTCTTTCTATGGAGACGTGGTCGGAATCGTGATCTGGTTAGTAATTTTCGGCTGTGCAATTTATTATGCAAGCCGCGTTGAGAAACAGAAGAAGACACATGATATTCAGACGTATAAAGAGATCATGGCTTTTACGGAAGGAAAAAAACTCGATGAAATAGAGAAATACCGGGAGTCCGGAAAACGGCCGTATCAGAAATTACTGCTGGCAGTCTGCGCAGGACTGCTGACATTGGCAGTTTCAGCGGCAATGATCTTTCTAGTACAATAGGGAAGTTTCATAAATTTTTCTAAAAGAATTGTTCAATTTCCCAACCGGTAAATTCTATGAGTACGTAGAAACCGCATAAAACTGCGGGTTAGAGATCATTTTTAAGACAAAACTGAAAAACTGCTGCCGGTTGGGAAAAAATAAGGGAAACGTTGATTTTATCAGGGAAAATGACTATAATGAAAATAAAGAATGGCGGAAATACGTTGGATAAACAATAACAAGAGTTGTATTGAAATAAGGTTACCGGCGCATTGGAAACGGCCAAGGATTGGTGATAAACAATAACAAGAGTTGTATTGAAATGAAAAAGAAGCCTACAACATGAGCACAACTCTTACCGATAAACAATAACAAGAGTTGTATTGAAATTTAAAGACGTTCGCAAAAAAGTTTGCAAAAGCCGCTGATAAACAATAACAAGAGTTGTATTGAAATAAAAGAAAAGCGAGAATTAAAATCCGCATAGGAAAAGATAAACAATAACAAGAGTTGTATTGAAATTAATAAATTTCCATTCCAAAATCCTCCGATCTGTGATAAACAATAACAAGAGTTGTATTGAAATTACTCTCACAATCGGGATATGAAATAATATTTTCTGGATAAACAATAACAAGAGTTGTATTGAAATTACAAAAAGATCTTGGAATCCTCGACGACTTCGGAGATAAACAATAACAAGAGTTGTATTGAAATTGCGAAACCAAACTATTAAGCCTTGTGTTATCTTCGATAAACAATAACAAGAGTTGTATTGAAATGGTTAGTATCCATAGTAGAAATTCTAGTCTGATTTGATAAACAATAACAAGAGTTGTATTGAAATTCTCCTTTTGTCATAAAATTCATAATTCCACATACCGATAAACAATAACAAGAGTTGTATTGAAATCTTCTATATTACGCAACTGCACAACACATACAGTGATAAACAATAACAAGAGTTGTATTGAAATGATTTTGGAGAACGGAGAACTGAGCTGGTAAACTTAGATAAACAATAACAAGAGTTGTATTGAAATTTCATTTAAAATAGTTGTTACTCTTAGCACTCGAGATAAACAATAACAAGAGTTGTATTGAAATGTGTTTCCAGTTGTGCTGCCGTTGCATTTTCCGGCAGATAAACAATAACAAGAGTTGTATTGAAATATTAATACTTTCATTTTTGTAAAGAGGCTTACAGCGATAAACAATAACAAGAGTTGAATATTGAAGCCTCTCGTTTTTTACTTTTACATTATAACTGCTATTATGGTTAAGGGAATTTGTCTTACTGCCCTTGAACAAAGTGTAATTACAGTTTACAGGAGGGAAGTGCGCAACAATGATATCATTTTTAATATGGTTATTTGTAGGTCTTTCATTTATTATTCTTGGCATTTATGCTTTCAACGCAAAGAAGGAAGTTGCGTTTGGCTTTTGGGCGAATGCAGAAGTTTTTCCTGTAAATAATGTAAAATCATATAACTGCGCGATGGGTAAATTATGGTGTGTCTTCGGTTTAATTCTAATTGTTTTGGGGCTGCCCCTTTTAAAAAAGCAAAATTCTCCATTTATTCTGTTTTCAATTTTAGGAGTCATGGCAGAGGCTATTGTGACTATGGCTGTCTATGTGACAGTGATAGAGAAAAAATATCGTAAGAAATGAATATCCCATAGCTACTTAATCCGGCATGTCCGGATTTTTATTTTGTACATCTTTATAATGCTTTTTAATTGGGAAATTGTTTCAGTCAAAAACTGAAATTGCTGGACAGGCCGTACTTCAGTAAATAACATATCAGATCACCCCAAAATAAGGCTGTTTTCTTTTTTTTCTTATGTAGTATAATAGGACTGTAATTATCAGACAAATTTGCGGAAAGGATGGACGCAATGGGACTTACCCTTTATTACCGGAAAGAAAAGAGAGGTCTTAAACTGATCCGCTGTTATGGAAATGACGGCATTGTATCATTTCCGGACACTGTGGGCGGACAGCCTTTTAAAATACTAGGAGACTATGCATTTTCCCAGTGGAAGAAACAGGAAGAGGAAGATGTAGAAATATATGACGTAACAGATAACAAATTTTTTGACGATAAAAGTGAACTGCTCTGCGGGAACATGATTGAAATGGTATATTTACCTAATGAAATAGAGGAACTGGGTAAATATGCTTTCTACGGATGCAGCAATCTTAAAAAACTGACTTTTTCAGATGCACTGAAAGTCACCGGAACCGGAGTGTTTAACGGATGCAGGCTCCGTCATGTGGAGATTTTCTGCAATAAAGGGAAAAGCACGTGTCTTAAAGATATCGTCGGAGAAATACGATATGAGCTGTATGCCGACCTGCATTACTGTACAGAAGCTGGGCCCGTAAAGACAGCAAAGCTGGTCTTTCCCGAATTTTATGAAGAGGCGGTAGAAAATACTCCGGCAAGGATCATTGAGAAATATTTTAATGGGTCGGGCTATAAGTATCGTCAGTGCTTTCAGAAAAGGGAAGTGGACTATCAGGCCTATGACCAGCTGTTTTCCGTTGCAGTGATAGAAGAACGGCCGGAGCTGGTATCGGAAATTGCCGTCCGACGGCTCAGATATCCATATGAACTGAGTGAAAAAGCAAAAAAAGAGTATACAACATATGTAAAAGACCGTGCAAAGAATATTGCAAAAGGATTTGTCAAACAACGTGATATGGAAGCACTGCGGTTCTTATCTAAGGAGGGTCTCTGGAATGAGAAGGCGATGGAAGCGGCTATAGAGCAGGCATCCTCACAGAAAGACGGAGAGATCATGAGTTTTCTGATGAATGAAAAGCAGCGCCTGTTTCCTCCGAAAAAGAAAATTTTTGAGTTATAGTTAGGAGAAATATGCAGAAAGAAACAGAAAAAGCAGAGAGGCTTGCCGAAGCCGGAAAGCAGATCCTCATGGCTTCAAGAGATGAACTTTATCTGCACATGAGGTTCATGGATCTGGCATTGAGCAGCTTTTTTTATATATGCCATGCAGACGCAGAGAGAATCGCCTCTGACGGCAGGGTTATATACTTTCATCAGGGGTATCTGGCAAAGTTGTATGCACAGGACAGAAGAATGGTGAACCGGATGTATCTCCATTTGGTACTGCACTGCCTTTTTCATCATCTGACCGGACAGAAAAACAGGGAAAAAGAATTGTGGGACATCAGCTGTGATATTGCTGTCGAATCCGTGATCGACCAGTGGAAGACCGCGTCGGTTTCTTTATATGGCACTGTGTTCCGAAAAGATATTTATAAACGTCTCAGGAAAGAACTGAAGGTGCTGACGGCGGAAGGCATCTACAAAAGGATCAAGGAATGGGAGCTTACAGAACAGGAAATAAAGCGCATCGGGGAAGAGTTTGTCATGGACAGCCACAGCTTCTGGCCGGCGAAAGACCAGCCAAAGATGCAGCAGGAGATCCGGAACCAGTGGCAGGACATCAGTGAAAAGATGGAACTGGATATGGAGACATTTTCCCAGGAGATGTCTGCGGACGCGGGAGATATGGTCCGGCAGATGCAGATCGAAAACAGGGAGAGGTATGATTACCGGGAATTTCTGAAAAAATTTGCGGTGCTGAGAGAGGAAATCGGTGTGGACGAGGATTCTTTTGACTATGTGTTCTACACCTACGGGCTTCGTATGTACGGAAACATGCCGTTAGTGGAGCCACAGGAGTGGAAAGAAGTAAAAAAAGTAGAAGAATTTGCGATCGTCATTGATACCTCCATGTCCTGTTCCGGTGAACTGGTAAAGAAGTTTTTGGAAGAGACCTATGGCATTTTAAAGGAAGAAGAAACATTTCTTAAAAAGGTTAATATCCATATCATACAATGTGATGAAAAAATCCAGAAAGATAAAAAGATCCGTGATAAAAAAGAGCTGAAAGAATATATGGAACATTTGGAGCTCAAAGGGGAAGGCGGTACAGACTTCCGCCCGGCATTTGAGTATATAGTAAAGCTCATGGAAGAAGGAGAATTTTACAGTCTCAAGGGAGTTTTGTATTTTACAGACGGGCAGGGGATTTATCCGAAGAAAAAGCCGCCGTTTGAGACTGCTTTTATTTTCATGGAAGAAGAATACGAGGATGCCCACGTACCGCCGTGGGCGATGAAACTGATTGTTTGCGAAGAAGAGTTTGAAGGAGAAGATTATGGACATTAAACGTGCGAAACAGGAAATTAAAGATTCTGTGGAAGCGTATTTAAATAAAAATGAGTACGGGGAATACCGGATACCGGCGTTGAGACAGAGGCCGATTCTTTTGATGGGGCCTCCCGGGATCGGAAAGACACAGATTATGGAACAGATTGCAAAGGAATGCGGCATTGGGCTGGTAGCTTATACGATCACCCATCACACAAGACAGAGTGCCGTTGGGCTTCCGTTCATTAAAGAAAAAACCTATGGAGATGTCACATATTCCGTGACAGAGTATACTATGAGCGAGATCATAGCTTCGGTATATGAAAAAATAGAACAGACCGGTCTTGAGGAGGGCATCTTATTCATTGATGAGATCAACTGCGTCTCTGAGACGCTGGCGCCCACCATGCTGCAGTTTTTGCAGTGCAAGACCTTTGGAAATCAGAAGGTACCGGAGGGATGGGTCATCGTGGCGGCTGGGAATCCACCGGAATACAATAAGTCTGTCAGGGAGTTTGATGTGGTGACATTGGACAGGATCAAACTGATCGATGTGGAAGCAGACTATGATGTCTGGAAGGAATATGCATACAGAGCAGGAATCCATCCTGCTGTCATGGCTTACCTTGAGATCCGGAAAAATCATTTTTACAGGATGGAGACAACAGTAGACGGAAAAGCCTTTGTGACTGCCAGGGGATGGGAGGATTTGTCCGACTTTATGAAGGCGTACGAAGGACTTGGAAAAACTGTTGATCGGGATGTGATTTATCAGTATATCCGGCATTTAGGGATTGCCAAAGAGTTTGCAAATTATTTGGAACTTTACAGAAAATACAGAAAGGACTATAAAATTGACGAGATCCTCGAGGGTTCTTTCACGGAAGACATGCTGGAGAAACTGAAATTTGCTCCGTTTGACGAGCGGCTCAGCATTGTCCATCTGCTGAACGGAAAATTAAATGAGTTTTTCATGGAATATGCGAAAACAGATGCCTATGTAAGCGAGCTTTTTTCATGGCTGAAAGACTACATGGAGCATGAGTCTATGCAGGAAACACATAAAAAAGCTGAGTCAGAATTTCAGAAGAGAAAGAAAGCCGAGCAGATTGCGAAGGAGGAAGAACATATATGGAAGAAGGTCATCGGGAGACTGGAAACTTACCTTGAAAATTTGAAGAAAGAGAAACCGCAGGATGAGCCGAAAGCGGTTCGAAGCTGGTTTAAGGCAGAGACAGAAAGCAGGGAGCAGCTGGTGGAGAAGATATCGGATGCCCTTCTTTATGCCTTTGATTTCATGGAGGCAGCCTTCGGGGACGGACAGGAAATGGTGGTCTTTGTCACGGAGCTGAATGTGAATTATTACAGTGTCCGATTTATTAAAGAAAACGGCTGTGATCCTTATTATAAATATAATAAAGGCCTCCTTTTTGACGAAAGACAGGAAGGGATTCTTGAACAGATCAAAGACGCGGTGAGATAAGGATTTTAGATTTACAAAGACCTGAAAGCAAGTTAAACTAGAGATATAAAGCAATGGAAGACAGCCGGGAAAGTGCAGAACAGATCAGCAGTTATGCAGAGGAAAGGAGCCTTTTTATGAACAAAGATTTAAAATATGAGAATTATCTGACACAGCCGAATTCGCTCCCTTTTGAGGAAGCTATGGAGATTTATGAGGCAATCCTTCAGAATTCGCCGGAGGATGACGAAGAGTTTGAAGAATTTTGGGAATTGGCTCTGAGTGCAATGACTGTCTATGCGGACCTCCGGGCAAATTGGAAGCAGATCAGGAAAGGTCAGCGGGACAATGACGGAAGGACGAGAAAGCATGATAATGTCATACACACATTGAATCTTCTGAGCGGCATGATGGAGCAGAGAGGGCTGGATGTTTCATGGAGAAAGCAGCTCGGTGACCAGAGAAAACGGATTGGAGATTTTGCCTGCTATGTAGCTATGCTTTACGGTTTATCTGCGCGCTAGAAAGGATATGAAAAATGGAGATAAAGATAACCCTAGGTGATATCACGAAGGTTCCGGCAGATGCCATAGTCAATGCCGCCAATCCGACGCTTTTGGGCGGAGGAGGTGTGGACGGTGCCATCCATGCGGCGGCCGGACCCGGACTTTTGGCGGAGTGCCGCACTTTGGGCGGATGTGATACCGGAGACGCCAAGATCACAAAGGCTTACAGCCTCCCGGCCAGGTACGTAATCCATACGCCGGGACCGGTGTGGAGAGGCGGAGACGACTGCGAGGAAGAGCTTTTGGCAGGCTGTTATGAGAGCTGTCTTAAGCTGGCCTCAGAGCATGGATGCAGGCATGTGACCTTTCCGTCCATCAGCACGGGCCTGTTCCGGTTTCCGCTCTCAAAGGCTGCGCCGATTGCGGTGAGGACCATAAAAGAATTCTGCGGAAACAAAGATGATTTTGACTGCATTGAATTCATCTGTTTCGACGAAAAGACAAAAAAAGTATATGAAACTGCGCTGGAAGATTAAACACCCGCAGTATGCTCCGGGAGAAGGCGGACCATTCTTTTTTCAGAGGAAAGGATGCCGTCTTCTTTCATTTTTTTCAGCTCCCGCATCATTGCACTCCGGTCTACGGACAGATAATCCGCCAAATCTGACATGGTAAACGGGATATGAAAAGAACTGGATTTCTGCCGCAGGGATTCCTGCATGAAATAACAATATAGCTTTTCACGGATGGTGCGCTTGCTCAAAACCTCGACTCTCTGGCTGAGACTCATAGTTTTTTGAGATATCAGCCAGGTGACATTCTGGATCAGCCGGATATGGCAGGCACAGGCATTAGTGCAGGGCTTCATGAGAGACTCATAATCGATCATGAGTACCCTGCATTCGGTATCACACTTCAGGTGAATATCTTCATACTCTTCAGAATGAAAAGCCAGAATTTCACCAAATACACTGTTTGTCTCCAGCTTCTCTAAAATGGTCCGGCTTCCGTTGAATTCATAGCGCAGGACGGAAGCAGTGCCGGAGAGAAGAATGCCCATGACAGGTTTTTGAGAAGAAAAATGATGGATCATTTCACCGGAAGAAAACAGTTTTTCCTCTGAGTGAAAACAGTTCAGCATTTCCAGGCAGTCCCTCGATGTGATATCTGTGAACAGCGGATTTTCATTGTACTGCATAAAAAAACCTCCTTTTTTTTAAATATGGCATATAAATGTTGCAAATGCAACAGTAAAAATCATGGGCAGCATGGTATACTTACGTCACAGATGAAAGATAATATGATACCAGGGTCAAAAGGGCATGCGTTTCATGTTTGCATGAAAAAGCATGACTTTGGGATCCATAAAACATCAGAAAGTAGCCCAATTAGGGCGGATTTCGAATGTTTTTAGGATTGTGGGAGCACAAAATGCGGAACAATCCGTAGGTATCTGGGGGTCAAAATACCTTTTGACCCCTACATCACAATATAAATAAGTTAATAGATGGAGGTAACAACAATGAAAAAATATCTTTGCGAACCATGCGGCTATGAATACGATCCGGCAGAAGGTGATCCGAGTCAGGGAATCGAACCGGGAACTGCTTTTGAGGATCTTCCGGAAGATTGGGTCTGCCCGATCTGCGGCCTTGGAAAAGATGTATTTGTAGAAGCTTAAATTTTTCTTTAGTATAGTACTCATTATAACCGGAGTTGAAAACGTCCCGCAGATTTTTGCGGGACGTTTTTTTGCTCAGGAGCTGTATGCCGCCTTTCGGCCCCTATTGTCCTGCTGAAAAAATGTGATATAATAGACAGCAACATACATTCTATGAATGTTGGGAGGAAGGAACATGGCAAAAAAAGAGCCGAAGACCAATGCGATGAGGATTTTGGAGAAAGAAAAAATCAGGTTTGAGATCCATCGCTACGAATGTGAAGAATTTACTGACGGGGTGGCCATTGCGGATATGCTTGGACAGCCCTATGATAAGGTGTTTAAGACGCTGGTCACGGAGGGAAAGAGCAGGCAATATTTTGTGTTTGTCATTCCCATTGCCGAGGAGCTGGACTTAAAAAAGGCAGCTAAAGCCGTGGGCGAAAAATCAGTGGAAATGATTCACGTAAAGGATATAAACAAAGTCACAGGCTACATAAGAGGCGGCTGCACCGCCATAGGGATGAAAAAGGCCTACCGCACTGTGGTGGATGAGAGCGTGAAGAATCTGGAGACACTTATCGTCAGCGGCGGAAAGCGGGGAACACAGGTGGAGCTTAATCCTGCAGATTATTTGAGAGCCTGTAAGGGAAGCACGGCGGATTTGATAAAAGACAAGAGAGGACGAAAAAATGATTGAAGATATTTTGGAATATAACAAGGTATTTGTGAAAAATAAGATGTATGAACAGTACAAGACAAGCAAATATCCGGACAAAAAGATTGCGATCTTAACCTGTATGGATACCAGGCTTACGGAACTGCTTCCGGCAGCCCTTGGTTTAAAAAACGGGGATGTAAAGATCATTAAAAATGCCGGAGGAGTCACCAATCATTTGTTTGGAAGTGTGGTGAGAAGTCTTTTAATTGCAGTCTATGAATTGGGGATCGAGGAGGTCATGGTCATCGGCCATACAGACTGCGGTGTTGGGCATATGAACAGCGATGGCATGATCCAGCACATGATCGACCGGGGGATAGAAGAAGACAAGATTAATTTCATCAGACACTGCGGCATTGATTTTGATTCCTGGCTTGCAGGATTTGACTGTGTTTCCGACTCTGTCAATGAGACTGTGGAACTTCTGCGCACGCATCCGCTGATTCCGGACGACATTAAGATATTCGGGTATGTGATGAATACGGATACCGGAGAGATTATGACAACAGAAGAATTCAAAGGAGAATAATACATGATTCAGTGTGTATTTGTAGGTCTGGGAGGATTTCTCGGCGCAGTCTTCCGCTATCTTCTTGGGTTGATCCCGGTATCGGCGCAGATAAGGATTCCTGTGGTCACTTTGGGGATTAATGTACTGGGAGCATTTGTGATTGGCATGATCGCCGGGTGGACGGGAAAGATACCGGCCCAAAATCCCAATCTGATCCTGTTTTTAAAGACTGGACTCTGCGGAGGATTCACTACATTTTCTACGTTTGCTCTTGAGACAGGGACCCTTGTCTCAGAGGGAAGAGTGAGTGAAGGTATTTTATATGTCGTACTGAGTGTGCTGTTTTCTGTCCTTGTGGTTTTTGCTGGACGGGCCGTTGCAGGATGAGAACCAAAAGTTTGCATATACTATCCCAAAGGAGGGATGGTTATGACTAGAACCAAAAAGTTTATCCTTGGAGGCATTCTGTTTACGGCTGTGGTGGGCAGCCTCTGGCATTTTATCTATGACTGGATTGGAAGACCGGAATTTCTCTGGTGGTTGTTTCCGGTCAGCGAAAAAGTGGAGGAGCACTATAAGCTTTTAATTTATCCGAATCTGATCTATGGCCTTCTGATGTTTCGGTTTATGTACAGGCATATCAGATATTACTGGCTCCGCCTGGCCGTGGGGACCGGTTTGGGCTGTGTGGCTATCAGAGGATTGTTTGACGCATATACCGCCGTGTTAAAGAAAGATATGCTGATCATGGATTTATTCGTATTTGCCGTCAGTATATTGGTATCCTATGCATTCTTCTTAAAAAGGAGTTAAAGGAGGTGCCTGCTTATGAAGCTGTATTATTGTGACCGGGAGCAGGGGACAGAGACGTTGATTGCCGAAGCGCAGGAAGATAAAGAAATATGGAGAGCCATGGAACGCTGGTTGACGGAACATGGCTTTGGGCTGATTTATGTGATTCATCATATTGAAAAACAAAAGATTTATTACGAATTTGGAAAAGAACACTGCTTTTTTTTGGTTGTGACATAAGTAAGGAGGAAAAGAAATGCTGCCGAATGATCCGGTGATACTGTTAAGCTACATCAACACACAGCTCAGGGACTATTATGACAGTTTCGAGGAACTGTGCAAGAGTCTGTGTGTGGACTCAGGGGAGATCAGTGCAAAACTTTCGGGTATCGGTTATGAATATCATCCTGAGACAAATCAATTTAGATAGTGGAGAATAAAGGCTGCCGGATGGGCGGCTTTTATTGGTTTTCCCAACCTGAAAAAGATACGAAATGCCGGGAGACCGCTTAAAATGGCGGTTGGTAGCCGGTTTGAAAGAAAATGCCGGAAAAACAGAAACGGTTGGGAAAAATTCAGAGAAACGTTGAATTTATCAGGAAAAATGACTATAATGGAAATAAGGAATGGCGGAAATACGTTGGATAAATAAAAACAAGTGTTGTATTGAAATCGGCATATGACCGTCTGACAAGCCGGTGTAACGGGATAAATAAAAACAAGTGTTGTATTGAAATGGAAGGTAGACGCATGTTTTATGAATCTTGTCTCGATAAATAAAAACAAGTGTTGTATTGAAATTATGTTGAGAACTGTGAAACATCCGCAGTGGGCAGGGATAAATAAAAACAAGTGTTGTATTGAAATCAGGGACAACGTCCAGTGGCTTGTGGACTACTACAGATAAATAAAAACAAGTGTTGTATTGAAATCCAGTTCCAAGGAAGCCAGTCCCATCCCGTATCTACATGATAAATAAAAACAAGTGTTGTATTGAAATGTTTTTAAAAGAGAAAGTTTATTTTTGCACTCCTCGATAAATAAAAACAAGTGTTGTATTGAAATTAGCGCCATCCCCGCGCTTAATCTGGACACCCGGGATAAATAAAAACAAGTGTTGTATTGAAATTTATAGCTGCTACAAATAGACAGGACAGGCTGGACGATAAATAAAAACAAGTGTTGTATTGAAATCCACAATACGGTGTTTCCTCTCCGTTTGTAATTTTGATAAATAAAAACAAGTGTTGTATTGAAATTAGAAATAGATTGGTAATTTATAAAGGAGAAATCAGATAAATAAAAACAAGTGTTGTATTGAAATTGGTATATAGGACTCTGGAATATAGGTTCTTGCCCGATAAATAAAAACAAGTGTTGTATTGAAATCCTAAAGTGTAAGGCAGTGAAAAAAAATAAAAAGCGATAAATAAAAACAAGTGTTGTATTGAAATCGGTGATTTTTCTGAAAAGTATCTGCAACATCCAAGATAAATAAAAACAAGTGTTGTATTGAAATGACAATAATCATAATCATCATAATCGACTTCATAGATAAATAAAAACAAGTGTTGTATTGAAATGCGGAATATAACGGTGGAATATTGCAGCCAACCAGATAAATAAAAACAAGTGTTGTATTGAAATATCGGACAAGGAATTATGCAGGCTGCGCCAGCGCTTGATAAATAAAAACAAGTGTTGTATTGAAATTTGCTTTTCCAAGGTTCGTGTAAGAGCTTGTCATTGGATAAATAAAAACAAGTGTTGTATTGAAATCTGTAATTTGCCCTTCTAGTGCCATCCGTCTTACATGATAAATAAAAACAAGTGTTGGTCCTATGTCAAGATTTAGTACAAGTTAAAAGAGACTATAAAAAAGTCTGTAAATAAGATTCTTCGATGATAATGAAGGGCGAAAGTCTTGAACAACAGGCTTTTCGCCCCTGCTTTATATATAACAGTTACAAAAAACATGTCAACAGCAGGCGGTAAATCCGCCCGTTTTTAGGCCGTCTTTGAATTAATCTGGAAGTCGTCCCTCGTACATGATCCGTAACTCCCCATACACCTGTGCCCAGTTCCGCATCGTTACAGTCCATTTCTTTGTAGCCTCAAATGTCGCTAAATACAGTGCTTTCAACAGCGCCGTATCACTTGGGAATACGCTTCTCTGGCGGTTCAGCTTCCGATAGGTGGAATTCAGTGATTCTATGGCATTGGTTGTGTATATCACCTTCCTGACGGTTGCTGAAAACTTGAAGATGGGAGAAACAGCATCCCAGTTGTCCTTCCAGCGTTTCATCGAATTCGGATATTTGGGTGTCCATTTCTCTGTCACACGTTCAAGGGCTGCAAGGGCCTTCTTTTCATCCGATGCCTGATAGATCGTCTTTAAATCTGCAGCAAACGCCTTCCTGTCCTTATCTGGAACATATTTTAAGGTATTTCTCACCTGATGGACGATGCATCTTTGATATTCCGTTTTCGGGAATGCTGCAGCAATGGCCTCCTTTATTCCGGTAAGACCATCCGCACAGATGATCAGGATGTCTTTTACACCACGGTTTTTCAGCTCATTCAATACAGACAGCCAATATTTTGAACTTTCATTCTCTCCAACATGGATTGTAAGTACCTCTTTCTTCCCTTCCGCATTAATCCCAAGAATGACATAGGCGGCAAGTTTACGGATCATTCCATTGTCACGGACAGAATAGTGGATGGCATCAATATATAGGATTGGATAGACCTCATCCAGCGGCCGGTTTTGCCAGTCTTCGATCTGGGGCAGGATCTTGTCTGTGACATCAGAGATAAATCCTTTCGAGGTTTCAAAGCCGTAGATCTCCTCCATGGTTTCTGATATCTGCCGGGTCGTCATTCCTTTTGCATACATGGAAATGATCTTTTGGTCAATATCAGAAATGTCTTTCTGCCGTTTTTCACCACTTGTGGTTCAAAAGTAGATTTCCGATCTTGCCCTTGATGGTTCCGCCAAGGAGAGCTTTTAGGGCATCTTGAATGTCTTCAGCAGTTTGGATATCGTATTCCTCCAGGAGCTGATGGATTATGCTGCGTTTCCCTTCCGTCATTTGTACTCTGTGTACGGGTTTCTTTTCTCTTGCCATAATAAAAGGCCCTCCTATGATTTTTATTTTATCATAGAAGAACCTTATGAGTTCTATTTTACAGAAAAAGTTTCACACTCTCAGTTAAAATGAGAAATTTATCCTCATCTTAACTTGTACTAAATCTTGACATAGGACCAGTTTGATTGCCTTACGAAAAAAGTCATGAAAGGAGCAGCGTTGAAGTATAAACGTGATATTTCAAGACGCTTGCAACATGAAGTTCCATTCTCTGAAATTTCGGATTTGGAATTGAATAAGGCTGGCATTTATGACAGATATTCCAGCGATTATACAGCGTTCAATCTTCTTGGCATGGAAGTCCAAGTATCTGACGACCAGTTAAGCAAAGCACTCAAATGTTTACCAGAGAAAAAACGCAATATCATTTTGTTGTCATACTTTATGGATATGTCTGACGCAGAAATCGGAGAGCTTATAAACGTGTTACGCACCACTGTTTGCCGTCACAGGACAAGTATTCTGGAAGAATTAAGAAAAATGATGGAGGAATAACCGCGGATAACAACCAGAGACACATACCCTTTGCTGTGATTGTGGCGGCTACCGATGGTGATGAAGCTGCCATACAGAAAATCTTAAAATTCTATGATGGGTACATATCAAAGTTGAGCTTACACCAGTTGTATGACGAATATGAAAACGTCTTCATGGTGGTGGGTTCTGAATTGAAAGGCAGAATACAGGCGGCGGTCATGGATATGATTGCAAACTTTGAGATTATTGTAATTTAACCATTCTGATGGGCGGAGCCCCCTTTTTTTGCTCCACTTGTCAATCTATGAAAGTCCATTATTCAGATAGTGGTTTTTCATAGACTGGCAATCACAGTCAAGAGTTCTTTGACAACTGAATAAAGCAGATAGATACGTTCGATATGCAGCGAGCCAGCGGAAATTGCACGCCATGACCTTTTGAGATAAAGTGAGCGATTCCTGTAATGTTCCGCAGGCAACTGTTGGAAAGGTTGCAGCTATGACCTGTATATCTGGATAATGATACACCCGTATGACACGGTTCACCCATCAGAATGGGAAAGGTGAAAGTCCTGTGGAGCTTGCCAGAGTAAAAAATCATTGATTCTCTGGTCGTAATATGATGAAAAAAGCCGAAAATATGGTATAATATACATATATCGTATTACGGCTCATTCCAGTATGGAAAGGAGCTTTATATCATGTCAGAGAAAAGACGGAAGATACGCATACAAATACATGGACGCAAACGGTAAACCGCAATTCGTGTACGTTTGGAAATTAACTGCTGAGGACTGACTGACAATCTGGATTTTGAAATCAGGATAATCAATGTAGACCATCAGCTATTGAAAGATTCGCAGGTTGGCTACTACGTTGAAACTCCAAAAACAAAAAACGTCGGTAAAGCCCATAAATACAGGCTAAACCGACATTTGCCAACTTATGAAAAGATAATCAAAAATTTATATAGTTTTTAAGAAGCAACAATGTAGGAAAAAGCCTAAAAATAAGGATTTAGTGCTTGATATAATGGGAAGAAAATCAGTTAGACAGGAATATGTGAAAAGTGACCAAAATACCTAAGGGATTTTTGTATAAATTCATACTTGCATATGGATAAAAAATTTGTTACTATATCGCTGTTGAAAAAAGAATAGCTATGGCTGTTACTGGTAATGCAGGCAAGACCAAGTTTGGAATAGAGTCTTAGATAAGGCTTTATTGCTGCTTGGTCTTTTTTTGTATAAACGAGTCCGCGGTTGTTTATACAGAGAGGAAAAAAGAAAAGGAGAGTTTTTATGGATTACAAGGCATTAGGCCATGAGTTAATTAAGCTAGTGGGAGGAAAAGATAATATCAGCAGACTGACACACTGTGCAACCCGACTGCGATTTGAATTTTACGACAAAAATAAAGTAGATTTAAAAAGGATTGAAAATACACCTGGAGTAATCAACGTCGTAGATAAAGGAGGACAATTTCAGGTTGTCATCGGAAATGAGGTCCAGACTACGTTTCGCGTGATTGTAGATGAAATGGGAGATCAGGCAGCTTCTAATGGAAAAGAGGAAAAGAAAGAAGACAAGGGAAGCATAGTTAACAGAATTATCAGTGTGATCTCTACAACCTTTACTCCTGTCATTCCGGCATTAATCGGAGGAGGTATGATGAAAGCAGTCCTTTCTATTTTAGTACTGCTGAATCTGGTTGATACAACTGGCACTACTTATGGAATCATTAATTTTATCTCAGATGCTCCATTTTATTTCATGCCGGTCCTTTTAGCATATGGAGCTGCAATTAAATTTAACTGCAGCCCTATTCTCGCTATGACTATGGCTTGTGCCTTGCTTCATCCAACCTGGAGCGGTTTCGTGGCAGCAGGGGAAGCAATCAGTTTCTTTGGAATTCCGGTCACTCTGGTAGATTATTCCTATTCTGTGATTCCTATTATTTTAGGTGTATGGATTCTGTCTTATGTAGAAAAATTTGCAGAGAAATATTCTCCATCTATAATCAAATTTTTTATAAAACCGTTGATTATTATGTTTGTCTCAATTCCAATTGGTTTATTGATTGTTGGGCCATTTGGTAATCTGTTAAATGATATGGTACAGGCAGGAGCAGATTTTATTAATGGAAAAGCAAGCTGGCTGATTCCAATGCTGATGGGTGCTTTCCAACCATTCCTTGTTCTGACAGGAACAGCCTGGGCTATGACACCAATTGCAACAGTGCAGATTACAAATGTAGGATTTGAGACAGTCAACGGTCCTGGTATGCTGGCATCAAACATTGCACAGGGTGCTGCTGCACTGGCTGTTGCAGTAAAAACAAAAAATAAACAGTTAAAACAGTTGGCATCTTCTTCCGGTTTTACAGGTGTAATGGGTATTACAGAACCTTGTCTTTATGGAGTGAATCTGAAATTAAAACGTCCATTTATTGCTTCTATGATCGGCGGTGGAATCGGTGGAATCTATGCAGGTCTTTCCGGACTGGTTCGATACTCTTTTGTCTCTCCGGGACTGGCAGCAATTCCGGCATTTATTGGGGAAAATCCAATGAATGTGGTACATGCATTGATTACAATTGTTATCTCTTTTGCAGCAGGTTTTGCGGCATCCTGGATTCTTGGATTTGATGATCCTGAAGAGGAGAGTCCGGTGAAGGATAACATTTCTTCTGAATCAGAAAAATTGCAGGATGTTACTGTAAAGAGTGAAATAAAAGGTGAGATTGTCTACGCGCCAATCAAAGGAAGAGTGATTCCATTAGAAGAAGTTCCTGATGAAGTATTTTCCAATGGCATTTTAGGAAAAGGAGCTGCGATCGTACCGGAGGAAGGATGTGTTTATGCACCTTTTGATGGAAAAATTGCTTCTGTTTTTGATACAAAACATGCTATTTGTTTAGTAAGTGATGATGGAATGGAACTCTTGATCCATGTTGGAATTGATACTGTAAATCTGGAAGGAAAACCATTTACTGCAGTTAAGGATGCTGGAGACAGGATCAAAAAGGGAGAAAAACTGCTGGAATTTAATATAGAAGAGATTAAAAAAGCAGGATATGAGACAGTGACTCCTGTATTGGTTGGAAACACAGACAACTATAAAGAGATTGTTCCAATCAGAGAAGGAGAAATTAATCCGACAGAAGAATTCATTCATGTAATAGCATAAAGGGTGTAAGAAAAATGATTTATAATACTAAAACGAATTTTCCTGAAAATTTTTTATGGGGAGCTTCAACCTCTGCCTATCAGGTAGAGGGAGCTGTCCTGGAGGATGGAAAAAGTCCTTCTATTATTGATATGTATGAACATCCAAAAGATACAGCGGGTTTTCGAATAGCCAGTGATCATTATCACCGCTATAAAGAGGATATTCAGTGGTTTGCCAAAATGGGGCTTAAGGCATATCGTTTCTCCATTGCCTGGACCCGGATTTTACCGGAAGGTACAGGGAAAATCAATCAGCCGGGAGTGGATTATTATAAAAATATCATTGCCGAATGTCGAAAATATAAAATAGAGCCTGTTGTAACCATGTATCATTTTGATCTGCCCTATTGTCTGGAAGAACAGGGTGGATGGAATAAACGGGAAACTGTAGATGCTTTTGTAGAGTATGCCAGGGTTTTGTTTGAAATCTACGGCAGAGAAGTTACTTACTGGCTTACAATTAATGAACAAAATACAATGATTTTGCATCCGGGAGCAATCGGCTTGCCAAAAGGAGGCACTCTTCCTACCAAAAAGGAGCTTTACCAGCAAAATCATCATATGATGCTGGCGCAGGCCAGAGTTATGAAGCTGTTTCATAAAATGGTGCGGAATGGAAAAATTGGACCGGCTTTAAATCTTACTGCTATGTATCCTGCTTCATGCAGACCGGAAGATGCAATCGCTGCCCATAACTGGGTGTCGATTCGGTGCTGGAACTTCGCTGATGTCCCTGTGTTTGGAACCTATCATCCACTGGCGTTTTCTTATATGAAAGATCGGGGAATCGCTCCTGAGATTTTGCCAGGAGATATGGAAATTCTAAAAGACGCAGATCCGGATTTTATTGCTATGAATTATTATTCTACCGCTACCATTGGAGCAAGCAGAAATGATAGTTCTGATGTGGCCGCGCGGGCAGGAGACCAGCAGATTATGCTGGGAGAACAGGGGGTATACAGACCGGAAGAAAATCCCTATGTGGATAAAACAAAATATGGATGGGTAATCGATCCTGTAGGCTTCCGTTACACCTTAAGAAAGGTATATGAGCGTTATCATCTTCCTATTCTGGTAACAGAAAATGGAATCGGAGCACCGGATATTCTGGAAGATGGGAAAATACATGATGATTATCGAATTGATTTTCTGAAAAAGCATTTAATTCAGATGAAACTGGCCATTGCAGACGGAGTAGAAATGATTGGATATTGTCCGTGGGCAGCGATTGATGTCGTCAGTACTCATCAGGGATATAAGAAAAGATATGGTTTTATCTATGTGGACAGAGAGGAATTTGACTTAAAGGAGATGAAACGGTATCCGAAAGATAGTTTTTTCTGGTATCAGAAAGTGATTGCCGAAAACGGGAAAAGCCTGTAGAATAGGAAAAAAGACGTATAAAAGGAACGAAGAACATGATTGTGAAAAAGATATTAAATAACAATTTGATATTGGTATCCGATGAAAAGGGAAGAGAGCATATCGTCATGGGCAGAGGGCTTCGCTTTACCAATACTGTGGGCAAGGAATTGGTAGAGTCGGACATAGAGAAAGTATATGTATTAAAAGAAGAAAATACAAAAAATTACATGAGTCTTTTGGAAGAAGCACCCAAGGAGTACGTAGAAACAGTTCAGGAAGCAGTTCGTCTTGCAAATCTGTGGTCGGAAAAAGAATTAAATGAACAGCTTTTTGTTACCTTGTTTGATCATTTGATTTATGCTCTGGAAAGATATAACAATCATATTGTGCTTCAAAACAGGATGCTTTGGGAAATTAAACAGTTTTATCCAAAGGAATATCAGGTCAGTGAAAGAGTATTAGCCTTTTTAAATAAGGAGCTGTCCATTGAACTTCCGGAGGAGGAAGCAGGGAATATTGCTTTTCATCTTGTAAATGCTCAGTCGGGACAGAAAGATATGGGCAATACAATTCTGGGAATCAAAATGCAGAAAAACATTTTTAATATTATCCAGATGACTTTTCAGAAGAAATTAGATGTTAATTCTATGAATTATACACGTCTGGTCATTCATATCCAGTTTTTCCTTCAAAGACTATTTGAAGATAAAATGCTGGATGACCAGGGCGTGATGTTTTACGAACATATCAAAGAAAAACTGCCAAAAGAATTAAGTTGTGCAAGACAGATACAACGATATATCGAAAGCACCATTCAAAAAACCATAACGGAAGAAGAAATAGGGTATCTGGCAGTTCACATCTCAAGGGTGATATCATAAAAGAAAGCAGGAGTATTCAAATTGGATACTCCTTATTTTTTACAGAAATAAATCATTCTTTATAGAGATAAAATAATTAAGTCATTTGTTAATTTAAACCTATATATAGTCAGGTTACGTGTAATGCATCAGACCAATAATATTCACCATTTTCCTCATCATCTGTGAAATCCCAAAATGAATCAGTTCCAAAGCCAATAACGCGTGTATCTTGTTGACATCAAAAGCATGTATGAATGCCTGTAATAACATAAATATTATCACAAATAATACCATTGGCAGGTAAAATCCATTTTTTAAACCGCATGTAGTGTTTTTTACTAGAAAGACGGATTGCTTTTGGCGAGTTAAGATGAGGATAAATTTCTCATTTTAACTTGTACTAAATCTTGACATAGGACCAAAATAAAAACAAGAGTTGTACTAGAATTATTTTTACAATAAATAGAAATCATTATAAGGCATTGAGCTTCTTTAATTTCATAAGAAACTCAAAACGTTTTGCAACGCTCTACATACTCAATGCTACCTCTACGATATATTTGTCATAATCGTAAAATTGCATAACACACTGGCCCCAAGGATATTCTTTGATTCCATGGAGAAACTCCAGTTTCACTCCGACCAATTCCTCGTAGTTGGACTGCAGAGACGGGCCATTTTCAAAAGAAACATGAACCTCCAGATCCATTTCTACCGTTTGTCCATTACCTTCTCATAAAAATTATTTGATCTTTCCATGTCAGACACCTAAATCAACGTACTGCCGTATATCATATTTTCTCCTTTCTGCTTTGTACCTACATTATAGATCAGAATTTGGCAATCTCGCTGTAAAAATGGGACATCTCACGACGGCATTCCTGTGGAGAAATTTTGCATACAGATTTAAAATCGTGGATAAAGTTAGGCAGATCATAAAACCCGGATAAATTACAGGCATTGGTGATGCTGTATTGATGCGGACCAGGCTGGAAAAAATGCATATAAACCGGCCGATCATTCTGGTCTCATCACATGAACATACCAGAGTTGCGTACCCATGGGGATGACGGTGTAATGATTTGAGATCATGTCATTGCCGGGGAAGGTAACAGTGCAACTTGAAATCCAATCCCGCAGTGCCGGATGAGGAAGGAGATACATATAATCTTCTCCTTTTTCCAGAACACGATGAGGTTCACGATAAAATTTCAGGCCATCTTTAGTGATCATAAGCTGCCAGTCCTTTCAAAATTTATATACCAGACATACGTTTTATAGACTTCGTCATAACATATCAAATGATGTTGGGGTCAAAATATATTTTGACCCCTGGATACCTGCGGATTGTTCCGCACTTTGTGCTCCCACAATCCTAAAAACATGAGAAATCCGCCCTCATCGGGCTGCAGCAGCGCATTTAGGTATTAATTTGGGCAAAAATATGTTAAAATTTATGTATCTCGGATAGCGGAGGGAACTGCATATGGATGGTTTTATTCGGTTGGAAGAAGTGAGGAAAATATATCAGACGGGACAGGTCGTTACCAAGGCCGTGGATGGGATTAATTTTACCATCAGTGAGGGAGAATTTGTCGTTATCATAGGAGCCAGCGGCGCCGGAAAGACGACGATTCTGAATATTTTGGGAGGGATGGACACAGTCACCTCCGGTTCTGTTTTTGTAGATGGAAATGATATCGCAAAGTATTCAAGGAGACAGCTGACCCAGTACCGGAGAAATGACATCGGATTTGTATTTCAGTTTTACAATCTGGTGCCCAACCTGACGGCGCTGGAAAATGTGGAGCTGGCCCTTCAGATCAGCAAAAATCCGCTGGATGCGGAGCAGATTCTCTCGGATGTGGGACTCTCTGAGCGCCTGTCTAATTTCCCTGCCCAGCTTTCCGGAGGAGAACAGCAGCGGGTTTCCATTGCCAGGGCCCTCGCCAAAAATCCAAAGCTCCTGCTCTGCGATGAGCCAACCGGGGCGCTGGACTATAAGACAGGAAAGTCTATTTTGAAACTCTTGCAGGATACATGCCGGGAGAGAAATAAGACCGTGATCGTCATCACTCACAATCTTGCGATCGCCCCGATCGCAGACCGTGTAATCGAGATCAAGAGCGGAAAAGTACATGACATGTGGATCAATAAGGAACCTAAATCGGTAGACACGATAGAATGGTAGGTGGGTCACATGAAGAAAGCGCTTCATAAAGACAATTTTATGATGGTCCGAAAAACACTGCCCAGGTTTCTGTCCATTTTTTTTATTGTAGCCCTGGGAGTCGCATTTTTTTCAGGGGTCCGGGTTACAGAGCCTGATATGAAGTTAACCGCAGATGCCCAATTTGACGAGAGCAGGCTCATGGATCTAAGGGTCCTTGGCACCATGGGTATCACAGATAAAGATGTAAAGGCGGTCAGAGAAATTTCCGGGGTTTCCGTGGCGGAGCCAAGCTGCTCTGTGGATACGATCTGTAAATTGAATGACACAGAGATGGTCTTAAAAGTCATGGCGGCGACCGGCCGGCTCAACCAAATCAAAGTCACAGAGGGCAGGATGCCCGAAACGAATGGCGAGTGCCTGATCGATTCTTATCTGATGGAACATTCGGATATTAAAGTCGGCGATACGATCACAGTGTCTTCGGGAACTGATGATGATATCGGGGAGACATTAAAAAAATCAGAACTCAGAGTAGTCGGAGTGGGAAGTTCCTCATATTACCTTTCCAGGGACAGGGGAACGGCAACCATAGGAAATGGGCAGATCAGCGGTTTTGCCGTGGTGCCGAAAGAAAATTTCAAATTGGATGTCTACACGGATTTGTATATCACTGTGAAAGGAGCGGCAGAGAAGACCGCATATACGGACGATTACGACAATATCGTAGAGAAAACAGAAAAAAAGATCAGGGGTATTTCCGACAGCCGCTGTGAGGCCAGACAAAAAGAAATAAAGGATGAGGCCAAAAAGGAAGTAAAGAAAGCAGAAGACATATATATAAAAGAAAAGAAAAAGGCGGATAAAGAGCTTGTCAAAGCGAAAAAGAAACTGGTAGACGCCAAAAATGATATAAACACCGGGGAGAGGGAGATCACAACCCAGGAGACTGAGATTTCGCGGGGTAAAAAAGAAATAAAAAAAGGATGGCAGAGCTATAACAGCGGGAAGAAGCAGCTTGCAAAGGCCGGGAAAGAGATCAAGGCCAATGAAAAAAAGCTTGCCAGGGCAGAAAAACAGTTCTTTGAAGCGAAAGAACAGCTGAGAGAACAGATGCAGCAGGCAGGTGCCATGGGGCAGATTCCTCCGGAAATGCAGATGAAATTTGAGCAGGCAAAGAAAGAACTGTCCAGAGAGGAGGCTGTCCTAAAGGCTTCCAAAAAAGAACTGGCTAAAGGGAAAAAAGAACTGAAGGCGAATAAACAAAAGCTGAATCGTTCTGCCGCTCTGCTGAGACAGAACGAAAAAGAGCTGAGAAGCGGTGAACAGAAAATTCGGGATGCCAGGGAAGAGCTCTCAAACGCCAGAAAAAAACTTGAAAAGGGAGAGAAAGAATATAAATCTTCCAAAAAGAAGGCGGACCGCAAGTTTGCCAAGGCAAAGAAAAAGATCGGCGATGCCCGGAAAGAGATTAATGATATAAAGATGCCCAAATGGTATGTGCTGGACCGGAACAGGATTCAGTCTTACGTGGAATACGGAGGGGATACCGAAAGAATCGGGGCGATCGGAGAAGTATTTCCGGTGATTTTCTTCCTGGTAGCCGCACTGGTGAGTCTGACGACTATGACCAGGATGGTGGAGGAACAGAGGACCCAGATCGGCATTTTAAAGGCTCTGGGATACACAGGTTTCGATGTGGCAAAGAAGTATGGATTGTATGCCCTGCTTGCCACGGCAGGCGGAAGCATCGCGGGTGTGCTTGTGGGAGAGACAATTCTCCCCAAGATCATTATAGAGGCATATTCTATGATGTATACGGGGATCGGTCCGGTACAACATCCGTTTGAGACCAGGTTTGCACTGACGGCATCCACGGCTTCTGTGTGCATCACGCTTGGAGCCACCATATTTGCCTGCTATAAGGAGCTGAGGGAAAAACCGGCGCAGCTGATGCGCCCGGAGGCGCCGAAGGAGGGCAAACGGATCTTGCTGGAGCAGATCGGAATTCTGTGGAGGCATTTAAACTTTACGTGGAAATCCACGTTAAGAAACCTGTTCCGGTATAAAAAGCGGTTTTTTATGACCATATTCGGGATCGGCGGATGTATGGCGCTGCTGCTCGTCGGTTTTGGATTGAAAGATTCTATTTTTGCCATATCAAAAAATCAGTATCAAAATATTATGACCTATGATGCATCGGTTACCCTGGAAGATAATCTGTCTGTAAAAAAGGAGCAGGAAATTGCATCTTGGATACAAAAACAGCATACAATACGGAACAGCACCAAAATCCACAATGTCTCTGTGGATGTGGAGTTTGACGGGGACCGCAAGTCGGCTTCTCTGTTTGTTCCGGAAGATGCGAAAGAACTTTCGGCTTATATCCGGTTTAAGGACCGGACGTCCGGGGAGAAATATCGGCTTTCTGACAGCGGTGTGATCCTTACGGAAAAAGTATGCACCCTCCTGGGCATAAAAGAAGGAGATACCGTCACGATCAAGGAAGGAGAAACAAAGTCGGTTGGAGCAAAAGTAGAGCATATCACAGAGAATTATATGCGCCACAATGTTTATATGTCCAAAAAGTTATACCAGAAGCTATATGGAGAAAAGCCAGAGTACAATCAGATTCTTTTAAAAAACAAGGACAGATCTGATAAAACAGAAACTAATCTCGGAAAAGGCCTGCTGAAACAGGACGGAGCTGCATCTGTTTCCTTCACTTCGGATTTTGAGAAAGAGATGAACGACATGCTGAACAATCTGAATATTGTTGTGTTTGTTTTAATTGTATCTGCCGGACTACTGGCTTTTGTAGTATTATATAATCTGAACAACATTAATATCGCGGAGAGGAAGGCGGAACTTGCAACCCTTAAAGTCCTGGGCTTTTTTGACATGGAGACCGCGGCCTATGTCTACAGGGAAAATATCCTGCTCACCATCATAGGCACAGCTGTGGGAGCGGGCTTGGGCATCCTCCTCCACCGATATGTGATTTTGACTGCGGAGGTAGATCTGATCATGTTTGGAAGACAGATCCTGCCGGCCAGTTATCTATACAGTGTTCTGCTCACCATAGGGTTTGCGGCGCTGATCAATTTCATGATGTTTTTCCAGCTTCGGAAGATCAACATGGTAGAATCTTTAAAGAGCACAGAGTGACACCCCAAAGGTAGGAAGGGAGATTGACTATGAAAGAATTAACAATGAAGGACCTGATATTTTATCACATTTTTCCACTGGGAGCTTTTGTGGATGATGAGGCAGAACATGGAATACTGGAAGTGAAGAAATGGATACCCCATATCAAAGGACTCGGAGCCAATGCCATTTATTTTTCACCGGTTTTTGAGTCCAGCAGCCATGGATACGATACGAAAGATTATAAAGTGATCGATCAAAGGCTTGGAACCAACGAGGATTTTAAGGAAGTATGCGGCACCCTGCATGAGGAAGGGATAAAAGTTGTTTTAGACGGTGTATTCAACCATGTGGGCAGAGAGTTCTGGGCATTTCAGGACGTTTTGGAAAAGAGACAGGATTCTGAATACAGGGACTGGTTCTATATCAATTTTGACGGGAACAGCAACTACGGCGACGGATTCTGGTACGAGGGCTGGGAAGGCCATTTTGAACTGGTAAAATTAAATCTGGATAATCCGGCAGTCAGAGACCACCTTCTGGATGCAGTGGGTATGTGGATGGATGAATTCGAGATCGATGGTATCCGCCTGGATGTAGCCTATATGCTGAACCGGACGTTTATGAAGACTCTGGTGGATTTTGCCAGAGACAGAAATCCCGAGATGGTCTTTATAGGAGAAATGCTGCACGGGGATTACAGCACGCTGGTCAATCACCATATGCTTGATTCTGTCACGAATTATGAATGTTATAAGGGACTGTACTCCAGTTTTAATACCCACAACATGCATGAGATCGGTTATTCTCTGAACCGGCAGTTTGGGCCGGAACCATGGACGCTTTACCAGGGGCTCCCTCTGTACAGTTTTGTGGATAACCACGATGTGATGCGGATTGCCACCCAGCTTACGGATGAAAAGCATCTGCCTCTGATCTATGCACTCATGTTTGCCATGCCGGGGGTACCGTCCGTCTACTACGGAAGTGAGTGGGGAATCGAAGGATTTAAGGAACCTGGCAGTGACGATTCACTTCGTCCAAGAGTAAGACCTGATGATCTTAAGCAGGGAGAACTCTATAAATACATCGCAAAGCTTTCAGAGGTGAGGAAAGACAGTCAGGCACTGAAAGACGGCGGTTACAGAGAAATACGCACGGAACAGGATATCATCGCTTTTGAGAGGGAAGCCGGAGAAGAGAGAATTATCTTTGCCCTGAATGCAGGACCGGAGGAATACACGCTGCATTTTGACGCCAGAGCGGGAAAAGGTACGGATCTCTTGACTGGAGAAGAGAAGGATTTTGGGGGAGGGCTTTTGATTCCTCCGTACCAGGCTGTAATTATTCAACCTGAGCATTAGGCTTTCTTGACTTTTTGTGCAAAAACATTTAAAATTAGAAGAGTGTTTTATGCACAAAAAATTGAATAAGGAGGAGGCCTGTGGTAAGTATAATTATTGCCATTATCGCAACTCTGGTCATTGTAGCGCCAATTTCCGTCCTTGTTGCCAATCAAAGAAGCAGGAAGGCCATGGAAGTAACCATTGGAAATGCAGAGAGCAAAGCCAGAGATATTATAGATGAAGCCATAAAAGCAGCGGATGCGAAGAAACGCGAAGCTTCACTTGAGATCAAGGAAGAAACTATAAAAGCGAGACATGACTTTGAAAAGGAAACAAAGGAACGCAGGGGCGAACTGCAGAAGTACGAAAAGCGCGTTCTCAACAAGGAAGAAACTGTTGACAAAAAGGCTGAGATGCTGGAGCGCAGAGAACAGTCTCTGACTGCCAAAGAAAAGAATTTTGAGGCAGACAAGGCAAAAGTGCAGGAGCTCAAGTCCAAACACTTACAGGAATTAGAAAGAATTTCTGGGCTGACCTCTGATCAGGCAAAAGAACAACTATTATCAGCAGTTAAGGAAGACGTAAAGCACGAGACAGCGATGCTCGTAAAAGAGATGGAATCCAGAGCAAAGGAAGATGCGAGAAAGAGAGCTAAGGAATATGTGGTCACAGCCATTCAGAAGTGCGCGGTAGACCATGTGGCTGAGACGACGATCTCTCTTGTACAGCTTCCAAACGACGAGATGAAAGGACGCATCATCGGCCGGGAGGGCAGAAATATCCGTGCCCTTGAGAATATGACAGGAGTAGAATTGATCATCGACGATACACCGGAAGCAGTCGTATTGTCAAGTTTTAATCCGGTCAGGAGAGAGATTGCAAGGATTGCTCTTGAAAAGCTGATCGTGGACGGAAGGATTCATCCGGCCAGGATCGAAGAGATGGTCGAAAAAGCCACAAAAGAAGTGGAGACGAAGATGCGGGAAGACGGGGAGGCTGCAACTCTGGAACTTGGAGTTCACGGCATCCATCCTGAACTGGTCCGCCTGCTGGGCAAGATGAAATACCGTACCAGCTATGGACAGAACGCACTGAAGCACTCTATGGAGGTGGCACAGCTTTCAGGGCTTCTGGCATCTGAGATCGGAGTCGATGTCAGGATGGCAAAGCGCGCTGGGCTGCTCCATGATATTGGAAAAGCTATCGACCACGAAGTGGAAGGTTCCCACGTAGAACTTGGAGTGAACTTGTGCAAGAAGTACAAGGAACATCCAATTGTAATCAATGCAGTGGAGTCCCATCATGGGGATGCAGAGCCAGATACATTAATCGCTTGTCTTGTTCAGGCTGCAGATGCAATTTCTGCAGCGAGACCGGGAGCGAGAAGCGAGACACTGGAAAGCTATACGACAAGGCTGAAACAGCTGGAAGAGATCGCAGATTCCTTCCAGGGTGTTGATAAAACTTTTGCGATTCAGGCAGGTCGGGAGATTCGGGTAATGGTAGTTCCGGAACAGATCAGTGACGACGACATGATTTTACTGGCCAGGGATATTTCAAAACAGGTGGAAGATAACCTGGATTACCCGGGACAGATCAAGGTCAATATTATCCGTGAGTCACGGGTTGTGGACTATGCGAAATAATCAATGTAAAGTGAGACAGCAGATGAATTTATTCATCTGCTGTCTTTTTCTGCTGTGAGAAATCTTTTACACATATTTGAACCGCAAAAAACATGCAGATAACCGCATTTTTGTACGAAAAATGCGGTTTATTTTATATAAAAACGCATATAACTGCAAGAAATAGCATTGACAATGCAAAAATATGCTGGTATTATAAAGATATAGCAAATAAAACAAGCAAATAGATGCATAAAATGCAAATGAAGACGCAAAAAAATGCAGAAAGAAAGGAAAGCAAATATGGAAAAATGGATGGATTTAAGCGGGAAAGTTATGATCGTAACAGGCGGAAGCCAGGGGATCGGTGAACATGTAGTTGAGACATTGAGACAAAACGGTGCGGCAGTAGTAGTAGCGGATTTGAGAAACAATGAGAGATTTGAAAAGGATGAGAATATCTTCTTTGTTGAGTGCAACGTTGCCGACAAGAAAAGTGTGGATGCGATGGTTGAGCAGGTTATAAAAAAATATGGAAAAATTGATGGCCTTCTTAACAATGCAGGAGTCAGTCGTCCGAGACTGCTGGTTGATTTTTACGGAAAACGGCCGGAATATGAACTTTCAGAAGAAGACTTCGATTTTATGGTCAATGTAAATCAAAAAGGAGTGTTCCTGTGCTCACAGGCTGTTGCACGTTACATGATAAAACAGAAATCCGGAGTGATCGTAAATATGTCATCTGAGGCAGGGATGCAGGGATCTAAAGGCCAGAGCTGCTATTCAGGCACCAAAGGAGCAGTCCTTTCTTACACAATGTCATGGGCGAAGGAACTGGGTCCTTATAATATCCGTGTTGTCGGTGTGGCGCCGTCGATCAACGAGAGAACTCCTATGAATAACGACGCGGCATTTGAAGCACTTGCTTATACAAGAGGACAGGATAAGAACAATATTTCATCTGATTATGAAAAAGTTATTCCTATGGGAAGGCCGGGGAAATTAGATGAAGTTGCCGATTTGATCTGCTACCTGATGTCCGACCGCGCAAGTTACATATCAGGAACTACTGTAAATATCAGCGGAGCTAAGTCTACACGTTAAAAAGCATTTAAATAGTAAAAAGTATAAGAATGAGAACCGGAGGTGTAAGATATGGAAACAAAAGCAGGGGCACTGGACAGAATTCGTAAATTTGGCGGGCATATGAGCGGGATGGTCATGCCGAATCTGGGTGCATTTGTGGGCTGGGGACTGCTGGCAGCATTGTTCATACCAACAGGGTGGATTCCCAACGAAAAATTAAATGAGATGGTAGGTCCGATATTAAATTATCTGCTGCCGCTTCTGATCGGCTATACGGCAGGCTATAATATCCATGGACAGCGGGGAGGTGTTATCGGTGCATTTACTACCATGGGAGTGATTGTGGGTTCTGATATCACTATGTTCAGCGGAGCCATGATCATGGGTCCGTTTTCCTCATGGATTCTAAAGAAGTTTGACCGTGCAGTGGAGGGAAAAATCAAGCCCGGATTTGAAATGCTCATCAATAATTTCAGCCTTGGAATCCTTGGATTTGCTTTGGCTATCCTCGGTTATTTGATCATCGGGCCGGTGGTAAATGCGATTATCGCATTTTTGACGGCAGGAATAAACTTCCTGATCGCGAAGAAACTGATTCCGCTTTTGGCTGTATTCATGTGTCCTGCCCAGGTGTTGTTTTTGAACAATGCAGTAAATCATGGAATCATCTCACCGATTGCATTCGCTCAGGCTCAGGAGGCCGGTAAATCCCTGATGTTCCTGCTCGATTCTAACTGTGGTCCGCTGCTGGGCACCTTATGCTCCATTGCTGTTTTTGGAAAGGGAAAAGCAAAAGAGACAGCTCCCATGGCGATGTTTATTGCGGGAATCGCCGGTATCGGGGAAGTGTATTTTCCTTTTGTCCTGGCAAATCCGATCATGATTTTTGCCACGATGGGAGGGCTTGCAACCTCTCTTCTGCTCCTGGTCGTGTTGGGCGGCGGTCTGGTCGGCATGCCGTCTCCGGGCAGTTTGATAAATATAGCCCTTATGACACCAAAGGATGCTGCGGTGGCAAATGTTCTGGCAATCGGAGCGGGATTCGCGGTGGCGCTGCTGATCGGTTCATTTATTCTGAAGACCATAGGCTCTCCGGAGGAAGAGGCAGATCTTGCCGTGGCCGGTGTCGATATGGGAACAAAGGCAGAAAAGCCGGAAGCGGCCTTTAAGAAACATAAGCCTTCTTTAGGAGGCGCCATTCGTTACATCATTGTGGCCTGTGATTCGGGAATGGGGTCCAGTGCCATGGGAGCATCGGTTTTAAAGAACCGTCTCCAGAAAGAAGGATACAAAGATATTAAAGTAAAGAATTCATCAGCCAGCCGGATCGATCCTGATGCAGACATGATTATCACGCTGGAAGGGCTGATTGAGAGGGCCAAACTCAGTGTAGATAATACAGGCAAGGAATTTCTGGCGATCAACAACTTCCTGAAAGAAGCTGATTACGACCGGGCTCTGGAAGTGATCGAAGACAGAAACGGCAAAGAAAAAGTAAAACCTATTTTATCAGAAGAAAATATTGCGTTAAATGTAAAGGTAAAAGATAAAGAAGAGGCAATCCGGTATGCCGGAAAAATTTTAATGGAAAACGCGTATACGACTCCGAAGTATATTGAACATATGCTGGAGAGGCAGAGGAGATTCTCTGTCTATATCGGAAACCATTTGGCGATCCCTCATGGGATAGAATCGTCAGATTCGGAAATATATACATCGGGCCTGTCTGTAGTACAGGTTCCGGAAGGCGTTGATTTTGGTGATGGAAATATTGCATATGTAGTCATAGGCATCGCCGGAAAAGACGGCACTCATCTGAATATGCTCAGCAACATAGCATTGATCTGTGCTGAGGAAGAAAATATTGAAAAGATGAAGCGCGCTGAAAACAAACAAGAGATAATGGAAATATTGAAGAATATTTAATGGCCGCTTTTGCTTTCCCTTTTTCGGCGGATTCGTTATAATAATATTAATTTAATCAACAGAATGTATGTGTAGGAGAAGGTAAAGCGATGAAGATGTTAAAAGCAGAGAGGCAGGATAAGATCCTGGAGATACTGTCCCTCGAAAATAAAATTATTGCCAGTGAATTAAGTGTGAGGCTTGAAGTTTCTGAGGATACGATCCGCAGAGATATTAAAGAATTAGACCAGAGAGGCCTTCTGAAGAAGGTGCACAGCGGAGCGGTAAAAAACGGACCTTTGAAGGAAGATTTTGATGCAAGGATTGATCTGAATCTGGAAGAAAAGATTCGTCTGGCCAAAAAGGGCGCAGAATTGATTAAACCCGGATCAGTGATTTTGATCGATGACGGAACAACCAATTATCAGGTGATCAGGCACCTGGATAAACACATGCGCTGTACGGTTATTACAAACAGTATCCCGATCATCCTTCTTTTAAGGGATTATCCAAACATCGATGTGATCACACTGGGCGGGAATCTGTATAAGTCTTCCATGGCCACTTATGGATATGAAGTCATCAAACAGCTGGAACTGCTTCATCCGGATTTGTATTTTATGGGAATTTACTGTATGAGCAGTGAAGTGGGCATCAGCCATTCATCCATAGAAGAATGCCAGCTGAAACAGAAGATGCTTTCTGTCTCTTATCAGACTGCAGCGCTTGTGACGAAGGAAAAGATCGGATCTGTGTCAAATTATGTCATATGCAAGACAGGTGACATTACATATTTGATTACAGATTCTGATCAGTAAATATAGAGCTGTCTTTCAGACATAACACTGATTAGGAGGAAAAATAATGAAGAATGTATTGATTGTAGGAGCAGGACGGTTAGGAAAAGGGTTTGTAGGCGAAACTTTTGACAATGCGGGATGGAATATTACATTCCTGGATAAGGACCCGAGAGTTTCAGAAGAATTACAAAAACACGGATGCTATTATGTGAAGGTACACCGGGTGGATGAAATACAAAACCGTACTGTCAAAAATTTTAAAGCATATACCTGTGATGAAGAATACTCATGCATGGAAGCTTTCTTGGAGACGGATGTGATCGTACTTCCCCTTTACCCGGAAGATTTTGAAGAGGCGGCAGGTTATCTGGCGAAGTGCTTTGAAGAATTTTACAGGGTTCATCCGGACCGCAGACTGACTATGATCTGTATTACAAATAAAAACTATCTGATCCCGGGAATTACGGAGGCATTCAGAAAAGACTTGTCCGAAGAAGCAAAGGAGTGGTTCGATCAGAATGTAGTGATCCGCGACTCTATTATCCGCAGAAGTACAGATGCGAAGAGCAATTACGATGTTCACATTGATACCGTTGCAGTTAATTCGCTTTTGATCCAGCAGCCGGTCAATAACGATTTCAGTGATGTCGAATGGATGGAACTTACGGACAAGATTGAGATGCTCAAAGACATTAAAGTCACCGCAGTCAACGGTCCCCATGCAACGCTGGCCTATATGGGATATTTAAAGGGGTACAGTACGATTCCGGAATCTGAGGCTGATCCTGAGATCGCGGAAGTTGTGGAAGGAGTGGTAGAGGAGATCACGGCAGCCGTTATGAAGGAATATCCGATTACACCGGAAGAGCTGCACAATCTCGTTTATTTTGCACCGGCCAAGGGTGTGCTTCCGGATTCTATCTACAGGGTAGGATAC
The DNA here is from genome assembly GCF_910574135.1 of Anaerostipes faecis. NCBI lineage: Bacteria > Bacillati > Bacillota > Clostridia > Lachnospirales > Lachnospiraceae > Anaerostipes > Anaerostipes faecis. Next base: position 190,650 of record NZ_CAJSYK010000001.1, on the reverse strand, counting down.
GATCCGATTCGTAAATTGTCAAAAGGAGACCGTCTGACAGGAGCCGCCGAGCTGTGTCTGAAACACGGCGTCAGTTTCGATTCGATCGCCAAAGCTATGGCGGCCGGATTCCAATATGCGGAGCCCAGGGACGCAAACGCACAGAAACTTCAGCAGGGAATTAAAAATAACGGAATTGAACAGGCGGTATCTGAATATACTGGTCTGGACGCAGACAGCCCGATTGCAAAACGTGTAATCGAATATTATCATCAGTCTGTAAGCTAAAAGGCGGGGAATCATATGGATGGATATAAAAAAATCAGACAGAATCTTGTACACCAGGGAAAAGTAGTGGGCTTTTATGAAGATATCATTACACTGCCCAATGGCAATACTGTCACCTGGGACCTGGTAAAGCATCCGGGAGCAGCAGCAATTATTCCGGTCACAGAGGAAGGAAATATCCTGCTGGTCCGTCAATATAGAAATGCTCTGGATGCAATGACTTATGAGATACCGGCCGGAGGAATTGAACAGGGGGAGAGCGGGTACGACTGTGTAAAAAGGGAGATCGAGGAAGAAACAGGATGCAGGGCAGAAAAGATTGAACCTCTGATCACGATTGTAACTGCCATTGGCTTCTGCGACGAAAAAATCCCGATCTTTGTCGGGACCGGACTTCATAAGACAGAGCAGAATCTGGACGAAGACGAGTTTATCGATGTATATGAATTTACGCCGGAGAAAGTGAAGGATATGATCCTAAAAGGAGAGATCGTGGATGCCAAGACGATTTCTGGAATCATGACATATTTAAATACGCTGTAAGGATGAGATACCCGGTGTCATAAAGAAAAAAGAGAGCACATATAATTTTATGTGGCTCTTTTTTTATATCTGCGGAGCAAATGATATCTGGGAGGGAATTTAGATGGAGCGGAAGAAATTTTTCATCGGCGTGTTCGTGCTGACCGGTCTTGTGCTGGGAAGCCTTTTTACAAATGCAGTGTATAAAGATTATCTGGAGTATGGGGGACAGATGGATTCCCTTGTGCTCAGCGGGAAAGGATTATACATATCAGGCAGCAGCCTTCTGCCCTATATTTTATTTAAGAGGGGAAAGCAGTACGGAATTCTATTTCTGATCGGTTTTATTTTGAAGCCGGTTGTGCTTTTATACGGCGGACTTTTCAGCCTTTCTTTTTTTCTGGGCTCTATCCTGTCTCTCCAGGTGATGAATTTAGGAATTGCAGGCCTGCTGATTGTGATACTGAGCCTGTTTCCGCACTATATCTGTTACGGCGGGTCTATGTATCTTCTGTACCAGCGGAATGTAAGAGATGAAAAAAAAGAAGAAATAACCTTTGATACAGGTCATTCCTTCTTAAAAAAGTTTTCCATTCATCTGGAACTGATACTGCTGGTGCTGGGCTGCTTTTTAGAGAGCTATGTTAATCCGGGAATTTTAAACATGTTCAGCCATCTTATAAAGTAATTCCTCGGTCTTTTCCCATCCAAGGCAGGGGTCTGTGATGGATTGGCCGTACACGCCGTTTCCGATCGGCTGGCTGCCGTCTTCAATGTAGCTTTCGATCATGATGCCTTTAACGAGAGAATTGATCTCGGGGAGGAAGCTTCGGCTGTGGAGAACTTCCTGGACAATCCTTGGCTGCTGATCCCACTGCTTTCCGGAGTTAGAGTGGTTGGCATCCACGATGACAGCCGGGTTCGCAAGGCCGAATTTTTCATACATATAAGCAACTCTTGCCAGATCTTCATAGTGGTAATTCGGCACATTGTTGCCGTGCTTGTTGACAGAGCCGCGGAGGATCGCATGGGTCAGAGGATTTCCGTCTGTATTTACTTCATAGCCGTTGGCAATGAAATTGTGGGAACTCTGTCCGGCCACGATAGAATTCATCATTACGGTGAGATCGCCTCCGGTTGGGTTTTTCATCCCTGCGGGAATGTCGAATCCGCTGACAGTTAGACGATGCTGCTGATTTTCTACAGAACGGGCACCTACGGCTACGTAGGATAAAATATCTTCCATATAAGGCCAGTTTCCGGGATAAAGCATCTCATCAGCCGCAGGCATGTGGAATGCTTCCAGAGCGTCGATGTGGAGTTTTCTCACGGAACGGAGACCTGCTGCCATATCCGGAGCTTTCTCTGGATCCGGCTGGTGAACCATTCCCTTGTATCCGGCGCCGTTTGTTCTCGGTTTATTTGTATAGATCCTGGGGATCATCAGAAGTTTGTCGGAAACTTTTTTCTGAACGCCGGCCAGTCGTCCCAGATAGTCCATCACCGCTGTCTCATTGTCGGCAGAGCAGGGACCGATGATCACGATAAACTTTTCGGACTCCCCTGTAAAGACCTTTTTGATCTCTTCATCTCTCGCCATTTTTATCTGTTTTGCCTCTTCGCTCAAAGGAAATTCCTGCTGAAGTTCCTCAGAAGACGGCATTTTATTGATTCTATGCATACCCATAATCTTACCTCTCCTTTATATCTCAATCTGTATGTAGACGGCCCATAAAGCCGATTGTTATAAGTTTACCAAATGTCCACAGTGCTGTAAAGAAGGAAAGACAAAACGATGTGTACCCGAAAAAATTCTGAAGATGACTTTACAAACGGGAAAAATTTGTCTATAATAAACGTAGTATAAAATTGCATATCGAAGTAGAGAATAATAATTCTCCAACTTCAGGGCAGAGTGAGGCGTTTAAAAGCGTCAATTCTCGACTGGCGGTGATTCTTCTTTATTTAGAAGGCAAGTCCGCGAACCGAAAGGCCGATTGAGTGTGAATCTCAAACCAACAGTATAGTCTGGATGAAAGAAGTAACCATGGACGGTATTTTTGTATCGTTCAGCACAGCCCTGTCTTTGGTGACATGGGCATTTTTTATTTTGCGGGATTGGATCAGACAGCCCCCTCAGAATAAAAGAATTGTTAAATGGAGGAGAAAGAAAATGATGAATGAAACAGCAGCAGTGAGTAAAGTAAATGTAAGAAAGATCACAGTGACCGCCATGCTTGGAGCGCTGGCCACAATCCTGATGTTTTTTGAATTCAGCGTGCCGTTTATCATGCCGGGATTCATTAAGATGGACTTTTCCGAACTTCCCGCTCTGATCGCCGCGTTTTCCATGGGGCCGGTATCCGGCATCGCAGTGTGCTTTATTAAAAATATCGTAAATCTTCTGCACACCACGTCCGGCGGAGTAGGCGAGATTTCCAACTTCATCCTGGGAGTCTGCTTTGTACTTCCGGCAGGTTTGATCTATAAGAGAAATAAATCACAGAAGGGAGCATTGATCGGTGCCCTGACAGGAGCCGTTATAATGGCAGTCGTGAGTGTGTTTTCCAACTACTTTATCGTCTATCCGGTCTATGAAAACTTCATGCCGATGGAAGCGATCATCGGAGCTTACCAGGCGATCAACCACAATGTCAGGAACTTATGGGATGCATTAATTTGGTTTAACATGCCATTTACCTTCGTAAAAGGAATGTTCAGCGTTGTAATCACATTTTTGGTATATAAGAGGATATCCCCGATCTTGAAAGGAAAACATTAAGATTTAAGACAACTATCACAGAATATAATAAAACGTCAATCCGAAATTAAGGATTGACGTTTTTTAAGTATGACGGGCATGTCCGTGTTCTGTGGTGCAAGTCCACATAGGCGTAGCTACCGACGAACTTGTAAGCGACTCCCAAGGTTTGCATCGTGAGGTGTGGGCGAGAAGAAGGGATAGCGAAATCGTAGCCCTACGGACAGAAACCCGATATTAAGGCGTACATGGTGGGTAAGTTGACTTAAAGCAACGAAGTCCTAAAGGTAGCCGTAACCCATGTGCGTAAATCGGGAGGGTAGACGAGGAAAGAACACGGACTTATCCCGTGAGGTCTCACAGGCGGTTTCATTAGCCGTAGTAACAACGAACTGTGAGAAGTCAGCAGAAGCCATAGTAGGAGAAATCTGAAGGGCTGAACAATGTAACCGTGCAGACGAATGTATGTACCTGTGAGTATTCGACAAGCGGATGTAGGCGAAACGTATATGAGCTGTAAACGCATAAACATAGGACAAATCACAGGGAGCGGAAAGGAGCGAAGCACACAAAGTATGTCGGAATTGTTGGAAAAGATACTGGAGAAAAAGAACATGAACGAAGCATATAAGAAAGTCTGTGCCAATAAGGGTGCAGGCGGCGTTGACGGCATGGAACTGGAAGAACTTGATGGATTTATCCGTAAGAACTGGAACAGTATCAGGGAGCAAATCAGAGGAAGGAGTTACAAACCTCAACCCGTGAGGCGTGTAGAAATCCCGAAGCCTAACGGAAGCAAAAGAAAACTTGGAATACCGACAGTCATGGACAGGGTAATCCAGCAGGGTATAGCACAGATAATCAGCCCTATGTGCGAGCCGCTGTTTTCAGACCACAGTTACGGATTCCGTCCAAACAGGAGCTGTGAAATGGCTATCAAAGATATGCTCATGTTCCTCAATGAGGGATATGAGTGGATAGTGGACATAGACCTAGAGAAATTCTTCGATAACGTACCGCAGGATAAGTTGATGAGCCTTGTCCACAACATCATAAATGACGGAGATACGGAATCGCTGATACGGAAATATCTGAAAGCAGGAGTCATGGTGCAGGGCAGGTATGAGAAAACAGAACAGGGAACGCCGCAGGGTGGCAATCTGTCGCCGCTATTGTCTAATATCATGCTGAATGAACTGGATAAAGAGTTGGAAAGACGTGGATTGCGCTTCGTGAGGTACGCTGACGACTGTGTAATAGCAGTCAGAAGCGAAGCAAGTGCCAAACGTGTTATGTATTCGATAACGGACTGGATAGAGAGGAAGCTTGGTCTGAAAGTAAATGCAGATAAAACACACATAACAAGACCAATGAACCTCAAATATCTCGGCTTTGGATTCTGGAAAGATTCCAAGACGAAAGAATGGAAGTGCAGACCACACAAGGATTCTGTGCAGAAATTTAAGAGGACGTTAAAGAAGCTGACAGAAAGAAGAAAATCAATGGCGTTTGCGGAAAGGGTAAAACAGCTCAACAGGGTAATCCGAGGTTGGATAAATTACTTTGCAATAGGTAGGATGAAAACAGCAATGACCGACATAGACGCACATTTGCGNACAAGACTGCGAGTAATAATCTGGAAACAATGGAAAGTACCGAAGAAACGGCAGTGGGGATTGCAGAAGCTGGGTATAGGAAAAGACCTTGCAAGACAGACATCATACATGGGAGACCACTATCAATGGATAGTAACGAAAACCTGTGTAGTCAGGGCAATCTCAAAAGAAAAGCTGAAACAGGCAGGGCTTGTGAGTTGCTACGATTATTACATGGAACGTCATGCTTTGAAGTTATGTTGAACCGCCGTATGCCGAACGGCATGTACGGTGGTGTGAGAGGGGAGATTTAATCTCCCCTACTCGATTTTCATAGGAAAGTTCTACGACCTTCCCTATGAAATAAAAACGCTCCGCGGGTTGTGCACAGATGCGTAAGGAAATTATTTGCCTGCGGCAAATTGCATCAGGCACGCAAAGTTGTCAAGCCCCTCAAAGAGTGAGGGGTTGGGGCGTTGAAGTGGGCTTGCCCACTTTGTTCTGAATGTTTAATTTAATTTTTGTTTTGCATTATCTAAAAATGAATCGGCGGCTACGATATAGCGCTCGTGTGTGCCGATACCGATTCGGCCTTTATTGTCCATAATTTCCACCTGAAACTCTAATTTCTTGCGGTTGATCTCTGTCAGATGACACTGGCAGGTCACTTTGCAGCCTACGGGAGTGGCAGATACATGGGAAATGTTTAAATTGGTGCCGACTGTGGTCATGCCCTCATCCAGCTTTCCCTCTAATAATTTTACGGCAGCCCTTTCTACCAGGAGTGTCATGGCAGGTGTGGCATACACAGGAAGGCTTCCGCTCCCCCAGCGGGCGGCAGTCAGTTCGTCAGTAACTTCTTCTGACAGGGTGATCTTGTCTCCAATTTCAATCTTCATAAGTTGTCCTCTCTTGATTTATTCCATATCATTTTAGGATAGGTAACATTTCATACACTTAGTATAGCAAAATAAGATAAAAATGCCATAGTTTTTTAAGAATTTATTGTAATCTATATATGTCTGAAGATGATTCTCACAGCGTAAGGCTGTAAAAGTCCTGAAAAGGCTATGGTGCAAAGCCGGTAAATACGTTAAAATAGTTTTTGACGGATATAATATTAAAATTAAGGTGAGGAGGAATCTTATTGAAATTATACATGATGAGGCATGGAGAAACTTCATGGAATAAAATACGCAGGATTCAGGGACAGTCGGACATTGATCTGAATGAGGCCGGCAGAGAGGCGGCCAGGCTCACGAGTAAGGCTCTGAAAGATTTCAGATTCGACGCAGCCTATACGAGTCCGCTCAGCAGGGCCAGGGAAACGGGGGAGATCGTACTTGCAGGAAGAGATATTCCGCTGATCGAAGACGAACGCCTGAAAGAGGCCAATTTCGGACCGTATGAAGGGGCTGACCTGAATGAATTATACGAAAAAAAAGAACCTATTCTGGACTTTTTTGACCGTCCGCACAAGATGACACTGATCGAGGGCGCGGAAACCCCGGCTCAGGTCGTAGAGCGGTCGAAAATATTTCTGGAGGAATTTATTCTTCCGATGGAAAAGGAAGCAGAAAGTGTGATCTTATTTACGCACGGAGCGTTTATTCACGGAATGCTGACAAACATGTATAAAAGAGATGTGAGAGACTTTTGGAAGGGGCCGAAGCTGAAGAATTGTTCCATAAGTACGGCAGAAGTAAAAGACGGCCGTTTCTGTGTTCTCAGTGAGGCAGAGGTCCTTTATTGAAATTCAGAAAGAGAAAGAAGCTAAAGGAGACATACGATGACGAAATATGAGTTTTTAAAGGAACTCCGGGAAGCGCTGGAGGGACAGGTGCCGATGAGTGAAATTGAGGATTCCATTTCCTATTACAGAGATTATTTCAGCCGCCAGGAGGCAGATGGAAGGAGTGAGCAGGAGATCTTGGAAGAACTAGGCAGCCCAAGACTTATCGCAAAATCCATCATCGAGACAAAGGGCGGGGAGCAGATCTATTATGAAGATACCTATGAAGAACAGGTGAATGAAGAGGAAGGTTCTCCGAAAGTTTTTGTGTTTGATTCTTTTCTGACGAAGATTGGGTGTCTGGCAGCGGTGATCATTGTCATTATACTGATTGGAAGCGTGTTCGCCGTAGCGCTCCGCTTTATCGGACCGATCATTATGATCCTTCTTCTTATCTACCTGATCAAAAATGTTTTTGGAAAGAGGTAAGGGCAGAAAATGGATATCATTCAGGAAGTAAACCAGGCCAGGGAGAGGATCGTAAAGTACAGGCAGGATCTTCACCGATGTCCGGAGACGGCCTTTGAAGAATATAAGACTACAGCCTATATCAAGCGGCAGCTGGATGCCATGGGGATATCCTATACACCGTTGTATCCCACAGGTATTGTGGCGGAGATCGGGAAGGGCAGGGGGGCGGCTGCCCTAAGGGCCGATATTGATGCATTAAAAGTAAAAGAGGAGACAGGGTGTTCTTTTGCGTCAGAACATCAGGGATATATGCATGCCTGCGGACATGACGGGCATGCAGCCATTCTTTTGGGCGCAGCCGGTATTCTGAAAAAGCATGAAAAGGAATTATCAAAAAAAGTATTTCTTGTTTTTCAGCCGGCGGAGGAGACTGCCCAGGGGGCAAAACTGGTCCTGGAGTCAGGGCTATTAGAAGGTGTAAAAGAAATTTTCGGCCTCCATATTTTTTCCGGGATCGAAGCCGGGAAGATTTCTCTGGAGGCAGGGCCGAGAATGGCTGCTACGGACTGGTTTTCTATAGACATCAGAGGGAAATCCGGTCATGCCGGAAAACCTCATCTTTGTACGGACGCATCGGTGATCGCTGCCGCCACGGTCATGAACCTTCAGACGATCGTGAGCAGAAATACCGATCCTCTGGACTCAGCTGTAGTTACTGTGGGAAAGATGACCTCAGGTACAGCCAGAAATGTCATATCCGGCTCTGCCGGAATCGAGGGAACGGTCCGGACATTTTCGGAGGAGACTGAAAAAATGGTGAAGGAACGGGTCATCGAAATCGCCGTGGGAACAGCCGGTCAGCTGGGAGGAGAAGCGGCCGTAGATTATCCGCCGTCCAGTCATCCGCCTCTGATCAACGGGGAATCGACGGTGGAGAGAGCCATGCGGGGAGCAGGAAAGATTTTTTCCGAGAAGGACTTTGTGCATGTGCCTCCGATGATGCTAGGAGAAGATTATTCCAACTATTTAAAGACGATTCTGGGAGCCTTTGCATTTGTGGGAGGAGGTAAAGATCAGTTTCCCAATCACCACGGCAGATTTGACATGGATGAAAAGGCACTGGTAAGCGGAGTGAAACTGATGCTTGCTTATGTCATGGAAGAGTAGGCAGTTCGCAGGGATGAGCAGTACAAAAAACGGCAGAATGTACAGTATTTCGTGCTAGACCGCAATTCACAAGTATGCTATAATCATAGCCAAAGAAAAAATAGGCCTCATTTATGGCCTTACAGATTATAAACCAGGGAAAAGGCGGGTAATTATGAATTTAGTTTATCGTAGTACAAGAAACAGGGAAGAGACGGCATCTGCTTCTGAAGCGATCCTGAAAGGACTGACGGATGACGGAGGACTTTTTGTGCCGGATTCTATTCCGAAGCTCCAGGTTTCCGTAGAAGACCTGACAGAGATGACCTATCAGGAAATTGCGTATGCGGTTATGAAGGAGTTTCTCACAGATTTTACAGAGGAAGAGTTAAAGACCTGTATTGCCAATGCTTATGATGACAAGTTTGACACAGAGGAGATCGCTCCGATAGTGAAAGCAGGGGATGTATATTATCTTGAGCTGTTCCACGGCTCCACCATCGCATTCAAGGATATGGCTCTCTCCATCCTCCCTCATCTTTTAGTTACTTCCGCAAAAAAGAATCATGTGAAAAATGAGATCGTGATCCTGACAGCCACTTCCGGAGACACCGGCAAAGCTGCTCTGGCCGGTTTTGCAGACGTGCCGGGAACGAAGATCATTGTCTTTTATCCGAAATCCGGGGTCAGCCCGATCCAGGAAAAGCAGATGCTGACCCAGAAGGGTGAAAATACTTACGTTATCGGCATCAAAGGTAACTTTGACGATGCCCAGACCGGCGTGAAAAAGATGTTCTCCAACAGGGAACTGGCAGCAGTGATGGACGGGAACGGGTATCAGTTTTCATCTGCAAACTCAATTAACATCGGACGTCTGGTTCCTCAGATCGTATATTACGTAAAAGCCTATGCGGATCTGGTGAAAAAAGGTGCAGTAAAAGCAGGAGATCCGATGAACGTCGTAGTCCCTACGGGTAACTTTGGAAATATCCTGGCAGCGTTTTATGCAAAACAGATGGGAATTCCGGTCGGAAAGTTTGTCTGTGCGTCCAATGAAAATAAAGTTTTGTTTGATTTCTTCCGGACTGGAGAATATGACAGAAAGCGTGAGTTTGTTGTGACATCATCTCCTTCCATGGACATTTTGATTTCCAGCAATCTGGAGCGTTTGATTTACAGAATTGCTGGAAATGATGCCGAACAGTGTGCGAAATTTATGAATGCTCTGACAGAAGACGGCGCATATGAGATCACACAGGAGATGAGAGACCAGCTCTCAGAGTTCTTCGGGGCTTATGCCACAGAAGAAGAGACTATGGAGAAGATCAGACAGATCTATGAGGCAGAACATTATGTACTGGATACCCATACGGCAGTAGCATCCGTGGCATATGACAAATATATCAAAGACAGTGGTGACAAGACACCGACAGTCATAGCGTCCACCGCCAGCCCGTATAAGTTTACCAGAAGCGTAATGAATGCCATCGATCCAAAATATGATGAAAAGTCTGATTTTGAATTAGTGGATGAGTTACATAGAATTTCCGGCGTGACTGTCCCCGGCGCCATCGAAGAGATCAGGACGGCTCCGATCCTCCACGATACAGTCTGTGAGACGGCAGCTATGGAAGAAGAAATGAAAAAAATCTTGAATATTTAAGATAGCAATTATTAAAAACGGCAGAGTTGAATTCTCTGCCGTTTTTTTGTCACAAAAAAGTATTTTTGATGTCTAATACTGCAGGAGGTAAAATTTATGGATAAGATAACAAACCAACAACTTGAACTGCTCATCGGCAGAGCCGTAGACGGAGACCAAAAATCCCTGGAAACAGTGATCATGAGCGTACAGGACCTGATCTTCAATCTTTCCCTCAGGATGCTCGGGACTTTTGCGGATGCAGAGGATGCGTCACAGGACATCATAGTGAAAGTCATCACCCACTTGTCATCGTTTAGAAAAGAGAGTGCTTTTTCTACGTGGGTCTACAGGATTGCGGTAAACCATTTGAAGGATTATAAAAAGCACATGTTTGCCAATAGTCCTCTGAGTCTGGATTTTTACAGGGATGATATTGAGAATGCCCAAATCCGGGACATCCCTGATCTTACACAGAATGTAGAGGTTTCTATTTTAGAAGAAGAACTGAAAATGTCATGTACCAATGTGCTGCTGCAGTGTCTGGACAGCGAGAGCAGATGTATTTTTATTCTGGGAACAATGTTTAAACTGGACAGCCGTATCGCAGGTGATATCCTGGGAATGACACCGGAGGCATACCGAAAGAGGCTTTCCAGAATACGCAGCAAAGTTGCAGATTTCCTTGACCGCTACTGCGGTGAATTTGGCCGGGGGACATGCAGATGCAGAGACAGGCTCAACTATGCCATCAAGAATCACCGCCTGGACCCGGGCAAGCTGGATTATACGGCGGCAGATAAAATTTCAGAACAGACATTGTTTCATGTGAAGGATGCAATGGAAGATATTGATGATTTATCAATGAAATTTTCTTTTTGTAAATCCTATGGGTCACCGGAGAAAATGAAACAGTTTATCAGGGAGTTTCTGGATTCTGCTCCGTTTTCTGTCGTGAAAGAATCGTGAGGAGGGATTATACATGAATATGGAACTGATTTTAAATTATTTATCGGAACTCAGTCGAAATAATAACCGGGAGTGGTATCATGCGCACAAGGAAGAGTATCAGCAGGCCAATGCAACTGGTGAGGGACACCAGGTTCAGCCGTGATAAGTCTCCGTATAATCCCTGTTTCCGCGCTCACATTTCATCAAAAGGCAAACTGCCGGTTCCCGTTGGATATTATATCATGATCCGGCCGGGTGATCAGTCTTTTTTAGGCGGAGGTTTATTTGCGGATATGTTTAAAGACGCTACAAGGATGGTGCGGGACTATCTTTCAAAACATCCTGCGGAGTGGGAACAAATCATCGGGTCTGAAGAGTTTAAGAGCTATTTTGCTGTAAAGGGCACGGCACTGAAAAATGTGCCTGCAGGCTACGATGAGGATCATCTACAGGCTAAATATCTGAAGAATAAAAGCTGGTATCTGGAATATTTCATAAAAGACGAGGAACTCCTGGATGGGGAACAATTTCTGGACAGAGCTGCAGACATTTTTCATAAAATGAAACCGTTTAATGATTATCTGAACAGAGCATTGGAAGGCTTTAAGATGCCTCAGAGATAAAAATGCCATACCCTGCGGGTGGACACGCATCGCGTGTTAAGGTATACCCACAGGGCATCCCGTATTTTATACCCTACGGGTGGACACGCTTCGCGTGTTAAGGTATAATTTAAGAAAAAGTATGTGAGGAGACGGTGATTATGCCAAAGGATTTATTTGATAAGATCGAGCAGACTATAACGACTACTGGGAAGGCAGCGGCGAAAAAGGCAAGGGAAGTAGCAGATACGGCAAAGATTAAAAATGATATCCGCGTTGCGAAGCGTGAATTAAATGATTTGTATGAGCAGGTTGGACGGCAGTATTTTGAGTCTCATATGGATTATCCGGAAGCGGAATATATTGATCTGTTTAATCTGATCGAAAAGATCCGGGGAGATATCAAAGTCATGGAAGCGGATCTTGAGATGGTCAGAGAAGAAGAATCGTAAGATTGAGATTAGTAAAATATAAAAGCCGGCAGGAAATTTTATCCTGCCGGCTTTTTAGTGTTGTGTGATCAGAGATTTGTTTTTCTTTCCATGAGATATCTTGTCAGGAAGAAGGAGACGATAATCTCTATGATGCTGCCGATGATCATCATAGGCAGCAGATAGTAGCAGAATTTCTCAAGTCCGGTAAAATTCATAAAGTTCGGGAAGATGGACGAGAAGATGTTGGTCACAAGTGAAAGTGCCGCAGTTGCAAGGAAATAAGTTCCTATGGATGCCGCCAGGCGGTGGTTCGGTAAAAGACCTCCGATGGTAATACAGAGGTATACGAACAGCGGTGATGATATGGCACTCAATATCAATGAAGACAAAGTCTCAGTGATAAATAAAAATCTGATTCCTGGGTCAATCTTGTTAAATTCCTGGAATGAAAGGGACAGCACATGACAGAAATCGGTCCAGTATGGCGTACCTGCCAGGAAAATAAAAATAGAGAACATGAATGCGACGGAGGAGATAACAAACCAGAAGATACTGATCAGAAGTTTGTTCAGGATCTGAAGGTTGATGGAAACAGGAAGCGTAAAGCTTAAGTATCCTTCATCGGTATAAAAGTTCTTATAAAACCGGTAAAAAGAGATAATAAAGCACATGAGGTACAGAGCAATCACGGCCACTACATAGATGGTCACAATAAAAATGCTGAGAGTCATGCGCAGCGGATCATTGCCGAATCCGATCATCATCATAAACAGTTTGAATAACAGTGTGATCCCGCCGAATGTTGCGAGCAGAGGCACAAAATACCGGGCGGTGGCTTTCAATTCATATTTCAGTAGTTTTCCTAGCATTTGAATACCTCCCTGAATAACTGGTCCACAGATTTTTGTTTCTCCTCCCGGATCTGGTCGACGGTTGCAGACAGAGTGATCTTTCCGTTCTGTAAAAACAGGACGTCGTCCAGGACGGTTTCGATGTCACTGATCAGATGGGTGGAAATGATCAGGCTGGCATCCGGATTGTAGTTCGAAATAATCGTTTTTAAAATATAATCACGGGCAGCGGGATCTACACCGGCGATCGGCTCATCCAGAAGATATAATTTTGCATTCCGGCTCATGACTAAGATGAGCTGTACTTTTTCTTTTGTTCCCTTAGACAGTGTTTTCAGGCGCTTATTCTCGTCAATTCCAAGATCCTTCAGCATATAGAGCGCCTTTTCTTTGTTAAAGTCTTTATAAAAATCATCAAAGTAAGTAAATACTTCATGGATTTTCATCCACTCCGGCAGATACATCCGGTCCGGAAGATAGGAAATGTGCTCCCGGGAATGGATGCCGAGGGGCTGGCTGTCAAACAGGATATCTCCCTCTGTTGCCGTCAGCAGGCCGTTGATCAGTTTGATCAGTGTGCTCTTGCCGCTTCCGTTAGGGCCTAAAAGACCGATGATACGTCCGGAGGGAATTTTTAAGTTTAGTCTGTCTAAGGCTAAAAAACCTGAGTAAACCTTAGAAAGATTATTACATTCAAGAATATAGTTCATATAGATACCTCTCATTGCTATCTTATTAGTTTGATAATGTCTTCTTTTTTCAGACCAAATCGTTCCATCTTCTTCAGGAACTCTGCAATTTCCTTTTCGGCAATTGAAGCCTGCAGTGACTGAATCAACTGCTCATCTTCGGTGACAAAGCGTCCGCTGGTCCTTTGGGAATAGAGCAGGCCGCTGCGCTCCAGTTCGGACAGTGCTTTCTGCATTGTATTCGGATTCACAGAAGCACAGGCGGCCAGATCCCGGACGGAAGGCAGCTTTCCTCCGAGAGGATAGACACCGGAAAGGATATCGCCTTGAATATGTTCCATCAGTTGAAGATAAATCGGCCGGTCATCGGATAATTCCCATGCCATAATAAACCTCACTTTCTTGTATTAAGTATCTAGTACAATGGTATAATAGACTGGAAAAAAAGTCAATTAATTTTTAAAAATAAATTGACTGTGACTGGAAATAATTGTATAATGAGATCAATAAATGGAAATAAAAGGAGGATTTACATTATGTTTCAAATTGTAGATATGACAGATATGGGCAATGGCCGGGATTCCAATCAGGACTCTTATCTCCTGAAAGAAGAAGAGATCTGCGGACAGCAGATATTGATGGCGGTTATGTGCGACGGCATGGGAGGACTCAGCAGGGGAGAGATCGCAAGCGGATACATTGTAGGTTCGCTGGACCGGTGGTTTGCCCACACACTCCCGGTCCTCCTCAAACAAAAGATGAAGATCATGAGGATTCAAAAGGAACTGGTGGCTGCCATCAAGAAGATCAACCACCGGCTGATCCTTTTGAGCCAAGAATACGGGGACACGATGGGGAGCACCCTGACGCTTCTTTTTGCGGCAGACCGCCGGTTTTTTGTACTGAACATCGGTGACTCCAGAGCCTATTGGTTTGACCGGGACCAGAAGTATGTCACCAGGGATCATACCCTGGTCCAGGAAGAAGTCAGCCGCGGACTGCTGACCATAGAGGAAGCGAAGACCGATGCCAGAAAACATATTCTGATGCAGTGCATTGGTGTTACAAAGGAGATCACCATTGACTGTTACAATGGGAAACTAAAACCGGGGATGGAATTTCTGCTCTGCACAGACGGGTTCTACGGTATGCTCAGGGAGGAGGAGATTTACGAAGTGGAAGCTTCCAAAGACGAGATGAGACGATGGGTGAGAAAATGTTTTGATAAAGTAAAAGAAAGAGGGGAATTGGACAACTTATCATGCATTGTCGTAAAAGTTTCCTGACATGGACAGAGACTGTACAGGAAACTGTATACTTTTAAAGCGGTTAGGCAGGGGAGGACAGGGAGAGATCTATTTAGCCTGGGACGAAGAAAAATCAAGGCATACAGCGGTCAAAAGGTTTGAAAGGCAGCTCTTGGAAGGTATCAGGGAGGCACGGATACTGGAGTCATTATGTCATCCGGGGATACCGGAGTATCTTGGACGGAGATCGGAAGACGGACACTTAGATCTTTTTATGGAATATATTCCGGGCATCTCAGTGAAAGAGTATATCAGGATTCATGAGAAGATCCCCGAACGCCGGACAGCTGTATGGGGCATACAGCTGCTGGATATTTTAGACTATCTTCATAGGAGATCTCCGCCGGTGATCCACTGCGATATTAAACCGTCCAATCTGATAATCACGAAGAGAGGAAGGCTCTTTCTGATCGACTATGGCACGGCAATTCTGGGGAAGGATGGGAATCAAAAGCTGGGGACCTGCGGATATGCTGCACCGGAGCAGATGGACGGACTCGGATGTGCAGATGAACAGAGTGATATTTACAGTTTTGGCATGACCTTATATCACATGGCCACAGGGCATCACCCTGGTAAAAAACCATGGGAAGATAATAAAAACTATGGGTTTTCCAGGGGATTTGCGAGAGTATTGAAAAAGTGTATACAAACGGATAAGGAAGACCGTTATCTGACAGTATCAGAAGTGAGACGCGGGCTTAAGAGAGCTTTAAGAAAGCGCGCCGCTGTCCGGGCTGGGGCAGCAGTTTCTTTGATTTTTGCGGCAGGCGTTTGCTGGAAGTCTGCATACAAAAAAGAGCAGTCTGCATATGCTGTGCTGTTAGCTAAAGCCGAGGAAGAACGGTCAAAGGCGGGGAGCAGATTTTCGATGAAAGCAGTTCGGTATTATGAGCTGGCGATCGATCGGGGTCCGGGTCAGGCAGCGGCATATGAGCGACTGCTGAGATATTATCAGTCTGCCGGGAGAGAAAGAGAAGGCCTTACAGTTCTGGCAGAGTATGTGGAGTCTAAAGATTTTGACGCTGTGGGGAAGGACAAACTTTTATTCAGAATGGGTCTTTTATATCTCCAGGGAAAAGAGGGAAAGGGAGGATTCCCGCCGGACCCGGTTTTGGCATACCGGTATCTGGCGATGCAGGAGCATCCCTCAGACACCAAAAAAGATTATACAGAACTTGCGGGGATTTTATCAGGAAAGAGCTATCAGGGAGACAGGCTGTGGGAAATTCTGGACCGGTGCGGGAAAAAGACAGAAGATTTCCGGCAGACATATCTTTTATTTCAGATCTGCCGACAAAAAGAGCAGGAGCTGAAGAAGTTCGGGGATGTTGAAAAAAAGCAGGAGGAACTGGCAGATCTCATGGAAAAATTGTCTGAGAACAGTGATGAAAGGAGGACTGCACTGCGCGAAAAAGCGGCATATTATGAGCGCATGATAGACAGCTGCGGCCTTGAGGCATGGATAGAGGCCGCAGACCGGTACACAGAGATGCTGGAGCAGGAAAAGGAAAAGGCAGAGATGCAGCTGAAAAAGGCCAGACTGTTCGCCGGGTATGGGAGAAAAAAGAGTGCAGAGGAAGTGTACCGGGCAGTCATCAGACAGTATTCGGGATGGCCTGAGGGATATATAGCATATGGTTTTTATTTGGCGGAAGCAGGAAAGAGGGATATGGCACAGAATATGTACCGCAGGGCAAAGGGCCTCGGTGCAGGAGGGGATACGGAACTTCATAAACTCGGAGCTGTTTTGGGGGAGGAAAATAATTAGATGCTGAATCGAAAAAAGATAGCAGGAGTTTTTATGATCGTGTTTGCTGCGGCGGGATGCACGGTTTTTGGCGGTGAGAAAGAGGAGCCTTCTTTGAGGGCGGAGTATGCGGATGGAGAGCAGGAAACTTATGCAGCAAAGGAGCGGGAACTTAAAATTACTCTGCTGAAGGAAGGAGCAGACAGGAATAAAGTAATCTGCCGCGCAGAAGGGAGCGATGGAAAAGAAAAGTGGGATGCAGGAAATATAACTTGGCTGTCAGACAAAGAAGGCAGGGTTATCTTTCGGAGGGAGGGCTGGTACAGAGTCAGTGTGGAATATGATGGTGAATCCAGTATGCTTCAGGAATTTTGTCTGGAAACAACAAAACCGGAGGAGCCGGAGGCGGATACGGGTTCCTATATGCAGGGCACATGGACAAACCGCCCTGTGCATATAAATTTGTCTCAGGGAAGCTCTTTTTCAGGACGATCCGGCTTTGAATACCTGGAATCAGAACAGGGAGAGTGGAAAGAAGCTGAGGGAGACAGTATTACAGTTAAGACAAACGGGATACACAGATACAAAGTGCGCGCGGTTTCCAAAGCAGGGAACCGGAGTGCGACTGCCGATATCTTTGTGAAGTTCTGGAATAAACAGCCCGGAAAACCAAAAGTAAACTGCGCCGGCTCCGCAGACGGAGAGTGGCACAAAAAAGAAGTGAGGATCTGTGCAGAGGAAAAGAAGAACAAAGGTCCCAAACTGAGAACCTTTATCACAGCAAAGAATCTGGATACGGCGAGGGAAAAAACTTTTGAAGAGAACAGCTTTTTACTTTCTGGAGAAGGGAAATACCAGATCCGAGTGGTTCAGAAGGATGAGGCAGGAAATATCTCAAAGAAAGCATGGAAAAAGAACATTTATATAGACGGCAGCAAGCCCCGGATCAGCATGGAAGGGAAATCAGTGAATCAATATGAGAAGGACGGCTGCAAACTCAAAGTGACCATAAAAGATTCCTATCTGGATGCAGAGAGCATACGGTGGCAGACTACGGGGAAAGTTAAGAATCAGACAGCTAAAGGAGGAGTACTGAAAGCGGATGTATATTTTTTAAAGGAAGGGGAGCAGAAGCTTTCAGTGTCGTGTCAAGATCAGGCCGGAAACTTTGTCGAAGCTTCTGCCGGGCATTTTTTCATAGATAAAACAAAACCACAGCTTAAAATCACGGGGATCAGTTCTCTTGGAATCTATAATTTTGCGCCAGAGGCCAAGGTGAGCTGTATGGACGATACTCCTACGGAGGTTTCTTTATACTTAAACGGTAAATTGTTAAAGAGAGAGAACGTAAAGCCAGGAGAAAACAGGAAAGCGGCGTACCCGATGCTGTCAGAAGACGGATACTATTGTGCCGAAGCCCGGGCCAGAGACAGTGCCGGAAATACGGCATCAGAAAAAGTTTTTTTTACTGTCAGCTGTAAGGGAACACAGATCATACCGGACGGGAATACCGTACACCAAAGCAGTTCAATGAAGGATCAGGGATCATTCGGATTTCGGATGAAAAATGTAGTGCCTTCTTATGTGACAGAATTTGTTGTGAATGGCCGGACCGTACCCTATGAGAGAAAGGGAGATTATGTCTATATAAGCAATAAGTATTTAAAGAATGGGTCAAACCAGATAAAAGTGAAGATGAAAGATATAACCGGCCATGTCAGTACACTGAAAAAGCCATTGAATCTTCACTATGATGCGGAACCTCCTGTGATCCTCATATCCGGGGTCAGACACGGAATCACTTATCGGGAGAAAAAGCAAATCCAGGTAAAAGTTCAGGATGATCAGGACCGGATAACGGGTTTATGGATGGACGGCAGGAAGATAAAGTTTTCAGACGGACAGACGGTGATCCGGTGCGGCACAGACGGAAATCACAGGCTAAAGGCTGAGGCCGTGGGAAGGTCGGGGCTTAAGTCCGGCAGAACGGTGGAGTTTAAAATCAGTACGAAACAGAGAAAACATTCAAAACGTCCATTCGGGTTTCTGATTTCCGGGATCTATTTCCTTACGGCACTTTATCTCATGTTTTTCTTTTTCCGAAGCCGAAAATCATAAGAAACAAGTTAAAATCTTCTTTATTCTGTGTTATAATGAGGCTTAATGCAGAGGTTTCGTGAAAGGAGATTTAAAAATGGCAGAAGAAATGAAAGAAACAATGGAACAGTATGAGAATGAATTGGAAGCATCCTTCCGTAAGATGGATGAGGGAGATATAGTTGAGGGGGATGTATTGAGCGTCAGCGACGAAGAGGCAGTTATCGATTTAAAATATTATGCTCAGGGTATTCTGAAAGCTTCTGAATACAGCGATGATCCGAATATCACATTGACAGAAGCACTCCGTGAAGGCGACAGGCTAAAAGCAAAAGTAATTTCCGTGGATGACGGAGAGGGAAATATCCTGTTGTCCAAGAGAGAGGCCAATCAGGTTCTCGCCTGGGACCGCCTTCAGAAACTGATGGATGAAGAAGCAGTTCTCAGTCTCACTGTGGGCGGAGTCGTCAACGGAGGTGTGATCGTTTACGTAGAAGGAATCCGCGGGTTTATCCCGGCTTCCCAGCTTTCCTTAAATTATGTGGAAGACCTGAACACATGGCTCAAAAAAGAAGTGGAAGCCAAGATCATTAACGTAGATGAGAGCAGGAATAAACTTGTACTCTCAGCCAAAGAAGTGGAAAAGGCAAAGGCTCAGGAGGAGCTTAACCACAAGATGGCCATGATGCGTCCGGGCATGGTGCTGGAAGGTACTGTAGAAAATATCATGCCGTACGGAGCGTTTGTGGATCTTGGCGATGGACTTAGCGGCTTGATCCATATATCACAGTTCAGCGAAAAAAGAATTAAAAGCCCGAAAGAAATGGTAGAAGAAGGACAAAAGGTCAAAGTAAAGGTTTTAAAAATCGCCGACAACAAGATCAGTCTCAGCATGAAGGTACTGGAGGAATCCAGAGAGGCGGAAAAAGTTGAGACCGGAATTGAATATAAGGAAGAGGAAAAGGCACAGACCAGCCTCGGAGACTTACTGGCAAATCTTAAGTTATAATTCAGAGAGGAATCAAAAGATGGCAGGTTCAAGCATTGGCACATTATTCAAAATTACAACGTGGGGAGAGACCCATGGAGAGGGGCTTGGAGTCGTCGTAGATGGATGCCCGGCCGGACTTTCTATTTCAAAGGAAGATATTCAGCAGTACTTAAACCGCAGAAAACCGGGACAGTCAAAATATACGACGCCCCGGAAAGAGGACGATCAGGCAGAGATCCTGTCCGGAGTTTTCGAAGGAAAAACTACCGGAACTCCCATTTCCATGGCTGTCTATAACAAGAACCAGAAATCCAGAGACTACAGTCAGATCAAAGATGTTTACCGGCCCGGGCATGCGGATTATACTTATGATGCCAAATATGGAATCAGGGATTACAGAGGCGGAGGAAGGTCTTCCGGAAGAGAGACCATCGGGCGTGTGGCTGCCGGGGCAGTGGCTGTCAAGCTTTTAAAGGAACTTGGCATTACGGTAACGGCATACGCAAAAGAGATCGGCGGCATCACGGCAGACGAGAAACGATTTGATATAGAAGAGATCTTCCGGAACCCGTTTTATATGCCCGACAGAGAAGCAGCATTGAAAGTGCAGGAATATGCGGACCACATGATGAGAGAACAGGATTCTATGGGCGGTATTATCGAGTGTACCGTTCAAGGGTTAAAGCCCGGGATCGGTGATCCGGTGTTTGAAAAGCTGGATGCCAATCTGGCCAAAGCAGTGCTTTCGATCGGTGCCGTAAAGGGATTTGAGATCGGTGACGGCTTTGCGGCGGCCTCATCCAGCGGATCCCAGAATAATGACGCTTATGAGTATCGGGAAGGCAGAATTGTAAAAAAGTCAAATCACTCAGGAGGAGTGCTGGGAGGAATCAGTGACGGCAGCCCGGTCGTGTTCCGGGCGGCAGTCAAGCCGACTCCGTCTATCGCAAAGGTCCAGCCTACGGCAGGAAAAAACGGAGCAGATATCGACCTTTCCATCGGGGGAAGACATGATCCGATGATTGTTCCAAGAGCTGTGGTAGTGGTCGAATCCATGGCAGCGGTCACGATTGCAGACGGGCTGCTTATGAATCTGAGTGCCAGCATGGACTCTGTAAAAAAAATATACGGACAATGGTGAATATATGTATCAGTTAATAAAAAAAGACGGAAGAGCAAAAAGAGGACGGTTTACGACCGTTCATGGGACGATAGAGACCCCGGTTTTTATGAATGTGGGGACAGTGGCTGCGATCAAGGGGGCAGTGAGCACAGATGATTTAAAAGAGATCAGAACACAGGTGGAACTTTCCAATACCTATCATCTCCATGTAAGACCGGGGGATCGGCTGATCAAGGAATTCGGGGGCCTTCATAAGTTTATGAACTGGGACCGCCCGATCCTTACAGATTCAGGGGGATTTCAGGTCTTTTCCCTGGCCAAGCTGCGTAAGATAAAGGAGGAAGGTGTTTCTTTTTCTTCCCATATCGATGGACGGAAGATTTTTATGGGACCCGAGGAGAGTATGCAGATCCAGTCTAATCTGGGATCTACTATCGCTATGGCCTTCGACGAGTGTCCGCCCCATCCAGCGGAGAGAAAATACATGCAGGATTCTGTGGACCGCACGACCAGATGGCTGCACCGCTGTAAAAAAGAGCTGGATCGTCTGAACCGTCTGCCGGATACGGTGAATCCGCATCAGATGCTGTTTGGAATCAATCAGGGCGGAACCTATGAAGACATCCGTATCTCTCATGCAAAAGAGATTTCCAGGCTTGACCTTGACGGCTATGCCCTGGGAGGCCTGGCGGTAGGGGAATCCCACGCGGAGATGTACCGTATTCTGGATGAAACCGTCCCGTATCTTCCAGAAGCAAAACCTACTTATCTGATGGGAGTGGGCACTCCCGCCAATATTTTGGAAGCGGTAGACCGGGGAGTAGACTTTTTTGACTGCGTTTACCCGACAAGAAACGGCAGGCATGGACATGTCTATACCAACCACGGCAAGATGAACCTGTTCAATAAAAAATATGAGCTGGATCACAGGCCTATAGAAGAAGGATGCCAGTGTCCGGCGTGCAGAAGCTTCAGCAGGGCTTATATCAGACATCTGCTCAAGGCAAAAGAAATGCTGGGTATGAGACTGTGTGTCTTGCATAACTTATATTTTTATAATACAATGATGGAAGAGATTCGGGAGGCCATTGAACAGGGGCGATACAGAGAGTACAAGGAGAGAAAGCTTTCTGGTATGGAAAATAAGTGATCAGGATTCAAGAAATTGAATTTGATATATTATTATTTTAAATGGAGGAAAAAGAACAAATGCAATCACAATTTAGTATGATTCTGTGGCTTATTATTGTGTTCGGAGGTATGTATTTCTTACTGATCCGTCCGCAGAAGAAAAAAGACCAGCAGATGAAGGAATTAGCGGCTTCTCTGGAAGTTGGGGACAGTGTACTTACCATCAGCGGTTTCTATGGTGTGATCGTGGATGTCGTAGATGACAAAACGATCGTTGTAGAATTCGGAAATGACAAACATTGCCGTATTCCTATGGAACGTGCTGCCATTTCTCAGGTTGAGAAACCGAATCAGGGAACAAAAGAAGATTAATATGCAGGGACGGCGCTTTTTTGCGCCGTCTTTTCTGTACCCAAGAGGGCGCTTTAAGAAGGAGTGAGTCAAAAGAAGTTGGTTATCAGAAGCATCCAGGAGGAGTGATCATGGACAGGACATCGTTTCCCTACTATTATGATATCGTTGGCAGTTTTTTGCGAACAGAGACATTGAAAGTTGCCAAAAGACAGTATAAACAGGGTGATATGAGTGCAGTAAAATTAAAGAGAGTTGAAAATCAGGCGGTCAGGGAACTGGTCAGGAAGCAGAAAGAAGCAGGACTTAAGGCAGTTACCGACGGAGAACTGCACAGAAGATGGTGGCATCTGGATTTTCTTTGGTATTTGAACGGAATCGAGAGAAAGAAATATAAACGGAGACCGGACATTTTCAGGGAAGAAGAGACAGAGCCGGAGACGCTTGCAGTCTGCAGCAGGATCAGCTTCGGCAATCATCCGTTTTTAAACCATTTTCGGTTTCTAAAGTCGATTGCCGGGAATACGGCGACTAAGATGACGATTCCGTCACCGGCTATGTTCCATTTAATCTGCTGTGTACACTCTGAGTCATACCAGTCGATTCCGCTTTACAGGAATGAAAAAGTTTTGTTTGAAGATATCGTCAAGAGTTATCAAATAGCGCTGAGGGCTTTTTACAATGCAGGATGCAGATACCTTCAGTTTGATGATGTCTCCTGGGGAGAATTTTGTTCCGGGGAACGGAGGGAGGTTTATCGGAACAGGGGGATTGACACAGAGAACCTGTCAGAGCATTATGTCTGGCTGATCAACCAGGTGCTGAAAGTGAAACCGGAGGATATGGCGGTGACCCTTCATATCTGCCGGGGAAAGTTCCATTCTGCCTGTATGATATCAGGAAGCTATGAGGCAGTGGCAGAGCAGTTATTCGGTAATTGTCTTGTGGACGGCTTTTTTCTGGAATATAATGACAGTGCGCAGGCCGGAGATTTCAGGTCGCTCAGATACATAAAGAATCAGAAAGTTGCGCTTGGATTGATTTCTACCAGGTCTCCTGTGATGGAAAAGGATGAAGTAATTCAAAAGAAAATTATGGAAGCATCGTCCTATGTTCCGCTGACACAGCTTTGCTTAAGCCCGCAGTGCGGATTTGCCTCAGAAAAACAACAGAGATTTTTGACAGAGGAACAGCAGTGGGAGAAGATCAGGAATATGAAGAGAATTGCGGAGGAAGTATGGAAGATACCGGCAGGGGCTTAGAGCCCGCTGCCGGCGGCAAAAGATTATGCCAGGGCCCCGCCCAGGGTTCCTCCGGCTGCGCACAGAAGCATTGCGGTGATGCGCTCTCCGCTCATCAGTGCCTGGTTCTGATCCAGGAGAAGGGAGATCAGAAAGAGTACGGCAAAGTACAGAAGGCCTACGGCCAGGCCCCAGAGGAATTTTCTCTTTCCCATTCTTTTGCCGATGATAAACCCTGCAAATACAGACGCAGCCACATAGGTAAAGGTTACACCAAGGTTTGCCACTTTTGTGCTGACTTCGGTCTGATACATAATAAAAGCCAGAATACATAGAATAATTCCTGTCAATATGTAGGAAAAGATTAAGCTTTTTAAGATTGAAATACCGATATTTTTATTTTCCATGGGATGCCTCCTTTTAGTAAGATTTTATGCAGGAGGGGGTCATTCTATGACACATAGAGAGAAAGGACAGACGATGATTGACTTACATTTGCATTCGGATGCTTCGGACGGAACACTGAAGCCGACAGAGGTGCTGCGTGCAGCCAAACAAAAGGGACTTTATGCGTTCGCACTCACCGATCACGATACAGTCGGAGGAATTCCGCCAATCCTTTATTCGGGAGAACTTACAGATATTCATTTTATACCGGGGATCGAGCTTTCATGTGAGGCGGAAAAACACGAGATCCACATACTGGGTTATAATATTGATATCTGTGATCAGAAACTCCTCGAAACACTGGAGGGGCTGCGGAGAGGTAGAAGGCAGAGAAATCTCTCCATGATTGAAAAGTTCCGTGAGGACGGGATACCGATGACGCTCGAAAAACTTCTGCACGGCAACGAAGAGACGGTGATCACCAGGGCACATTTTGCAAGAGTGCTGATCGAGGAAGGATATTGTGCCAGTAAAGATCAGGCATTTAAGAAATATGTGGGTGATGGATGCAAATACTATATTCCAAAGCCTTATTTTGCGCCCGGGGATGCGGTCAGGCTGATCAAAGATGCAGGAGGCACTGCGGTCCTGGCGCATCCGTTTCAGTATCATCTTTCCAACGCGGATCTTGAGGAACTGATCAGGGAGCTGATCTCTTACGGCCTGGGGGGAATAGAGGTCTACCATTCTTCCCATCATCACGGACAGATCGTGAAGCTCAGGCAATGGTGCAGGAAATATGGGATGCTGGCCACAGGAGGCTCGGACTTTCATGGGAGCAATAAACCGGACATTGAGATCGGGACGGGACGGGGCAATTTAAAGGTCCCGGATCACCTCTACGATGAACTGAAGAACTTATTGTAATTCCGAAATGAATATGATATAATGGGCAAGTTAAAAAGGGAATAAGAGAGATTCATATTGAAGGAGGAACTTGGCATGAAGCACATTAAGACTCTAACGAATAAAACATTGCAGAACACAGTAAAGAAAGGCGGATGCGGTGAGTGCCAGACATCCTGTCAGTCAGCATGCAAGACATCCTGCACCGTAGGAAACCAGAGCTGCGAACACAGCAAATAACCTACGGTGGGAAAGAGCAGAAGAATGAGAGGCGGTTCCTTTTTGAACCGTCTCTTTTCGTTAAGGACAGATAAAGGAGAAGAAGCAGCGTGGTTTATCAATACAAAAATAACGGATATAATATGGTGCTGGATGTGGAGAGCGGATCAGTCCACGTCGTGGATGATCTGAGCTATGACGTTGTTGGGCTTTACGGCACCCACACTTTGAAAGAAATACAAAAAGAACTTTCCGGATACGATGCCGGGGAGATCGAGGAAGTCTATGAGGAAATCAGGCGTCTGGAGAGCGAAGGGGTACTCTTTACAAGGGACGAGTATGAGGATTACATAACGGAGTTCAAAAGGCGCCCCACCGTGGTCAAAGCACTCTGCCTGCACATTGCCCATGACTGTAACTTGGCGTGCAGATACTGTTTTGCTGAAGAAGGGGAATATCACGGGGACCGTTCGATGATGAGTTTGGAGGTAGGAAAACAGGCGTTGAATTTCCTCGTTGAAAACTCAGGCAGCAGGAGAAACCTGGAAGTGGATTTCTTCGGCGGGGAGCCGCTGATGAACTTTGAAGTTGTAAAACAGCTGGTGGCTTACGGCAGGTCTCTGGAGGAGAAACACAATAAAAAGTTCCGTTTTACTCTGACGACCAACGGCGTCCTTCTGGATGACGATGTGATGGAGTTTGCAAACCGTGAGATGGCCAACGTGGTCCTGAGCATTGACGGGCGGAAAGAGGTTCATGACAAGATGAGGCCTACCAGAAACGGTAAAGGCAGCTACGATCTGATCATTGATAAATTTAAAAAGTTTGCAGAGATGCGAAACGGAAAAAGTTATTATGTGAGAGGTACTTTCACCCATGACAACCTGGACTTTTCAAAAGACGTGCTGCACCTTGCAGACGAAGGTTTTGACCAGATTTCCGTGGAACCTGTGGTAGGACCCGAAGAGGAGCGGTACACGATTAAAGAAGCCGATCTTCCAAAAATCATGGAAGAATATGACCTTCTGGCAAAAGAAATCATCCGGCGGGAAAAAGAGGGAAAGGGCTTTACATTCTTCCACTTCATGATCGACCTTACCGGAGGACCCTGTGTGGCAAAACGCCTTTCAGGATGCGGATCGGGAACCGAATATCTCGCGGTGACACCGTGGGGAGATCTGTATCCGTGTCATCAGTTTGTGGGGGAAGATGAGTTCTGTGTGGGAAATGTGTTTGACGGAGTCACACGCCGTGATATTGTCTCTGAGTTTAAGAAGACCAGTGTTTACTCGAAAGAAGACTGCAGGGAGTGTTTCGCCAGATTTTACTGCAGCGGGGGATGCAGTGCTAACTCTCATAAACTGAACGGTACGATCAACGGTACCTATGAAGTGGGCTGTAAGCTGGAGAGAAAGCGAGTGGAGTGTGCACTGATGATAAAGGCTGCATTGGCTGATCAGAGTGAAGAATAAAGGAGCAGAAAACTTATGAAGACAAACAAAAATAAGAAGGGAAGATACGCTGTCGGGATTATCCTGCTGGCCGCGTTGTGTGTGTTTGGAGTTTTTATCACCGCAAAGGGGCTTGGGAAAAACAAGATAGGCCGTGCAAAAAACATCGAACTGGGTCTGGATCTGGCCGGAGGAGTCAGCATTACCTATGAAGTGGACGGCAAAAATGTATCTGATAAAAACATTGACGATACGGTATATAAGCTGCAGAAGCGTGTGGAAGGATACAGTACAGAATCCGAAGTCTACCGTCAGGGTAAAAACAGGATCAACATCGAGATCCCGGGTGTGACAGATGCCAATAAGATCCTTGATGAACTGGGACAGCCGGGAACTCTGGCATTTATGGTCCAGGACGGCAAGTCCATGAAGACAGTTCTGACCGGAAATAACGTCAAATCCGCAAAAGCACAGACAACCGAGGGAGACAATGGGGCAAAAGACTATGTCGTAGCCCTGGAGTTCGACAAGAAAGGAACCAAGGCATTTGCAGATGCCACAAAGAAGAATGTCGGAAAACCGATCTATATCATATATGACAATCAGATCATCAGTGCGCCGAACGTGCAGACTGTCATAACTAAGGGAGAATGCAGCATAACAGGAATGGAAAGCTTTGAAGCCGCCGAGAATCTGGCATCTTCCATCCGGATCGGATCGCTCCCTGTAAAATTAAAGGAACTGCGCTCCAATGTGGTTTCCGCCAAATTAGGAGTGGATGCCGTCCAGACAAGTGTCAAAGCCGGTGCCATTGGATTTGCATTAGTCTGTATACTGATGATCGCCCTGTATTACCTTCCGGGAGTGATCGCATGTTTTGCGCTGGCCATCTATGTGCTCATGACGCTGCTGGCGCTGAATGGATTCAATGTGACGCTGACCCTTCCGGGTCTGGCCGGTATCATACTCGGTATCGGTATGGCGGTGGATGCCAATGTCATCATTTATTCCAGAATCAAGGAAGAAGTGTCGCTTGGCAAAAATGTGGGAACTGCCATTAAGTCGGGATTTCACAAGGCTGCCTCAGCCATTATCGACGGAAATGTGACCACGCTGATCGCCGTGGCAGTCCTCTGGTTTAAGGGGACCGGAACGGTCAAGGGATTTGCGCAGACACTCGGTATGAGTGTCCTGATTTCCATGTTTACAGCCCTGGTCATCAGCAGGTTTTTGGTTACCGCCGCATACAAATTCGGTCTGAGGAGCCCTAAACTCTATGGAAAAGCGAGAGCTTTAAAAGAACGGGATTTCATCGGAGTCAGCAGACGGTGCATGGCGGCAGCGCTGCTTGTGATCGTTGTAGGTCTGGCATTCCTGCCGGTCAATAAATCAAAGATTGGGACGCCGCTTAATTTTGATTTGGAATTTTCCGGAGGGACATCTTCTACGATTACATTTGATAAGAGTGTAAAAGTAGACGACAGCCTTGAGAAGAAGGTAGTATCTGCCTACGAAAAAGTCAGCAAATCCACTTCGGTCCAGGGACAGAAAGTAAAAGCAAATAATCAGATGGTAATCAAGTCTGTGGAATTGAACCTTAGTCAGAGGAAGCAGATCGAGAATACCATGAAGAAAGATTTTAAGGCAAAATCCGTTGCCACTGAAAATATAAGCTCTACTATCAGCAATGAGATGCAGAGGGATGCAATCGTTTCCGTGGTGATCGCAAGTATCTGTATGCTGATCTATATCGCCATCCGGTTTAAAGATGTGAAATTCGGAGCCAGTGCCATCATCGCACTGCTGAATGACGTGCTCATCGTCTTTGCGGCATACTCTATCGGAAGGCTCTCCGTCGGGGGAACCTTTATCGCATGTATGCTTACGATCATCGGATACTCTATCAACTCTACCATCGTCATATTTGACCGTATCCGGGAGAATATACAGGAGGCGGACAATACACAGCTGAAAGGCATTGTAAACAGGAGTATCATCCAGACACTCACCAGATCCATCAATACGTCGCTCACTACGTTTATCATGGTGTTTGTACTGTTCCTGATGGGAGTGTCATCCATCCGCCAGTTCGCTTTGACCCTGATGGTCGGCGTTGTGTGCGGGGCATTCTCCTCTGTGTGCATCACGGGACCGCTCTGGTACTTTATGAAGACAGGGTTTAAGAAAGAGCAGAAGGCTGCTGTCACTGACCATAAAACAGAGACCGAAAACGGGCAGGAGACCATTGCTGCGCCAAAGCCTAAGAAAAAGAAGAAGAAAAAGAAAAAAGGAATCCGATAGAACATTTGAAAGCTGTGATCAGACAAGAAGTTTGATTGCAGTTTTCTTACATCACGAGAAGGGGACAAAAAGTTACTTATGGAAAAATGGTTTATCAGCAAGAAGAAAGCAGATTTTATCCGGATCGGAGAGAAATTCGGCATCGATCCGGTCATAGCCAGGCTGATCCGGAACCGGGATATCACGGGAGAGGAGGAGATACGCAGGTACTTATCCGGGACTCTTTCGGATATTTCAGATCCGTTCATGATGAAGGATGCAACGGAAGCATGCAGACTGATCCATCATGCGATCCGTGGGGGCACAAAAATCAGGATCATCTCTGACTATGATGTGGACGGGGTGATATCTAATTATATATTGTGGAAAAGTCTCAGTGATCTCGGAGGGAGTGTGGACTTTACCATTCCCGACCGCATCCAGGACGGTTACGGAATGAATTCGGAGATGGCTGTGAATGCCAAAGAAGACGGTGTCGGACTGATCATTACCTGTGACAATGGGATCGCCGCTTTTGATCCGGTAAAAAAAGCAAAAGATCTGGGCATAGAAGTCATTGTCACAGACCATCATGAGGTTCCGTATCAAATGGAAGAAGGCAGAAAGAGGGAGATCCTGCCGCCGGCGGATGCGGTCGTGAATCCAAAACAGGAATCGTGCGTATACCCCTATAAACAGCTCTGCGGGGCCGGGGTGGCGTTTCAGCTCATGAGAGCACTTTACCGAATGGAGGGCAGGGAGGATAAGAACCTGGAACCGCTGCTCTGTTTTTTGGCCATCGCCACAGTATGTGATGTGGTGGATCTCACGGAGGAAAACCGCATTTTTGTGAGAGAAGGGCTGAACCGAATCGGTATTACTGAAAATACTGGTCTGAGGGCGCTTTTAAGGGTACACAATCTTGAAGAGGCATCTGTCAATTCTTATCATTTAGGGTTTGTCATCGGCCCGTGCATCAACGCCAGCGGAAGACTGGAATCGGCGGAAAAGGTTTTAAGACTGTTCATGGAAAAGGATATGGCCGCCGCAGAAGAGACAGCTCAGGAATTGAAAGAGCTCAATGACCAGAGAAAGGGAATGACCAACGAGGGAGTCAAAAAAGCGCTGGATCAGATAGAACAAAATGGATACGGGGAAGACAAGGTCCTCGTGATCTATCTTCCGGACTGCCATGAGAGCATCGCGGGAATCATTGCCGGGCGGGTCAAAGACAAGGTGCACAGGCCGGTTTTTGTACTGACCAAAGGAAGAGAGGGGATCAAAGGTTCCGGGCGTTCCATCGAGAACTATCACATGTTTGAAGCCATGAATGAAGTGAAGGATGTCTTTACCAGATTCGGGGGACACGCCATGGCTGCAGGGTGTTCTCTGTCAGATGAGTCGAAAGTGGAGGAATTCCGCAGACGGATCAATGGCTGCTGTGATCTTAAAGAGGATGATTTCATAAAAAAGGTTTCGATCGATGTGGATATGCCGATTGACTATATTTCTGCAGAACTGGTGCGCCAGATGGCGGTGCTGGAGCCGTTTGGAAAGGAAAATAAGAGGCCTTTGTTTGCCCACAGAAAACTTTTCATTGAAAGAATCCAGGTATTCGGCGATAATAGAAATGTAATCCGGCTGTCGCTTTTAAGTAACAGGGGAACAAGAATGACGGGCATGATCTTTGAAGAGGAAGATATATTCCGTGAAAAGATGGGAGAGGGAAAGCAGTACATCACTTGCACCTACTATCCGGATATTAACGTATACAGGGGAAATGAGAGCCTGCAGATACGGATACAGCATTACTTTTTTACCTAGGGAGGACAGTTATGAGCCAGATTAAATTGGTAACCATGGATTTAGACGGAACTTTGCTGAATGACCAGAAGCAGATTTCGGAACATACGAGGGAAGTACTTGAGGAAGCAGCGAGGAGAGGCGTACATATTGTGCCGGCCACAGGGCGGATTTACAAAGCAATCCCAGATTTTATCAGGAATTTAGAGGGAGTCCGATATGCCGTCTGCTGCAATGGGGCGACGATCTATGACGCTTTGGAAGATAAAATTATATACAAGAACCACATTCCGAAAGAGACAGCTCTGACTCTGCTCAGGAAACTTACTGAATATAATTGTACCAGAGATATTTACAGGAACGGCCAGGGCTATATGGAAGGGAAATTCTATCATCATTTAGAAGATTTTGATATTAAGAGCCAGCAGAAAGACCTTATTTTAAGAACCAGACAGGAGATCAATGATCTGGAAGCCTATGTGGAAGAAAACAGTGACGGCATTGAAAAGATCAGTGCCTTCTTTGGTGATCTGGAAGAGAGAAAACGTGTCATGAAGGAACTGAGTGATCTGGGGATTGCCAGCGTTTCCAGCGCACTGTTTAATAATATAGAGATTACTCAGATGGGATGTGACAAAGGAGACGGGATCACACAGCTTGCAAAACATCTTTCCATACCGATCGAGGAAACGATGGCGTGCGGGGATGCAGCCAATGATACATTTATGATTCAGGCAGCGGGCTTCGGTGTAGTGATGGAGAATGGAATGGATGAACTGAAAAATATAGCAGACTTTGTTACAAAATCCAATGAGGAAGACGGAGTCGCCTATGCCATCGAGCGATTCGCGCTGAACTAAAGGGGAACGAAAGATCATGAAGCTTTTGCATATGGCTGACCTGCATTTGGGCAAGACAGTAAATGGAATGAATTTCATAGAAGATCAGAGACATGTGCTTACACAGGTACTGGAACTGATGGAGAAGGAGCCCGTTGACGGGCTCCTTTTGGCAGGAGATATTTATGACCGGAGTATTCCTCCGGCTGAGGCTGTGACCTTGTTTGACTGGTTTCTGACAGGTACGGCAAAGCTTATGGTGCCTGTTTTTTTAGTGGCGGGAAACCACGATTCGGGCGAGAGGCTGGAGTTTGGGCAGAAGCTTTTCGGACAGCAGAACATTTATATGGAAGGGACGCTTAGAGAAGAATTCCCCGCTGTCAGGCTGGAAGATGAATACGGGCCGGTCTGCCTGCACCTGCTTCCGTATTTTAAGCCGGCTGAGGCAAGAGCATTGTTTCCTGAGGATGAGATCCGCACACATGAAGATGCCATGCGCTCCGTCCTCGCCCGTCATCCGGTGGACAGGACAGAGCGGAATGTGCTGGTCACCCATCAGTTTGTCACAGGGACGGAACCTGTCAGGCAGTCTGATTCAGAACTGTTGCTGAGTGTGGGAGGGACAGAACAGATTTCTTACACCATTTTTGAAGACTATGACTATGCTGCACTTGGGCATATCCACGGCCCTCAAAAAGCGGGAAGGGAGACCGTGAGATACAGCGGTTCCCTACTTAAATACTCTTTTTCTGAAGAATTTCACAAGAAATCTGTGACGCTGGTTGAATTGAAAGAAAAAGGCAATATAACACTCACAGTCTACCCGCTCAGGCCCAGACATGATATGCGCCGGATCAAAGGAAAACTTGGAGACCTACTCGATCCGCAGGTGGTTGAGGCCGCCGACTGTGAAGACTATATCAGCGCTGTGCTGACAGATGATGAGGAACTTGCAGATCCTATGGAAAAGCTCCGTGCCTCTTATCCGAATATTATGGAACTGAACCTGGAAAAAAGACAGAGATCCGGTGGCGGTGAGGTTTATGCCGATGTCCGTGAAAAGACACCGCTGGAACTCGGGGAATCGTTTCTTAAGCTGACCTGCGGTGAGGCAGAAGAAAAGAGGATGGAATTTCTTAAAAAACTTCTGGAAGAAGGAGGATTGGACTCATGAAGCCATTATTTCTCGAGATCAGCGGATGGGGCCCATATGCGGGCAAAAACCAGATTGATTTTTCAAAATTTCAGGGAGGACTGTTTTTGATCACCGGGCCTACCGGCTCCGGGAAAACTACAATATTTGACGGGCTGACCTATGCTCTCTACGGAGAAGTCAGCGGAAGCATCCGCACGAAGGAAAATCTTAGGAGCGATTTCGCTTCACAAAAGGAAGATACCTATGTGATCCTCGAATTTACACACAGGAATGAGAAGTACCGGGTAGAGCGCCATCCGAAATATAGGAGAGCCAAAAGAAAAGGTTCGGGAATGACGGTAAAAAAAGAGGATGCTGTGCTGACTTTGCCTGATGGAACTGTAAAAGCGGGAACGTCCAAAGTTAACGAGGAGTTAGCCCGCCTCCTCTCTATTGATTATGACCAGTTCCGCCAGATTTCCATGCTGGCACAGGGGGAATTCCAAAGGCTGCTCATAGCAAAATCCAGTGACCGGGCAGAAGTGTTCCGCTCTATTTTTCATACGCAGATCTATAAAAGAATCCAGGCTTTGGCAGGTGAAAAAGCCAGAGCTCTGCTTGGTGAAATACGTGAGATCACAAATCAGATGGAAGAGGCGGCCAAACTGTCAGGAGAAGATCCGGCATACGAAGAAATGAGGGAAAACAAAGATTTCCCGTCTGTGATCGCTTATCTTAAGGCCGATTACAAGGAAAAGAAACAGCAGGCAGCCGAGGCTTTAATAAACAGCAGGCATAAGAGAGAAGAGTTTGACTCAAAGAAACAGATTTTTGAGCAGTCGAAGACAATATCTGAGGAGGCAGAAATTCTGGCTTCCCAGATCCGCAGTCTGGAAGAGGAATTAGTAAAGCTTAAAGAAAAGCGTGAAAATATCCGGAAAAAGAAGCAAGAACTTTACAGCCTCAGGGATGTGATGGATCTTAAAAAGGAGCGTCTCGGCGCATTAAAGGAGATCAAAGACCAGCTGGAACGATTGGGACAGCTGGAAACAGAATATGAAAAAGCCAGTCAGAAAGAGTTCGGGCAGATCAAGAGGACCAGGATGGCAGTTTACCAGGAATGGCTTGAAGCAGAGGGAGAGGCAAAGGCTTCTTCTGAGATTTTTAAGCGTCTCTCAGATGAATTTGATCAGGCTGAATGCGAGTACCGGAGGGCAGATACATTAAGGAAAGAAGAACAGGGCACCTATATGGAGATGCAGTCCGCTTTTTATGCGGGCAGCATTGGCATTTTGGCAAAAGATTTAAGGGCAGGCAAACCATGTCCTGTCTGCGGTTCCATGGAGCATCCAAAGCCGGCCAGGGTTCCTTCAAAAGCTCCGGACAGGGAGCAGATGGAGGCACAAAAAGACCGGGCAGAAAAGGCAGAAGAACTTTTCCGTAAATGGTATGAAAAAATGCTGGAATTGAAAGAACAGAAGAATACGGCAGAGACACAATGGAAAAGAAAACAGGAAGAGCTCGGAGAAGAACCTGAATATGAGGAGATCACGCGAGAAGAAGCCTGTTCAGCGGAAAAGCTTTCCAGACAGGAGGAAGAAAAATGTCTGGCGGACATCAGAGAACAGCTGATGAAGGCAGAAGGCCAGATGAGGGCGTTCAGAGAACAGCTGAAATCGTGGGGCAAAGCGGAGGAACTCCAGGAGGAGCATCTCATGCTTTCAAAAGAGCTGGAAGAATATGAATCCGGGAAAGACCGGCTGACGGCAGAGAGCATCGAGTCGGAAACGGCGCTTTCCAAGACGCGGACTCTCCTGGAGGAACGCCGTGCGGATTTTGAGGAAAAGCAGAAACAGCAGGCTGAGCTTGAACGCGGGAAGGTTTCAAGAGGTGATCTGGAGAAACTGGAAGAAGAGATCAAAAAAACAGAGGAGGAAAGAGAACAGCTTGCTGTGCTTGTGCATCAGAGACAGAGGGCACTTTGTTCTTTAAAAGAGAAGCAGAAAAAGAGAGAAAAGCTTGAAGAGAATTACGGCATTGTGGGAGATGTGGACCGGCTTTTGAGCGGAAATAATGCACTTCGTCTGACCTTTGAACAGTTTATTCTCATTACTTATTTCCGGGATATTTTAAAGGCCGCAAATATCAGGTTTCTGAAAATGACCGGAGGGCGGTATGAGATGTTTCGGAGTGAGACAGTCACAGATGCCAGAAAAAAAGATAATTTAGAAATAGAAGTAATGGATTATTATACCGGAAAGCGCAGGTCTGTAAAAACCCTCTCGGGCGGTGAGTCCTTTAAGGCGGCACTGTGCCTGGCATTGGGACTATCGGATATTGTCAGGAACAGCGCCGGAGGCATTGAGATCGAAGTTTTGTTTGTAGACGAGGGGTTCGGTTCCCTGGACAGTGAATCCTTAGAACAGGCAGTTTCCTGTCTCCAGGAGCTCTCCGGAAAAAACAGGATGATCGGCATTATTTCCCATGTTCCGGAGCTGTCTGAGCGGATTGAAGAAAAAATTACGGTCCGTAAGAAAAATATGGGGAGTATCATTGAGAAATTGTGAGAGAAGGATTATAATAAATTTTGGGGGATGGAGAATAAATGAGTGAGCTAAGGAGTGAATACAGAATGAACAAGCACATGAAATCCATCTGCTCTGCTGTACTATGCGGCTGCCTTGTAGTGGGCAGCAACACGTTTGCATATGGTCAGGAAGCGGCAGCAACGGCAAAGACAACAGAACAGAGCTCGGCAACAGATCAGACAACAGCGTCCGAAAGCACATCGACAACGGCTGCACAGACAGAAGCCACAACCACGGCACAGCCGCAGGAGACGACGGAACAGCAGACGACAACGGCGCATAAGGACCAGAAAACGACAAAAAAGAAGAAACAGACATCTAAGGCTTCTAACAAAAAGACAAAAAAGATCAAACAGAAAAACAAAGTCAAAAAGCTGAAAAAGAACAAGAATCTGAAGGAAGAAAAGACAGTTTCCAATATTATCCCCAAGATCTACAATGACACGCGTCTCAGCATGAAGGATAAGAAGGAAACCATCGCAGGTTTTACCTATTTTAATCAGGGAGATTCCGCCTGGAACCAGAATGGCTACTGCATTAAGAGCAGCGGCTGCGGACCTACTGCCATGGCAGTGTGTATTACCTCGCTGACCGGCAAGTGGGTAACCCCGCTTGACACGACTGTCTGGGCATATGAGCATGGTTATTACAGTAATGCAGGTTCTGCTCATGAAGTTGTGCCGGCCCTGGCTAAAAATTATCAGCTGGGCTGCAATGGACTCGGAACGGACTATAAGAAGATCAGGGATGCGCTTAAAAAGAAGCATCCGGTAGTCGGTCTCATGGGACCCGGCTATTTTACCAAAGGAGGACATTTTATAGCTCTGGTGGCGATCGATGACAAAGACCAGGTCACGGTTGCAGACGTGGGAAGCAGACAGCGCAGTACATACAAGTACCGTTTAAAAGATGTGATCGAGCAGTCTAAATCTGCATCCGCAGGAGGGCCATTCTGGGAGATCTATAATCCCGGAAAGAAAGAGAAAGCTGCACTGAAGGCCAAGAAGTCAAGAGAAGATGCGGAAAAGACAAAGGAACAGCGGCAGAAACAGCACCGCTATAATGACTTAAAAGCAGTCCTGGTGCAGCACCAGAGTGTTGTTGTTCCATTAAAAAGGGGAACCATTGTGACGGAAGAAAGCTTTGTGACTCTGTTGGATATTGATTCCAGGGATCATGTATCCGTAGAATTAAAAGAACAGGTGATCAAAGATTATTCTTTGAAGACGGTTGTGGATGAACTGCAGACGAAGGCGATCAGCCAGACCTTCTGGGAGATGACCCATCCGATGGAAAAGAGCCAGGGACCTACCCTGTCTGATTTCTTAAAAGATTAAACTGAGCAATAAGCAATACGGTCTGAACCGCGGACAGACGCGGTCAGGCTGTATTTTTTCTTTAATAATAAGAGTGAAAGGGTTCAGGCGATGAGGTGGATTTGTCTGCTTTGTTTTTCAAGGAAATCGTGAATCTGGAAACTTTTTTAAAAAAAATTTAAAAAATTGTTGACATTTTTCGCATTATTTTATATACTAATTTTTGTCGCGAGACAAGGGATCATAGCTCAGCTGGGAGAGCATCTGCCTTACAAGCAGAGGGTCATAGGTTCGAGCCCTATTGGTCCCATTCTTTATGCGGAACGCATAAGGATATGGCGATGTAGCTCAGTTGGCTAGAGCATACGGTTCATACCCGTAGTGTCAGCAGTTCGAATCTGCTCATCGCTATGAAAAGGCATGTTTTTTTAGAACATGTCTTTTTTTTGTATCTTGCATGGAATTATATTATAATAAAGAAAATGAGATATTCTATATAGATGACAGAAAAATATGAAAGCGAGGTATGGGATATGAGAGTTGGAATGGGATATGATGTGCATAAGTTAGTAGAGGGCCGTCCTTTGATTTTAGGAGGCGTGCATGTTCCATACGAAAAAGGACTGTTAGGACATTCAGATGCAGATGTGCTTCTGCATGCCATCTGTGACGCATTGCTCGGAGCCGCGGCTCTGGGGGACATCGGCCGGCATTTTCCGGATACAGACCCCAAATATAAAGGTGTGGACAGCATGAAACTGTTAAAGAAGGTCAGGGAACTGGTGGAGAAAGAGTGTTATCTGATTGAAAATGTAGATGCCACTGTGATCGCACAGAGACCCAGGCTGGCGCCCTATATTGAAGATATGACAGAGAAGATCGCAGAGACACTCGGAGTCGGAAGAAAACAGGTCAACGTAAAGGCGACCACGGAAGAACATCTGGGATTTACCGGTGAAGGACTTGGGATCAGCGCCCAGGCGGTCTGCATGCTGACTGCAGTAGATAATTATATCTATGAAGACGTATTGAGGCCGGGCGCACAGACCGGATGTCAGGGATGCCAGGGATGCCGGAAAGGGGAATAGATGGAACTTGTTTATGACGACAAAAGCCACAGGGATCTGATTTTTCAGATGTATCAGGATATTTTTAAGGACCCTGAAAAGTTTGCGGAGTATTATTTTGATGTGATCTATCCTAAAAATCAGGTGCTCATGGCATGGGACGGCGTCTGGCTGCAGGGAATGATCCACCTGAATCCGTACCGCATGAAGATCTCAGACAAAGAATTTGATGCACATTATATCGTGGCTGTGGCCACAAGGAAAGAAATGAGGAGAAAAGGCGTCATGCGAAAAATGCTTTGCAGGGTCCTCAATGATATGGCAGAGCGAGGTGAGCCGTTCACATATCTGATACCTGCCGACAAGGCTTACTATGAACCTTTCGACTTTGTGTTTGTGATGGACTGGGCAGAGACAGAGATCACAGGGGAAGCGGGCGCAGTTACAGGTTCTCCGGAACAGTTCCGGGGAGATGATATGCAGGAAGTACTTCGGTTCTTAAACCGGCAGATCCGGTCATATGATATTTATACGGTGATAGATCAGGATTATATACAGCAGGCGGCAAGGGAAGCAAAAAGCCAGGACGGAGACTTGATGGTGTTCAGAGAGCACGGTGAGATAACCGGAGTTTTTGCATACGGAAAAGAAAAAGATACAGTATATATACGGTTGGGATTCGGTACAGATGAGAAAAGATTTTTAGAGATGATCAGCAGAACATTTCCGGACAATAAAATCGAGATATCCGCGGGCTGTCTGAAACAGGGGAAAAAGGTCCCGAAGATCATGTTCAGAATTACATCCCTTGAGGCGCTGTGCCGCTGCCTGAAGAGCAGAAAAAAAACAGAATTTATTCTTACTGTAACGGACCCTGTGATCGGGAAGAATAACGGAACTTTCCTGTTTTCCGCCTCAAAAGACGGGACAGAAATCCGCCCTTCATCCAAAAAAGCTGTGGGAGAGCTGTCGATCGGTGATTTCTCAAAAGCAGTATTTGGATACGGCGGGGAGGAAGTATTGGAGAGGCATCCGTGTCTGAGAGAACTGATACCATTGGACGCCGTATATATTACCGAGGAGGTATAACTATGAAATTAATGTTTATCGGAGCAGACCATGAAGTAACGGGCAGCTGCTATTACGTGGAGGCGTGTGGGAAGCGTTTTTTGGTTGACTATGGAATGGAGCAGGGAAAGAATGTTTATGAGAATGCAGAACTTCCGGTGAATCCGTCAGAAATTGACTTTGTGCTGCTGACCCACGCCCATATTGATCATTCGGGACTGCTTCCGCTTTTATATGCCAATGGCTTCAGGGGCAGTATCATTACCACAAAGGCTACCAAAGAACTCTGTGACATCATGCTCCGTGACAGCGCCCATATTCAGGAGTTTGAGGCGGAGTGGAAAAACCGGAAGGCCAGACGGTCGGGGAAGGCGGAAGAGCCTCCTCTGTATACGATGGATGACGCGGTAAGTGTTATGGAGCAGTTCATAGGCTGTCAGTATAACGAGAAATTAGAACTGAGCCGGGGCATCAGCGTCCGTTTTACAGATATAGGACATCTGCTCGGCTCCGCCAGCATTGAGGTATGGCTCACCGAGGCGGACACGCAGAAAAAGCTTGTCTTCTCCGGTGATATCGGGAATAACAACCAGCCTCTGATCAAAGACCCCCATTATACGGAGAGTGCAGATTATGTGGTAATGGAATCCACATACGGAGACCGTTTTCATGAAAGTCATCCCGATTACGTCGGTGAACTTGCAGGTTTGATTCAGAAGACGTTTGACAGGGGCGGAAATGTAGTTATCCCGTCATTTGCGGTTGGAAGGACCCAGGAGCTTCTGTACTATATCCGCCAGATCAAAGAGGAGCGCAGGGTGAAGGACCACGGAGATTTTGCCGTGTATGTAGACAGTCCTCTTGCAGTGGAGGCCACCAACGTTTTTCAGGAAAACATACATGATACATTTGATGAGGATGCCATGGCACTGATCAATCAGGGCATCAATCCGATCACTTTCTCCAATCTGAAATTATCCATCACAAGCAATGATTCCAAGGCGATCAATTTTGATGAAGACCGGAAGGTGATCATCTCCGCTTCCGGTATGTGTGAGGCGGGAAGGATACGGCATCATTTAAAGCATAATCTGTGGAAGCCTGAAAATACCATTGTGTTTGTCGGATACCAGGCTTACGGCACATTGGGCCGTGCTCTTGTGGAAGGTGCGAAAGAAGTCCGGCTGTTCGGTGAGACTATCAAAGTAGAAGCCGATGTGGTGCGCCTGGAAGGAATGAGCGGCCATGCGGACAAAAAAGGACTCTCTGTTTGGGCGGAGGCTTTTAAAGACCAGCCTGAAAAATTTTTTATCGTTCACGGAGAGGATGAAACCTGCGACAGCTTTGCCCAATACCTGGAAAGTGAATGCGGCAGGAAGGCGGAAGCACCGTACAGCGGAGATATTTTTGATTTGGCCGCAGGAGAGTGGGAGCTCAGAGTTGCGCCGAAAAAAGTGCCGGAAAGCAGGAAGAGCACGAGAAGAGCCAATGCTGTATTTGCAAGGCTGCTGGCTGCAGGTGAGCGCATGATGTCTGTCATACGGAAAAGTGAAGGCGGGGCCAACAAGGATCTGGCCAGATTTGCGGATCAGATCAATGCTCTCTGTGACAAATGGGAGCGATGACAGCATAAGAGCATTATAGGATGTGATCATGAAGGAGGAAACAGATGAAGGTTTTAAAGTCCGATGAGATGCTGTGCGACCACTGTGTGGACCGGATCAAGATAGGTCTTATGGACGCGGGCATTGAAGCGGAAGTTGAACTGAGTGACAAAAGTATCATCCTTCCGGAAGATGATGATACACTGATCGAAAGAGCAAAAGAAGTTTTGGGGGAGCTGGGGTATTTTGCACAGGAAATGTAAAATACCCGGATGCTCCGGGAACTGTCTATAGAGACGTGCAATTTTCAGGCAATCGTGATACAATTATTAAGTATGACATTTTTAAGGATATGGGAGAAACGATGAAGGAAGAGAGACGGAATGAAAACTCCGCCGTGAGGATTAATAAGTTTTTAAGTCAGGCAGGCCTGTGTTCCAGAAGGCAGGCTGATTTTTATGTAGAGCAGGGCAAGGTGACGGTGGACGGTAAGACGGCTTTGCCGGGGACGAAGGTTTTTGAAGACCAGGAGGTCTGTTTTGAGGGGAAACCGGTTCGGATCAGCAGTCAGACCGTATATCTGGCCTACAATAAACCGAAAGGGATCGTATGTACATCCAGCAAAGAGGAACCGGATAACATCATCGATGCCATCGGATATCCCTCCAGGATCTATCCGGTGGGACGGCTGGACAAGGATTCCCAGGGGCTGATACTGCTGACCAATGACGGGGAAGCCGCCAATGAGATTATGAAGGCCAGGAATTATCACGAAAAGGAATATGAAGTGAAAGTCAGCAAAAGGATCACCAATGACTTTATCCAGGGAATGAGAAACGGTGTGCCCCTTTCAGAGCTTGACACAGTCACAAGGAAATGTGCGGTCAAAAAAGAAGGTCCCGAGAACTTCAGGATCATCCTGACCCAGGGCTTAAACCGGCAGATCCGCAGAATGTGTGAATATTTTGGATACAGGGTTACCAAACTAAGAAGAGTCCGGGTCATGAATATCAGGCTCGGCAATTTGAAAGAAGGATCCTACCGGAAGCTTACGCCGGAGGAAATAAAAAAGTTAAAAGAGGAACTGATCCGTGAAAGATAAGTTTGACCGAATGAAAGAGCTGATCCATATCCTGAGTGAGGCATCCAAAGCCTATTATCAGGAAAACAGAGAGCTCATGAGTAATTTTGAATATGACAAGCTTTATGATGAACTTTTGGAGCTGGAGAAAGAGACAGATACGGTGCTGGCCAACAGCCCGTCTGTCCATGTGGGATATGAGCTTTTAACTTCACTGGAAAAAGAACCCCATTCCTCCCCGATGCTTTCCCTGGACAAGACAAAAGAGGTGGGACAGCTGGAAGAATGGCTGGGAGACCAAAAGGGCCTTTTGTCATGGAAATTGGACGGGCTTACCATTGTCCTTACGTACCAGGACGGCGTACTTTTAAAAGCCGTGACCCGGGGAAACGGGGAAGTGGGAGAGGTCGTCACAAATAATGCAAAGGTATTTGTAAATCTGCCCAAAAAGCTCGCATACAAAGGAACCCTTGTAATCCGGGGAGAAGCCGTGATCCATTATTCTGATTTTGAGCGGATGAACGAAGAGATGGAAGACCTGGACAGCAGATATAAAAATCCGAGGAATCTTTGCAGCGGTTCTGTCAGGCAGCTGAACAATGAAGTGACAGCCAAACGGAATGTCCGCTTTTATGGTTTTTCCGTGGGGGATGTTCCGGATGTGGATTTTCATAATTCTGTAGAAGAGAAATTCATCTGGGCAAGATCTCTTGGCTTTGATATCGTGGATTATGTGGCAGTGACGAAAGATACGGTGGCAGAGGAAGTGGAACGCTTCTCGCAGGCCATTGAGACCAATGATCAGCCTTCCGACGGACTGGTGCTGATCTATGATGATATTGCATACGGCAGGAGCCTTGGGACGACAGCCAAATTTCCGAGGGATTCCATCGCTTTTAAATGGGCGGATGAGATTGCGGAGACTACACTGAAAGAGATCGAATGGAGCCCGTCCAGGACAGGACTGATCAATCCTGTAGCGATCTTTGATCCTGTGGAATTAGAGGGGTCTACGGTCAGCAGGGCAAGTCTCCATAATATCAGCGTGATGGAAGAACTGGAACTTGGCGTAGGAGATCAGATTTCCGTATATAAGGCCAATATGATCATTCCACAGCTGGCAGAAAATCAGACCAGAAGCGGCGATGCACCGATCCCGGATACCTGTCCGGCCTGCGGAGGAAAGACGGAAATCGAGGAAGAAAACGGGATCCGCACCCTGGTCTGTCCGAATCAATTCTGCAGTGCTAAAAAGATTAAGCTGTTTTCGCACTTTGTATCCAGGGATGCAATGAACGTGGACGGACTTTCAGAGGCATCTCTGCATAAGATGATGAACAAGGGTCTTTTAAACGAACTGTACGATTTATTTACCCTGAAAGATCACATGGAAGAGATTATAGAGATGGAAGGCTTTGGGGAGAAGTCCTTTCATAACCTGGTGGATGCCGTTGAAAGAGCCAGAAAAGTGACACTTCCTAAGTTCTTGTACAGCCTTGGCATCGCCAATGTAGGTCTGTCCAATGCAAAGCTGATCTGCCGGTACTTTGAGGATGACCTGGATGCCATCAGAAATGCGGATGCCGATGATTTCACAGTCATTGACGGTATCGGACCGGTCATCGGTGATGCTGTCAGCGGATACTTCCGTCTGGAAAACAACAGGCAGACTGTGGATGGACTGCTTCAGTACGTGGAGATTGAGAAGAAGCAGCCCGAAAAGATAGAGAAAATATTGGACGGCAAGACTTTTGTCATCACCGGTTCTTTAGAGCACTACGAAAACCGAAAGCAGCTCCAGGAGCAGATCGAACTGCTGGGAGGAAAAGCGACCGGCTCCGTGACGAAAAAAACAGACTATTTAATCAACAACAATAAAAATTCCACTTCATCCAAAAACAAAAAGGCCATGGAGCTTTCCATACCGATCATAACAGAAGAGGAATTTATGGACATGATAAAGTAAGGAATGATGAAAATGAAACGAAGGTTAATTTCATGGATGCTGGCGGCGGTGATGGTCATGACATCTGCGGCCGTATGGATGGGAAATGAGAAACAGGCAGAAGCGGCAGCTGCATTTAAAGTGCATTTTATCGAGGTAGGCACCGGA
The DNA here is from genome assembly GCF_910574135.1 of Anaerostipes faecis. NCBI lineage: Bacteria > Bacillati > Bacillota > Clostridia > Lachnospirales > Lachnospiraceae > Anaerostipes > Anaerostipes faecis. Next base: position 147,139 of record NZ_CAJSYK010000001.1, on the reverse strand, counting down.
GACGGTGCCCTGCTTCAGTATGGATCAGGAAAGAACGCAAAGTATGCACTGATCGATGCAGGTCCTCAGACGACACAGCTTCTGGGAGGAAAAACCATAGATGTCAGCCGTAGAGTACATAATTACTTAAAGAAATATAAAATCCGCAGGCTGGAATTTGTCATCATGACTCATCCGCACAAGGACCACATCGGAGGATTTATTTCCATACTGGAGGACAGATCGATCTCTGTGGGAAGGGTCTATGCGACCCGGCAGCCGGTTTATTATCATTATTCGGGCGAGGATGATATTTACAGCTCAAAAATCTACCGCGCCGTCAATAAACTGATAGAGAAGCGGGGAATACCGGTTGTTGTACCGCGGATGAAATTATCCATATATCTTGGAAACGCAAAGCTTACATTTTATTCACCGGGACGGACCAATTTTAAATATGGGCGGGAAGTTGATTTTAATTCCAGGCAGGTCAATAAATTTTCCCTTGTATGCAGAATTACTTATGGAAAAAATTCATTTCTGATGACCGGGGATACTCAGCAGGAGTCCGAGTACGATATGATAAACCAGAGACTTAAACTCAAATCCCAGGTTCTGAAGGTGCCGCACCACGGATATGAGGATGTGCGCAATAAAGATGCGAAAGGGAAGTTTTCATCGAATCACAAGAAATTTTTTGACAAAGTACAGCCGGCCATATCGATTATCAGCAATGGATACCGAAATAAGGACAGAGTGCCGTCCGGTCTGATCACGAGGGAACTTGCCAAGTCTAATATTTATACTACGGGCGACAATGGCAATATTATCGTTACTTCCAATGGAAGCAGGCTGAGCGTCAGCACATCCAGAAATAAAAATGAGCCGGCCAGGGCCAGCACTTATGTTTCTTCCAAGAAGTCATCACTGCTCCTGAAAAAGATGTCGGTGAAGTCCAGCGGGAAGAAAAAACTGTCTATCGTGTCAGTCAATGCGAAAAACAAGTATAAGGTCAAAGAAAAGAAACCTTTGAAAATCTCAATTAAGGCCACACCCCAGTCATTTACAAGGACTAAGAATGTCCAGTACAAGCTGGTCAAAAAGGGGAAAAGCAGTGCCAAATACCGATGGAAGACCGGAAAGAAGGTCAGGGTAAAAAAAGGATTTAAAGGATGTCTTTACATAAAATACAATACTACTTCCGGAAGCACGATTGTAAAGACAAAAGGTTTCGTAATTAAAAAGAAGAAAAAGTAGAGAACAAAGGAGCGTGTAAATATGCCGATTAGAATTGATACAGACCTGCCGGCCAGGGCCATCCTGGAGGAGGAAAATGTCTTTGTGATGGATATAGACCGGGCGGTGACGCAGGATATCCGGCCGCTTAGGATTGCGATCCTGAATCTGATGCCGAATAAGCTGGATACAGAGCTGCATTTGCTCCGGAGTCTCTCCAACACTCCGCTGCAGATCGATATTACATTTTTAAAGACAGCCTCTTATGAGCCCACTCATGTGCCGGAATCCCACATGGAGAAATTTTATGTGTACTTTGATGAGGTACGGGACAAAAAATTTGACGGAATGATCATAACCGGTGCTCCCGTGGAGCTGAAAGAATTTGAAGAAGTGGATTACTGGAAGGAAGTGGAGGAGATCATGGAATGGACGAAAGAGAATGTCACTTCCACCTTACATATCTGCTGGGCTGCCCAGGCAGGGCTTTACTATCACTATGGGGTTAAGAAAAACGTTCTGGACCAAAAGATTTCCGGTGTGTACCGGCACTATCCGCTTCACAAAAAGACTCTGCTGGTAAGAGGGTTTGACGACTACTTTTTTGTCCCTCATTCCAGAAATACCGGTGTGGACGGCGAGGCTATCAAACAGTGCAGGGAGCTGACGGTTGTGGCGGAATCCGAGGAGACGGGGCCATATCTGATTTTAAACGAGACCGGGAGCCAGATCTTCGTCACAGGGCATCCGGAGTACGATGTCATGTCTCTGCATCAGGAATATATAAGGGATATAAACCGCGGATTAAACCCTGAGATACCGAAAAACTATTACCTGGATGACGACCCGAAAAAGGGGCCTGTAAAGTCGTGGAGATGCCATGCCAATGCCATGTATTATAATTGGCTGAATTATTACGTTTATCAGGCAACCCCTTACGATCTGTAGGAAAATTGTGTAGAATTGGTGTCAACAAAAAAGTAACATGCTGTTATGAAAAGGCTTTAATATAATGGATATTTAAAGAATCATTGAAAAAATCAATGGTTCTTTTTTTATCTTAAAAAACGATAAAAATATTCATCCGTTTCGGTTCATTGAAAACGCTGAAAATCCAGACTGTACAGCTGCACTGTTGAGATTTGTAAAGCATTTGGATGTAAAATCAGTTGAAAAGATTATAGACGGGATCCCTGAGAACTTTCAAGATATGCAGATTATAGCAGCGGGACAAAAAGAACATAATAAAGCAGTATTCCATATGATGCTAAACAAAAGCATTTTCCCAGCTGCAGAAAATTTTTTAGGGAGAAACATAAGTTTATGAGTAAAAATAATAAAAAAGATGAAAACGAACAGCCGGAAGAAAAATAAGAGGCATAATGCTTGTTGAAAAAAGATTGTGGTTATTTCATAATTTTGCTCCATTACCGCAGGGAGGACTTTTCAGAGTCGTCCCTGCGGTAATGGAGCATTAATTTTACATGTTCTTAAATATCTGATATATCTTTGAATAATTCTTTTTGTCATCCTCACTCTGCTTCACTCCAGTGTACTCCGTCCAATCACTGTCGCTTCTTCCGGGCACGTTATAAGTACGGGGGTTTTCCGTCAAAAGAATCGGAAGCCGACAATGTCTCTCGCCGTACAGCCACATATCCGGCATTTGTATTCGGATTTCTCGGCAAGAGATTTCAGGTATGCGGTGTCGTACTTGCCTGATCCTTCCAGCTCATAGATCTCATTGGCAGTGAGAGCCCTCAGAAGCCCTGCTTTGTTGACCAGGCATGCTTTCTTCTGAGCATTTGTAATATAGCCGATCAGGGAAGGAATCAAAAGAGCCAGAAGTATTGCCAGGAGCAAGAGAACTACAATGAGTTCCACTAAGGTAAATCCCTTTTTGTTCTTGTATCTGTATGACATCACAGTATGGTCAGCTCCTTCCCACATTTTTCTTTTGGTATAGTATATCTGCCTGGGATCAGGTACAGGAAAAGAGAAATCTATGCTAAATCACTGTGAAACAGAGGCTTCGCCTTCGGATCTGCAGCTGTCCCTTTTCTGATGCCTACACTGTCTGAATGCGGGTTTTCTTTCTGTGGGCATTTCTCACTCTTTGACGGCATTTTGGAAGCATATTCTTCAGTTTCTCCCATTCTTCATCATCCGCATTTTTTGCCAGCTTTTCTTCCAGCAGATGGGACTGGATGATCAGGCTGTAATAGAGCTGTGTATCCGTATCCTCCTGCCTGCATATTTGTGTCAGCAGTTTTGTAGCTGCGGCATATTTATTCCAAAGCTGTTCTGTTGCAAGTCTCCGGCTGAATGGAAAGATTACGAGGTTGAAGATCAGGGAGACCAGGATTCCGGCTATTATATACGCCAGACGGATTGCCAGCATTTCTCCCACACTGCTCCACCCAAAGACATCGGTAAAGACGGCGGCGCCCAGAGCACCAATGGTGGAACAGGCGAAAGTACCGGTATAGTCTGTAAAGTAAAAGGAAAGGTACCCGGATAACATCATAATCGCAGTGCGGCCTGTCATAGACGGGACAGCCGCATACAAAAGCAGGCTGAGGAGACCGCCGGCTGCTGTGGCGGCAAACCTTTTCTTTGCCTTCTGTCCGATGTCGTCGGCATACGGCAGAGAAACAGAAGCGATGGTAAACAGCAGCCATTTCCCGTGAACAAGATGCATGGACTGGACAAACAAGCATGAACATGCCAGGAGCAGACCGACGCGCAGGGCATATACGATTCTGACGGGACTGATATCCAGGGCGGCCTTAAGGCGGATGGAAAGAGAGAGCATCGTCTTCCGGTACCGGGTCTTTTTTTCCGGATCCGTCATATGGAGGAGATGTTCCCGCAGATAGGTAAGCCCGTCAAATAGTTCATTTGCCTTGGAATCCTCTTTCTGAGACAGAAATTCAGACCAAAGGAGCGGAGGGAGCTCTTTGATCTGTCCCTGGACAAACTGCCGGAAGACAGAGAGCTTTTCGGAGACGGAGCAAAGCATTTTAGTCTGGAAGACAGAGAGCGGCTGTTCCATACCGGAAAGGATCAGAAACAGATGTTCCATACCCCGGCCGGAATCAATTACTGCAAAATCAGCATCTGAAATGCACAAAATCCTTTTCCGGCGGTCATAAACCATACGGCTTAAGCGGAACAGATTTTTTCTCACGTCTTCCGGTGTGTCAGGGGAGCCTTTTCCGGTGATCATATAATCGATCAGATTGCACGTCTCATCAATCATATCAGACAGCGCATCTCTTGTGGTCTCAACAACCCGTTTACGGCCCATAATGAACTGATACAGAATGATGCAGACAGCACCTGTGATCATGGCGGCCAGACGCTTTGGCAGCAGATCCGGTGTAATCGGTGATATAAAGATCAGGAACAAATAGGACAGTATGTACGGGAAGTAAAGGTGGCTGGAATGCTCATAAGTAAAAACATAAAGGATCAGAAAGATCATTCCGAAGTTCAGCGGAAATGAAAACACAGGGGGCAGTGTGTTTACAACACAGGCAGAGACAGCCATGGCTGCAAGGACAGCAGCCTGGCCTGCCAGATGTTTTACCGGTGAAGCGGTCATATCCTTTAACATGGAAGATGCCATCATAATGGTAAAAATAACACCGACGATGGAATTCTCCATGCCAAATACTTTCTGGAATACTGTAACAAAAGTAATAATAAAAATAAAATCCAGAGTGGCAAATCTGAAATTCTTCTTCAGACTTTCCTGGCAGGAAGCCAGTATCTTTTTAGTCTTATTGTTCAATTAGAATGCCTCCTTTCAGCAATTCATAATGGTATCATGCCAAAGGACCTTGTTCAAGAACGTCACTTTTGGCTTTTTTTTCGTACACGAACAATATGTCCCTATAAATTTTGACAGGATTCATTCTTGCCAAGGTTAAATTGCTTAGGCAACTTGGGACCGGGACTCGGAGTACTCATTGCATGCTGGTTTTTTGGAAAAGGAGAAGAGCATTTAAGAGACCCCGAAAACGTGTACGAGACCCCGGTATCATCGAAAAAGTGGGAGAGAAATAGAAAGGGAAGTACAGGGAATGCAGCCTACACGATCATTCCGGGAGGCTAGAAGCCATCATCCATGCCGGAGAACTTTTGTTGAGAAGCGGATTCATCAACGAAATGCTTTTACGGGATGAGAATTTTTCCGTCTATCTTGAAAATATGCTTGCCATTGCCCATGGAGAGAAAGCGGTCAGAGACCAGATCCCTGGGACAGAGAAAGGGTTTATCGGATGTTTGGAGGGATATAGAAAAATAACCCACGATTTATAATCGGCGGCGTTGAATTTAGAGTCTTGATATGATAGCATTAGCTATGGTATCAAGGCTTTTATATTATTCCATAGGAAAGTCCTAAGAACCTTCCTATGGAATAATATAGCCCTCCGGGCATGATGCGCACAAATGCGAAAGGAACCTATTTGACTACGTCAAATCGCATTTGGCGCTCAAAGTTGTCAAGCCCTTCAAAGCTTGAGGGGCTGGGGCATTGAAGTGGGATTGCCCACTTTGTTTTGCGGAGTTTATGGCAGATACCATCTTACAGCGACAACTATTGTTCATAGAAAGGATGCCCATGATTAGACTAATTGCAACAGATATTGACGGAACTCTGGTAGAAGAAGCAGCTATGAATCTGAATCCTGAATATTTCGATGTGATCCGGGAGTTCAGAAAACGGGGAGTTTTGTTCGTAGCAGCCAGCGGACGTCAGAGAAAAAGCATTGAGCGTTTTTTTGAACCGATCAAAGATGATATTATTTTCCTGTCCGAAAATGGTGCCTGTATCACATCCAGAGAATATAAACATGTAGATGTGATGGACCCATTCATCGTCAAAAGCATAATGGAGGATGCAAAGGAGATTCCCGGATGTACCTGCGCTCTGAACGATGGGGAGACCAGCTATTTTGACTCCGAAATGCTTTACCGCCATATGAAGGACGACTATGGATACAATGCAGTGATGGTGGACGATTTATTCAAAGTGGAAGCAGGGGTCTGCAAAGTGTCTGTGTTCCACAACCGGAATGCGGAAGATGCGGTAGGAAAAGATTTTTATGATAAATGGGGAGGCAGGATCTACGTTGCGAGTGCAGGAGAGAAATGGGTAGACTGTATGAACCTTGGAGTAAATAAAGGGAACTCTTTGAAACGTTTTCAGGAGCATTATAATATTTCTGCGGATGAGACACTGGCTTTCGGCGATAATATCAACGATATTGAGATGCTGAAACGGGCTGCCCACAGTTTTGCCGTAGCCAATGCCAGGGAAGAGGTGAAAGAAGCCGCAAATTTTGTGACAGATTCCAACAAAGAAGACGGTGTATTAAAAGTGTTAAAGGCAGTACTTAGGGGGGAATTATGTTAGAAGCAGTTATTTTTGATATGGACGGAGTTATTGTAGATTCTGAGCCGGGATATTATAAAGCTTTGCTCAGACTGTTGGATGAATTCGATGCATATGTGGATGAAGAATACAATGCCCGGTATTTCGGCACTACGATGGAAAAGTTATTTACGGATACCATTGAATATTTAAACCTGGATACGACCGTTGATTATTGTGTTCGGCGTTTTTTCGAGATCTATGAAGAAGTGGTTGAGGAGGAAGGATTTACCCCGATCAAAGGAGCATTGGAGCTGATCCATTCTCTCCATAAAGAAGGAATTCCGACAGCGGTTGCATCTTCTTCACCGATGGATCACATCGTAAGGATCACAGAGAATTTAGGAGTCATTGACTGTTTTCGTGCGCTAGTGACAGGAGAAGACTGCGAACATTCCAAACCTGATCCTGAAGTCTTTTTAAAGGCCGCTGGACAGCTTGGAATCAATCCGGAACATTGTGCTGTGGTGGAGGATTCTGTCAATGGTGTTCTGGCAGGCAGCAGGGCAGGTATGAAGGTTCTCGGTTTCAGCAATCCTGAATATGGAAGTCCGGCTCATGAAAAGGCACACAAAGTTGTTCATTCCCTGGAAGACGTGAATGTAACTACTTTGAAAGGATTATTTAATTAAAATACATAAATGGAGAGGAAATAGAGTGGAAGCAGTTATTTTCGACATGGACGGAGTCATCGTAGATACAGAACCCGGCTTTTTTATTGTGGCTAATAAGTTTCTGGAGCGCTATGGAAAGAGTATTACCAAAGAATATTTTGAACAATTTTTCGGCGGCGCATCGGAGCACATGTGGAAGACAACAACAGAAATGCTGGGACTGGATGTTCCTGTAGAGGAATGTCTGAAGGGCATGCACGAAATCCGGGAACAGCGGATCCAGGAAGAAGGCTATGAGCCTGTCGAAGGCACACTGGACTTGATCCGGGAAATCCACGGTCAGGGAATTCCCCTGGCGGTGGCGTCATCTTCTCCCAAATCGGCCGACCATGTGGTGACTTCTATGAAAGATATCACTCTGGAATTGTGCAGAAGTTTTTAAGAATTTATATAGACGAAATAAATCTCTCCGAAGATGTTTGGGGAGATTTATTTGTTACGAAATTGTGACGATATATTGATTATATATTAAAAATATGTTATGTTAAAATTGAAATAGAGTAAATTACTTACAAGATATGCTTCAAGGTTCTGGGGGAGTTTACCAGAGAAGACAAGAAGAAATGAGGTTTATTATGAAAGCGGGCATGAAAAAATGTATCAGTTACTTGCTGACAGCAGTATTTGTTATCTCGGCTGCAGTGACAGCGGGAGGACTGCAGAAAAAGCAGGTCCGGGCAGCGGAAAAATTTCAGATCCATTTTATAGATGTGGGCGCAGGGGATGGAGCGCTGCTTCAATATGGGGAAGGAAGCAGTGCGGAGTATGCCATGATAGACACCGGGGCTGACTATTATACAACAACAAAAGGCGAGCAGATTACCACAGAAGACTGGGCATATAATTATCTCAGGAAAAAAGGCGTCAAAAAGCTTAAATTTATCCTTCTGACCCACCCGCACAGGGATCACATCGGAGGTCTCGGAAGAATCCTTCGGGATGATGATATTGAGGTCGAAAAAATATACGGAAATAACCGGAATCTTACTTATTCAGGAGCAGACGGCAGCAATAAAGAGTTCAATAAAGAATTTTATACAGAAACATTGGAAGCCATTGATTCCTATGCAGAGAGAAACGGAAAGGGCGATGATTTTTATGAAGTTCCCCAGATGGGAAGTGTGGCGAATATCGGAACAGTACGGCTTCAGTTCTATGGCCCGGTGGATGAAACTTCATTTCAGTATGGAAGAAAAGTGAATCTGGATGTCCGTGAGATTAATAAGAGATCTATTGTATGCAAGATTACCAATGGCAGCAATACGTTTCTTATGACAGGAGATGCACAGAGACAGACGATAGATGGAATTGTGAGAAAAGGGTACAATCTGTCGGCTCAGGTGCTGAAAGTTCCTCATCACGGCATGCAGGATGTGACAGAAGACAATAAAATTGGAAAAGATTATCCGTCTGACCACAAATATTTATTTGACAAAGCAAATGCATCAATTTCCGTAGTCAGCAATGGCTATGACAATGACAATGAATCACCTCTTCCAAGGGTGTTAAATGAATTGGCGGGTTCAGATGTCTATCTGACCAGCAACCGAGGTACGGTCATTGTATCCTCTGACGGAACAAACCTGTCTGTCCAGACAGAAAAAGGGAAAAATGCACCGAGTTACGCAGGCGATTATAACCCGAAAAAGAAATCGTCACCGACGATGAAGAGCGTCATCGTATCTACCAACGGAAAAAACAAGCTGGTGCCGACGACTTACAGTGCGGCCAACAGCTATAAGCTTTACGAAAAGAAAAATGTGACGGTCAAATTTTCAGGGACGCCTCAGCCGTTTACGAAAGTAAAGAGCGTCCAGTATAAGTTTGTGAAAAAAGGCGTGGACAACCGGACAGTTCCTTACCGCAGCGGAAGTTCTGTGGCAGTAAAGAACGGATCGGTGGGAAGAATTTATGTAAAATACAATACATGGCTCGGCTCCACTGTCATCAAGCTTCCGGGATTTACGGTCGATACTTCTGCGCCGTCCAGTGCAAAGATCAAGGGCAGCAAGTCAGGCATCAAGACTTATAAGACATCTGCGAAAAACCGCTATAACAAGAAGTATAAGAAGTCCATTAAACTGACATTTTCTGCCTCCTACGGGACAAGCGGGAAATCCAAAGTCCAGTATAAGATCGTCCCCAAGGGCAAGAAAAATACAAAGTATAAATGGAAAACAGGAAACAGTGTGACGTATAAGAAAAAAAAGAAATGGGTCCGCGTTTATGTGAAGTTTACCGACAAATCAGGAAATACGACTACGAGAAAAACAAACGGATTTTATATTAAAAAATAATAGACAAATGAAAAAAGATGGTAGATAATAGGATAGAAAGAATGAATGTCGTCAGTGTAAGCTGACGGCATTTTAAATATGGAAGATTATAAAGGAGAAGTGATATGAGAAAAACAAAAGTAACAGTTCTGCTGCTTCTGATGGCACTTACCGTATCTTTGCTGGCCGGATGCGGCGGGAAGGAAGAAGAAAAAACAAAAGACGGATATGCAAAGAAATTGTACCTGTATAATTGGACAGAATATATCCCGCAGAGTGTGATGGATGGATTTGAGAAGGAATATGGCATCAAAGTTGTGGAATCCACATTTACGTCCAACGAAGAGATGCTTGCCAAGCTGACGGCCGGAGGGACCGGACAGTATGACATGACCATCGCCAGCAATTATGTGATCGATGCCATGAAAGAACAGGACCTGATCGAGCCGATCCAGATGGATCAGATAAAAAATGTGAAGTATCTGGACAAAAGCACGCTGAACCAGCCATTTGATAAGAACAATGAATACACGATTCCATATATGACTTCATTTACAGTACTGTGTGGAAACAAAAAAAAATTAAAAGAGCTGGGTGTGGATATCAAAAGTTTTAATGATCTTACCAACCCGAAACTAAAGAATAATATTGTGCTTGTAGATGATATAAGGGAAATTGCCGCTATGGCGCTGAAAGTTAAAGGATACAGCTCCAGTACCACAAAGGAAGATGAGATTATGAGCATACTGCCGTGGCTTAAGAAGCTGGCGAAAAATGTGAAGGTCTATGATGCTGATGCACCGAAAAGCGTAATGATCTCCAATGACGTGGCAGTCGGCCTCATGTACAGTATGGATGCGGCTATGGCCATTGAGGAGAATAAAGACCTGGACGTGATCTATACAAAAGAACCCGCGCAGAAATGTCTGGACAATTTTGTGATCATCAAGGGGGCAAAGCATGCCAAAGAGGCAAGGCTGTTTATCGATTATGTTTTACGGCCTGAAAACTACAAAAAAGTTCTGGATGAGTACTATGGTGTATGTATCAATAACGGCACAAAGAAGCTGCTGGATGACCACTATCTGAAAAATCCCGGTGCAAATGTCGATCAGAAAGAGTTAAAAAGGGCAGAATATATTGATGATGTAAAGGATTCGGCGAGCATCTATGACGATCTGTATACGAAATTAAAGACAGAGTAATATATGGGAGGAATGAGTATGAAAGCGATGAAACGTCTGGATATTATCATCCGTCCGGAAAAACTGGAGAAGTTAAAAGAGATACTGGAAAAGAAAGACTATTCGGGCATGACTGTATTTACGGCAATGGGATGCGGATACCAGGAAGGCTTCATCCCTGAATTTGAGGAAATGAATTTTGAGATCAATCTGCTGCCGAAGGTTGTCGTGATGGTTGTCGTGTGGGAAGAAGACGTGGAGGATCTGCTGGGGGCGATCCATGAGGAACTGGCCACCGGACAGGTGGGAGACGGAAGGGTCTTTATATCCCCGGTGGACGATGTGATGCGCATCCGCACCGGAGAACGGGGCGCTGAAACTTTGTAGAAGGGTGGTGGAAACTTCGTTGAAAAATATCATCGTACGCTTAAGAAACATAGAAAAAATTTACGGAGGAAAATCTGTCATTGATCATCTGAATCTTAATGTGGCCCGGGGTGAATTTTTGACGCTCCTCGGTCCGTCAGGCTGCGGAAAAACGACTACGCTTCGAATGATCGGAGGTTTTGAAGATACGGACGGCGGACAAATTTTTCTGGAAGATAAAGATGTGGCGGGCAAAGCGCCAAATCACCGGGATGTGAACACGGTGTTTCAGAGCTATGCGCTGTTTCCTCACATGAACGTTTTTGACAATGTGGCTTTTGGCCTTGTGGAAAAAAAGGTGCCGAAAGCGGAGATCAAAAAACGGGTTGATGAGATGATTGAATTGGTGCAGCTTCAGGGTATGGAAAAAAGAATGCCATCTCAGATGTCAGGGGGACAGAAACAGAGAGTCGCCATCGCCAGAGCGCTGGTGAACCGGCCAAAGGTGCTTCTTCTGGATGAGCCGCTGGGAGCTCTGGATTTAAAATTGAGAAAGCAGATGCAGTTTGAACTGAAAGAACTGCAGAAAAAGCTGAAGATTACGTTCATTTACGTGACCCACGATCAGGAAGAAGCACTGACCATGAGCGACCGGATCGCGGTTATGAATGAGGGAAGGATCGAACAGCTGGGGACTCCGGTCGAGATCTACAATCACCCTAAGACAAAATTTGTAGCTGATTTTATCGGGGAGTCCAATATTTTTGAAGCCTACATTGAGGAAAAGAAGGGAAGCAGGATTTCCCTTGTAATGGAATCCGGAAAAGTGGAACTTAACGCCCCGGATTTTGAATACGATGAGATGGTCTATGTGTGTGTACGGCCGGAAAATATGAAAGCGTCCATGGAACCCCGTGAGGGATTTACTCTGAGAGGGACTGTGATGGAACACATTTTTGTAGGTTCTACCATAAAGACCATCATAGAACTGCCCAGCAGCCAGCTGGTCAAGATGACAAATCCTCCGGAAAATGAAGTGATCCCGGTGGGTACCAACGTATACCTTCACTGGCTTCCCCAAAAAACTGTGGTCATGCACACGCGGGAAGACCGGGTCTATGAGATTATAGAGGGGGCCGGAAATGAAAAAGAAGAGCAATAAAATTCCGTTTCTGTCAACTGTATCGCCGGCCATCATCTGGCTTATTTTGTTCCTGGTGCTGCCTCTTCTGTATATCGTTGGTATCAGTTTCATGAAAAAAGGGCTTTATGGGGGCGTGATCCAGACCTTTGATCTGACAGCCTATAAGACGATGTTCCAGTCGAAGTATATGAAGATTCTTTTAGATTCTCTGTGGCTGTCACTGAAGACTACCGGGCTCTGCCTGCTGTTCGGCTATCCGTTTGCCTATATTATTTCAAATACAAAGAAAAAATGGAAACCGTTTTGTGTCCTGCTGATCATGCTGCCCTTCTGGATCAATTCTCTGATCCGTACTTACGGATGGAACAGTATCCTGCGCGAGCAGGGGATATTAAATACACTCCTGATGCAGCTGGGGATCATAAACCAGCCGCTTCAGATGCTCTACACAGACGGGGCAGTCCTGCTGGGAATGGTGTATGCGCTGATCCCGTTTACGGTGCTGCCGCTGTATTCTTCCATTGAAAAGCTGGACCATTCCCTTTTGGAGGCGGCCAGCGATCTGGGGGCATCCAAGGTACATGTGTTCCGAAAAGTCATACTTCCTCTCACGATGCCCGGGATTTTTGCGGCATCGGTTCAGACCTTCATTCCGTCTCTGGGATACTTCTTTATCACGGATATGATGGGAGGGGCCACCACGATGAACATTGGAAATGTGATCAAGAACCAATTCCTGACTGCGAGAAACTGGCCTCTCGGAGCGGCGCTTGCGATTGCACTCATCGCAGTGACGATCGTTATCATGAAGCTGTATACACGGGTCGGAAGTATAGAAGATATGGTATAGGAGGAATGAACAATGAAAAAGAAAAAGATAGGATTCCGTCCTTTGGCACTGTGCTATGCATGTCTTTTCTATCTGTTTTTATATTTGCCGATCGCGGTGGTCGTTGCATTTTCCTTTAACACATCCCAGCTCAATGTGACCTTTCAGGGCTTTACATTTGAGTGGTATGGAAGGATGTTTGAAAATGTCCAGCTGATGCAGTCGTTTTTCAACACTCTGATCGTAGCGGCCGTCAGCACCCTGCTCTCCGTGATTCTTGGGACACTGTGTGCCGTAGGCATGTACCGGTTTAAATTCAGAGGACGGGAAACTGTCAGCAATCTGCTGTATATTCCTATTGTGATCCCGGAGATCGTGCTCGGTATTGCGGTGCTGGCATTTTTTACGATGGTGAAAATACAGATGAGTATGGCTACCCTGATCATTTCTCATGTGACATTTTCCATGCCTTTTGTAGTCATCACAGTGCGGTCGAGGCTTGCGGGCTTCGACCCTTCCGTGGAGGAGGCGGCAAGAGACCTCGGGGCAAATGACTGGAGAATCTTTCGCAGGGTTACGCTGCCGATGATCCTGCCGGGGGTTTTATCCGGAGCCATGCTGGCGCTTACGATGTCCCTGGATGACGTAGTAGTCAGCTTTTTCACAACCGGACCGGACAGCATGACACTTCCGATCAAGATCCTCGGAATGGTGAGAAAAGGAGTGTCGCCGGACGTAAATGCACTCTCGACGCTGATGATCCTTGGAACGGTCCTCATTATGGTGGCCGCAACATTTTTTGAGATGAGAATGGAAAAGAAAGAAGAAGCTTGACACGGAGCTTTATATGACGTACTATTTTGTTGAGAACAATTATCAAAATGGAGCGAAAGATGAGATTAACAGAGACAAATCCAGGTACACAGTATCTGGTAGAAGAAATCCAGCTGGAACTTGCAACGAAACGCCGTCTGGAATCTCTCGGCATGACAGAAGGTTCTAAAATCAATGTGATGCGGAAAAAGCGCAACGGGGCTGTGATTATTAAGATCAGAGGGACCCGTTTTGCTCTCGGAAGAGAGATTGTTATGGGGATCAAGGTCGGGGACCGTGCAGGAAAGAGGGATTTATCATGAGTGCAGAGGAATTGCAGGTCGGATTTGTGGGGAATCCGAACTGCGGAAAGACTACGTTATTTAATGCCTACACCGGGGCCAAGCTCAAAGTGGCAAACTGGCCGGGTGTCACGGTGGAAAAGAAAGAAGGGGCTTTAAAATACCACAATCACATGTACAGGCTGGTGGATCTCCCCGGCATTTACAGCCTGACATCCTATACGATGGAAGAAAAGCTGTCCAGGGAATATATTCTTCAGGATGATGTGGATGTCATCGTTGATGTGGCAGATGCATCTGCGCTGGAACGCAATCTTTATTTGACTTTATGCCTGATCGAGCTTGGAAAGCCTGTGATTCTGGCTTTAAATATGATGGATATTGTCAAGGAGCGGGGAATGGAGCTGGACCTTCACCGTCTTCCTGAGGTGCTGGGGATTCCGGTGGTGCCGGTTTCAGCCCGGAAAAAGACCGGACTGGAAGTGCTCATGCATGCGGTAGCTCATCACAAGGTGGAGGGAAATGACCGCCAGGTCTTTGACTATCCGGACAGGATCGAGGAAAAGATTACACAGATCAGGCTGCGGCTGAAGGAGAAATATCCGGATATGCAGAACAGCCGGTGGTATGCCATAAAACTTCTCGAACAGGACGAGGAAGTTACACAAAAGTACGGAACTCTCGTGAAAGGGATCGTGGACAGGTCCTACGAGAATGATATTATCAATGAAAAATATCACTTTATCGAACGGGTTATGGCTGAAGTTCTGGTCAACAAAGAAAAGAAGGAAGCGTTTACCGATAAGATCGACAATGTCCTGACACATCCGGTCCTGGGAATTCCTATATTTCTTGGCATTATGGCCGTGGTGTTTTTCCTGACATTTACCGTGGGAGATTTCTTAAAAGGATATGTCGAGATGATGATCGACTATGTCAGCGGGTACATAATAGGCGGACTTGAAAGTCTGGGAGCGGGACCGTGGGTGATCTCCCTCATGAAGGACGGAGTATTTGCCGGAGTGGGAGGCGTACTGTCTTTTGTACCGAATATCTTTATTCTGTTTTTGAGCCTGGGATTACTGGAAGACAGCGGATATATGTCCAGAGTCGCATTTGTCATGGACAGTGTCATGGACAGGCTTGGACTCTCCGGAAGAGCGTTTATCCCGATGCTTCTGGGATTTGGCTGCAGTGTGCCGGCAGTTATGGCATCAAGGGCTCTGGAAGATGAAAGGGACCGGAAGAGGACGATTATGCTGATCCCGTTTATGTCATGCAGCGCAAAGCTTCCTATTTATCTCGTGTTTTCCCAGCTGTTTTTTGGAAAAGCAGCCATGTTAGTGGCTTATTCCATGTATATTTTGGGACTGGTTCTGGGGATTTTTGTGGCGTTTGTCCACAGCAGGATGCTGAAGGGCAGTGTAAAACAGCCGCTCCTGATTGAACTGCCGGAATATAAGACACCAAATAAGCGGACCATTGCCATCTATGTATGGAGCAAGCTGAAAGATTTCCTCTCAAAGGCGGGAACGACAATCTGTGCCGCATCCATTGTCATGTGGGTGCTGCTCAACATGAATCAGACCGGACTTGTCGGCGATATGAGTCAGAGCTTTGGCGCTTCTTTCGGAAAATTTTTAGTTCCGCTGCTGGCCCCCGCAGGTCTTGGTCTCTGGCAGATCGCAGTCATGCTGATTTCAGGGCTGGCCGCCAAGGAAGTGGTGGCCTCAAGCTTTATGGTCCTGTTTCAGGTATCCTCTTCTTCAGACGCAAATATTCTTCAGATGCTGTCCGGAATGGGATTCACCTCGCTTAATGCTTACTGTCTGCTGGTGTTCTGTCTTTTGTATACGCCTTGTCTTGCAACCGTCATGACCATTAGAAAAGAGACAGGGTCCACCCGGTGGACGCTGGGGCTGGTCGCTTTCCAGATGGTCTTTGCGTGGGCCGTGGCTGTAATTATCTATCAGGTGGGAAGTTTTCTTATTCCATAGGAAAGTTCTGAGACCTTCCCTGTGAAATAAAAACGCTTCGCGGGTTGTGCACAGATGCGTAAGAATATCCTTTCCAATGGCTTGGAATTGTATTAAAATAAATACAAACAAGGAAGCCAGCTATGATTGGAGGCATACAACAATGATCCCCTGGTGGAGAAGGAGATCTCCGCGGCACTTTTAAAATGCATTTACGGGGGAGTGGAATGGCTGAAAGAAAACAGCAGGGAGTTCACCGATCCTGTACTGATCCTTCACGGGGCCAACGACGGACTGGTCAGCGAAAAAGACTCCAGAGAGTTTTTTGGAGATATCGCTTCTGAGGACAAGACATTAAAGATATATGCAAAACTTTTTCATGAAATCTACAATGAAGTGGAGAAAGAAGAAGTCATCGACGACACGCTGCTGTGGATTGAAAAACATTTATAATTAATAAGATGAAAAAGATCTTTTGTTTAATGCAAAGGGTCTTTTTTTATTAATGATCTGAGCAGTTTTTTTCGTTGAAAACATATGTTTGGATGTGCTATAATCTCAACAGTGAGTAAAAGGAGAGATGAGAATGAATTCCAGGGTGATTTTTCATATTGATGTCAATTCTGCTTATCTGAGCTGGGAAGCGGTCTATGGGATTTCCGTAAGAAAAGATGAGGTGGACCTGAGGGAAGTACCTTCGATCATTGGCGGGGACGAATCCAGGCGCCGCGGGATCGTGCTGGCGGCTTCCATACCGGCCAGGAAAAAGGGTATTCAGACGGCAGAGACCGTCAGAGAAGCATTGAGCAAATGTCCGGATCTTATTATTCGTCCTCCCTGTCACGGGCTATATGAAAAGTTCTCCGAAGCTTTTTTAAAAGAGGCGCTGGAGTTTTCACCGGTTCTTGAGAAATTCAGTATTGATGAGGTGTTTTTGGATATGACCGAGACGGCGGGGCAGTACGAGAGTCCTTATGAGGCGGCCTGTCTGCTGAAAGACCGTATTTATGAAAAGCTTGGTTTTACGGTCAATATCGGCGTGGCGCCGAATAAACTGCTGGCCAAGATGGCATCCGATTTTGAGAAGCCAAATAAAGTGCATACCTTGTTTCAGGAAGAAATATCGGCAAAAATGTGGCCCCTGCCTGTGGAGAATTTGTTTTCTGTCGGTCCTGCCACAAAAAAGAAGCTTCACAACCTGGGCATTCGGACCATTGGTGAACTGGCACATATGAATCCGGAACTGTTGAAGTCCCATATAGGAAATAAGCACGGCATGTTGATCTATGAATATGCCAACGGCATTGACAGGGCTCCCGTTGAAGCCGGACAGGCGGACAGCAAGGGGTACGGCAACAGTGTTACTTTACCCTCAGATGTTGATTCTTTAGAGGAGTCGGATGTGGTTTTATTATCTTTGGCAGAGTCTGTTGCCTCCAGGCTCAGGGCGGACCGCGTTAAGACTTCATGCATCACGGTGGAGATCAAAGACTGTCATTTCCGACGGAGTTCCCATCAGAGAAAACTTTCTGTGCCCACGGATATCACCGATGAGATTGTCCAGACGGCAAAGAAACTGTACAGAGAATGTTTCCGGGGTGTTTCTGTCCGTCTGATCGGGCTCCGGGCTTCAGACATATCAAGTGAAGAATTCTCACAGATGGATCTCTTCGGTGATCAGAAAAAAGAGAAACTCCGCAAACTGGATCAGTCCATTGATGCCATCAGGAGTAAGTATGGAAGAGACGCGGTGCAGCGGGCCACGTTTCTGGGCGCAAAAACAGATTGATTTACATTAGGATGGTTTTTCGGAGAAAGACAGCTGTCTGACAATAAAAGACAAAGGATTTCGAAGAAATTTCACGAAATTATTACAAAATTATTAAAAATAATACTTGCTTCTTGGAATAAACCTTGTTATACTTCGAATTGTGGAGAAAAATGCGCAAAGAATCGGAGGGAAACAGGGAATGAAGATTCTGAAATTGAAACGCATCGTATGCACACTGATGTGCTGTGTTATGTTAGGCATGCTATTTCAGGTGACAAATGTACCGGCAGCAGAGGGAGACAAAAAAGAACTTAATGTAGTTTATTATAATCAGGCAGATTATCCCGGAGAAAAAATCGGGAAGAGCACGATCAAGGCTGCAGGCTGCGGGCCGACCTGCATTGCAGTCTGTTACAGTTCACTGACGGGGAAGAAAGTGAGTGTGCCGAAGATGTGCAAAATTGCCTATAAAAAGGGCTGGTATATCAACGGACAGGGATGTGTCCATCAGGTGATTCCAGGGCTGGCGCAAGAATACGGACTGGACTGCAAAGGTCTGGGTACCGACTATCATGCTATAAAAAGGGCTTTGAAAAACGGACATCCGGTGGTTGCTCTGGTAGGCCCCGGAGATTTCACAAAAAACGGACATTTTATCGTTTTGACCAGGATGGTCGGAAAAGATAAGGTGAGGGTTGCCGATGTGGGCAGCCGTGCCAATACAGCCGAGACATGGTCGTTAAAGAAGGTCGTAAGCCAGGGGAAAGAAGGCGCGGATGCCGGAGGCCCTTTCTGGGAGATCAGCTATACGAAACCTCAGCCGAAAAGGCAGGAAAAGGGAATTGACCATGGCCTTCTAAAGATATATCATAAAGTAGATCTGGAAAAGCAAATAGAGAATAGATAAGATTGAGAGAAAGCAGATGTCGGATAAAGTGGCAGCTGCTTTTTTTTATGTTATAATAATATCTAACATTCTTACACAGGATGACAAGAAAAGGAGGACAAAATATGTGGACGAGAGCAGAATTAAAAAGCAGAGGTAAAGAGTCGATCAGAAGAAACTACTGGCTGGTTGTGCTGGTGGCTTTGATCGCAGGTATTTTAAGCGGGGAGTTTACGGGAAACGTTTCTTACAACGGTATTAAGGACGAAATAAGGGATGCAGCATATAGCGGAAATGCTCTTGAATTTTTGAGAAGTCCGGAGTTTCTCGTGGTCCTGACAGCATTGTTGGGCATCGCAGTGGTTTTCTTTATAGGGTTTACACTGATCCAAATATTTGTGGGAAATCCGCTTATGGTTGGATGCAGCCGCTTCTTTGTAGAGAACAGTGACAGAAAAGCAAGGTTTGGATTGGTAGGCGCGGCATTTCAGGGAGGAAGTTACACAAATATTGTGCTGACAATGTTTTTGAGAGGGCTGTTTACAAGGCTGTGGACACTTTTGCTGATCATCCCGGGGATTGTAAAATCATATGAATATTCCATGATTCCATACATATTGGCAGAGAATTCTTACATTTCGAGGGAACGGGCTTTTCAGATCAGCAAGCAGATGATGCAGGGGCAAAAGTTTGATGCATTTGTGCTGGACCTGTCCTTCTTTGGATGGATGATTCTTTCTGCTTTCACCTGTGGAATTTTGGACGTTTTTTATGTTATGCCTTATCGGAAGACAACATGGGCAGAGTTTTATAAAGTTAATCGTCAGATGGCGCTTCAGAACGGCATTGCGGCACCGGAAGAGCTGCAGGGATTCCCTTTTTATTAAAAATATACGAAAGATTTAGATAAAGCTATAAGAGAAACATGTCGATTTAGAGATTATAAATAGTTTTTATGATGGAATAGAAAATTTATTGTTAAAAACGTATAAAAATAATTAACAAATAATTTGTTTTGTGGTACAATTAATCCAACGACATACACTGTTACAACATACTATTTTAGGAGGTATAGACATGTCAACAAAATGGGTTTATCAATTTAACGAGGGCAATGCAGAAATGAGAAACCTCTTGGGCGGCAAAGGAGCCAACCTGGCAGAGATGACAGGACTTGGTCTTCCAATTCCTCAGGGGTTCACGGTAACGACAGAAGCATGTACCAATTACTATGACTGCGGCGAGAACATCAGTGATGAGGTACAGGGACAGATTTTCGATGCGATGAAAGCATTAGAAAATATTCAGGGGAAGGAGTTCGGAGATTTAGAAGACCCGCTGTTGGTTTCTGTACGTTCCGGGGCCAGAGTATCTATGCCTGGTATGATGGACACGATTTTGAACCTAGGTCTGAATGACGTAGCTGTGGAAGGATTTGCAAAGAAGACCGGCAACCCACGGTTTGCTTATGATTCTTACCGCAGATTTATCCAGATGTTCGCAGATGTTGTAAAAGAAGTGGACAAAGCTAAATTTGAAGCGGTCCTTGACGAGATGAAGGAAGCTAAGGGAGCGAAGTTTGATACAGATTTAACCGCAGATGACCTGAAAGAAGTCATCGTGCGATACAAAGAGATTTATAAGAGCGAGTTAGGGGAAGATTTCCCGCAGGAGCCGAAAGAACAGTTGTTGGAAGCGATCAAGGCTGTGTTCCGTTCGTGGGATAATCCTCGTGCTATCTATTACAGAAGAATGAACGACATCCCTGGAGACTGGGGTACTGCAGTAAACGTGCAGACCATGGTATTCGGAAATATGGGAGATACATCAGGAACCGGTGTAGCATTTACAAGAAATCCATCCACCGGTGAAAAACAGATTTATGGAGAATACCTCATCAATGCACAGGGAGAGGACGTGGTAGCAGGTGTGCGTACTCCGCAGCCGATCACCAGACTGAAAGAAGACCTTCCGGACTGCTATGAACAATTCATGCAGATTGCCAAAACTCTGGAAGACCATTACCGCGATATGCAGGATATGGAGTTTACCATTCAGGAAGGCAAACTTTACTTCTTACAGACCAGAAATGGAAAGAGAACTGCACCGGCAGCACTCCGTATTGCCTGTGAGCTCGTAGATGAAGGCATGATCACAAAAGAGGAAGCCGTTTCAAGGATTGAGGCAAAAGCATTGGATCAGCTCTTACATCCGCGCTTTGACCCGGAAGCCATCAAAGCTGCTGTCCCAATCGGGGAAGCACTCCCGGCATCACCAGGAGCTGCAACCGGTAAGGTTTACTTTACTGCTGAGACTGCAAAACTTCATCATGAAGCGGGAGAGAAAGTTATCCTTGTCCGCTTAGAGACATCACCGGAAGATATCGAAGGTATGCATGCGGCTGAAGGCATCCTGACAGCCCGCGGAGGCATGACATCCCATGCGGCCGTTGTTGCCCGCGGTATGGGTACAGCCTGTGTAGCAGGATGCGGTGATATTCAGTTAGACGAAGAAAAAGGACTGTTCACCCTGGGCGGAAAGACTGTCCGTGAGGGAGATTATATTTCCATCGACGGATCTACCGGTAAAGTTTACTATGGAGAGATCCGCACGATACCTGCAACCATCAGCGGAAACTTTGACCGCATTATGACATGGGCAGATGAGATCCGTACATTAAAGGTACGCACCAACGCCGACACACCGGCAGATGCACTGAACGCAGTTAAGTTCGGGGCAGAGGGAATCGGACTTTGTCGTACAGAGCATATGTTCTTTGACGCAGAGAGAATTCCGAAGATCCGCCGTATGATCTTATCAAGGACCAAAGAGGCGAGAGAGATCGCTCTGAATCAGCTGATTCCATATCAGAAGAAAGACTTCAAAGAACTGTACGAGGTTATGGAAGGAAAACCGGTTACTATCCGTTTCTTAGATCCGCCTCTGCATGAGTTCCTGCCAACCACACTGGAAGAGATTTCAGCACTGGCTAAAGACATGAATGTGACAGTAGAAGAGATCAATATGACACGTGCATCTTTGCATGAGTTTAATCCTATGATGGGACACCGCGGATGCCGTCTGGCTGTCACCTATCCGGAAATCGCCAAGATGCAGACAAGAGCCGTTATGGAAGCTGCTATCGAAGTAAAACAGGAAAAAGGATTCGACATTGTTCCTGAGATCATGATTCCTCTGGTAGGAGAGAAGAAAGAGCTCCAGTTTGTCAAGAATGTTGTTGTAGAAACAGCAGAGAAGGTAAAAGCTTATTATGAGTCAGATATCAATTATCACATTGGTACAATGATTGAAATACCTCGTGCTGCTCTTCTGGCCAATGAAATCGCAGAAGAAGCAGAGTTCTTCTCTTTCGGTACCAATGACCTGACACAGATGACCTTCGGATTCTCACGTGATGACGCAGGTAAGTTCCTGGAAGCTTACTACGACAACAAGATCTATGAGTCAGATCCGTTTGCGAAACTGGATCAGGACGGAGTCGGACAGCTGATCGCCATGGCAGCTGAAAAGGGCAGATCAACCCGTCCGGATATCAAACTTGGTATCTGCGGAGAGCACGGAGGAGATCCTGCATCCGTTGAGTTCTGTCATAAAGTTGGATTAAACTATGTATCATGCAGCCCATACCGTGTGCCGATCGCAAGACTTGCAGCAGCACAGGCGGCGCTGAACGATAAATAGAACTGAATCATCAGATAAAAATAAAAATTCCTTGAGCAAACGCTCAAGGAATTTTTTTCGTGTCCATTGAGGACGGTCTGGATGAAGAGGACTGGGAAGGCTGGAAACATATGACCAGAGAGCTTGGAGACAAGATTCAGCTGGCAGGAGACGATCTGTTTGTAACAAATACGGAGCGTCATAAAAAAGGTACGAAAGAAAAATGCGGAAATTCTATCCTGATTAAGCTAAACCAGATCGGGACAATATCCGAGACGCTCGAGGCTGTTAAAATGGCACACAAGGCAGGATATACCGCTGTAGTATCCCACCGCTCGGGTGAGACGGAAGACACGACCATAGCTGACCTTGCCGTAGCATTAAATACCGGACAGATTAAAACCGGTGCGCCGAGCAGAAGTGAAAGGGTGGCAAAATATAACCAGCTGCTGAGGATTGAAGAAGAGCTGGGAGACAGCGCAGTCTATCCCGGTTTCAATACATTTTAAATGAAGAGTATCATGGAAAGCAGAAAGAACATGTCTTTTAAGGTGATTTCTTTCTGCTTTTTTGTGCATAAAACCTTGTTTTTTCGGAAAGTTTAAGCAGTAAGAACAGAACCTGGAATAAAGCAAACAAAATTAAGGAGGACAATAAAATGTCATTAATAGGTCAGGAAGTAACAGATTTTAAAGTACAGTCTTATCAGGGAAACGAATTTAAAGAGGTATCAAAGGAAGATATCCTTGGAAAATGGTCCGTGTTCTTTTTCTATCCGGCAGATTTTACATTTGTATGCCCAACTGAATTGGAAGACTTGGCGAATAAATATGAAGACTTTAAAAAAGCGGGATGTGAGATCTATTCTGTGTCATGTGATACACATTTTGTGCACAAGGCATGGCATGATGTGTCTAAGACAATTCAGAAGATCCAGTATCCGATGCTGGCAGACCCGACCGGAGTGCTCGCAAGAGATTTTGATGTGATGATCGAAGAAAGCGGACTGGCAGAGAGGGGAAGCTTCATTGTGAATCCGGAAGGCAAGATCGTGGCTTATGAAGTCATTGCCGGAAATGTCGGAAGGAATGCGGAAGAGCTTTTTAGAAGAGTACAGGCATCCCAGTTCGTAGCTGAACACGGAGATGAGGTTTGTCCTGCAAAATGGCAGCCGGGAGCAGAAACTTTAAAACCAAGTCTTGATCTGGTAGGTTTGATCTAAGCACAGATGTAAATGGAAGGTGATACCTTGAACGGAATTGATATGAGTAAACTCTATGACGGCATCATTATAGGCGGAGGCCCGGCAGGGCTTTCCGCCGCCATTTATCTCGCAAGGGCAAAATATCGTGTGCTGGTCATAGAAAAAGAAAAGATGGGCGGTCAGATCACAATCACGTCGGAGGTCGTCAATTATCCGGGGGTTCCTGAAACTGACGGTAGAAGGCTCACAGAAAATATGAGACAGCAGGCCGAGTTTTTTGGTGCGGAATTTATGATGGCAGATGTAAAGGAGCTGAATCCGGATGGAGACGTCAAAAAGGTTGTCACAGACAAGGGGATCTTTGAGACCCTGGGGATTGTGCTGGCCACCGGTGCCAGTCCCAGAAAGATCGGGTTTGAGGGAGAAATCAAATACCAGGGACGGGGTGTTGCTTACTGCGCCACATGCGACGGAGAATTTTTTACGGGGCTGGATGTGTTTGTCTTAGGCGGAGGCTTTGCCGCGGCGGAAGAGTCTGTATTCCTTACAAAGTACGCAAAAAAAGTCACGGTCATCGTCAGGGAAGAGGACTTTACCTGTGCGGCAGCCGTAGCAGAACAGGTCAAAAACCATCCTGGGATCGAAGTACACTATCAGACCGAGATCGTAGAGGCAGGAGGCGAAAGCACCCTTCAGTATGCCATGTTCCGAAACAATGAGACCGGGGAAACATGGAGATACGAGCCGCCGGCAGGAAAAAGTTTCGGTATTTTTGTCTTTGCCGGATATGCACCGGCTACGGGGCTTTTTAAAGAATTTCTGGAACTGAATGCGGACGGTTATCTGGTGACGGATATGAACCAGAAAACAAGCAAAGACGGTATTTATGGCGCCGGGGATATCTGTGTGAAAAACTTGAGGCAGGTAGTGACTGCCGTCTCTGACGGGGCAGTGGCCGCCACCTCACTGGAAAAATATTTATCCGGAATGTACGAAAAACTGCAGCTTCCCGAGCGTGAGATATCCACACCGGAAAGAAGGAAGCCGACGGATGTGCCGAAGCAGGAATCTGCGGAAACCGGCGGATTTCTGACAGAAGAAATGAAACAGCAGCTGGTGCCGGTATTTGAGAGGCTTGAGAAAGACGTAGTGCTGAAATTTTACACGGATGACAGTCCAATTTCACGGGAAGTGGAAGAGTTTGCCGGAGAGATGAAAGACCTGTCGCCTCATATCCGATGTGAAGTGAATCCGGAAGGAGCAGAGAAGATCGAACTTCCTGCAATCTGTATCTGCAGTGGCGACGGAACGTATCTGGGCACTGCATTCCACGGAGTTCCCGGAGGACATGAATTCAATTCTTTCATTATAGCGATTTATAATGCCGCCGGTCCCGGACAGGCCATCGATGAGGGACTGCTGGACCGTATTCGGAACATCCGCAGAGAGATCAGGATTCAGACTGTCATATCTCTCTCCTGTACGATGTGCCCGGAACTGGTCATGGCCGTACAGAGGATTGCACTGGAAAATCCTAATGTCGAGGCAGATATTTATGACATGGCATATTTCCCTTATTTGAAAGACAAGTATCAGATCATGAGCGTGCCGTGCATGATCGTGAATGAAAAAGATGTGTATTTCGGAAAGAAAAGTGTGGAAGAGATACTTGGACTCCTGGAGAATTAAGGAAAATACAAAGAGAAGGCAAAATGTACAAAAAAATAGAGATGCCAAGTTGTATTGGCATCTCTGTTATTTTACGTGTTTTTTTATGGCTTCAAAGCTCTCTTTGCTGATGACATGCTCGATCCGGCATGCATCTTCTGCCGCGGTATCTTTGTTAACTCCCAGCGCGGTAAGCCAGGATGAGAGAAGCTTGTGCCGCTCATAAATCATCTCCGCAATCTCCTTTCCGGAGTCTGTGAGATAAATGTATCCTTCCGGCGAAACGGTAATATGTCCGTTCAGGCGGAGCTTTTTCATGGCTACGCTGACACTGGATTTTTTAAACCCTAACTCTGTTGCTACATCCACAGACCGGACAACAGGGCGGGACTCGCTCAAGACTAAGATTGTTTCTAAATAATTTTCAGCAGATTCATTTAAACTCATGAATTTACCTCATTTCTAATGATATATAATTTTTATGTAAAGCATTACAAAGTATATCATATCTCATAATATACTTCAAATATTTGGCTTATTGATAAAAAGAATCAACAAGAGATATTGACTGATAACATATGTTAGAATATACTAATTACTGAAAGAAAATGATAATCAAAACCAATTAAGAAAGAAGGAGTCATGATGCCTTTAACAATGGTAAGAGAAGGGAAAGAAAATATCATCTGTAAAGTCGGCGGCAGGGGAGAAACGAAAAGATTTCTTGAAAACCTTGGATTTACTGTTGGCGGGATGGTTACTGTCGTATCTGTCATCGGTGGAAATGTCATTGTGAATGTCAAAGATTCCAGAGTGGCGATTGGCAAAGATATGGCAAATAAGATTATGGTGAACTAAAAAGGAGAGAAAATGAAGACATTAAAAGAAGTTGCCTGCGGCGAGACTGTAAAAGTTAAGAAATTGAATGGAGAAGGCCCTGTAAAACGCCGTATTATGGATATGGGAATCACAAAAGGAGTGGATGTTTTTGTAAGAAAGGTAGCCCCTTTGGGCGATCCGGTGGAAATCACGGTGCGGGGATATGAACTGTCTGTGAGAAAAGCGGATTCGGAAATGATTTTGGTGGAATAGCTTTTTCTTTTTTTGTATAGGAGTTAGTTGAAACTAATATAAATAAGCATGAACAAACAAGAGTGTATGGAAAGAAAAGAGGTAAATGCAGAATGTCAATTAAAATTGCGTTAGCTGGAAACCCTAACAGTGGTAAAACGACGCTGTTTAACGCTTTGACGGGTTCCAATCAATTTGTGGGCAACTGGCCCGGTGTTACGGTGGAAAAGAAGGAAGGGAAGCTAAAAGGCTACAAAGATGTAACGATTATGGACCTTCCGGGTATCTATTCCCTTTCCCCGTATACATTGGAAGAGGTTGTTGCCAGAAACTATCTGATCGGGGAACGGCCGGATGCTATCTTGAATATCGTAGACGGTACCAATATCGAGAGGAACCTTTATTTGTCCACACAGCTGATGGAGCTTGGTATTCCGGTCATTATGGCAGTCAACATGATGGACGTCCTGGAGAAGAGCGGAGACCAGATACATATCAAGCAGCTGGGTGAGAAGCTGGGATGTGAAGTAGTAGAGATTTCTGCACTGAAAGGGACAGGAATCAAAAAAGCGGCTGAGAAAGCAGCAGCACTTGCAAATAACAGAAAAGCAGCTCCTCCGATACATACGTTTGATCCTCAGGTAGAAGAAGTTCTGAATTCCGTAGAATCAAAGCTGGGCAGTGAGATCCCGGCAGAACAGAAGCGCTTCTTTGCCATCAAGATGCTGGAGAAAGATGATAAGATTCAGGAACAGATGAAACTGGTTCCGGATGTTTCTGATGACATCAAGAAGATTGAAGAGGTAATGGATGATGATACAGAAAGCATTATCACCAATGAACGTTATACTTATATTTCTTCCATCATTGAACAGTGTTTTACGAGAAACCGAAAAGAAACGATGACGACGTCTGACAAGATCGACCGTATTGTCACAAACAGATTTCTTGCACTTCCGATCTTTGCAGCGGTTATGTTTGTTGTCTATTATGTTTCCGTCAGCACCATAGGAACATGGGCGACAAATTGGGTAAACGACGGAGTGTTCGGCGACGGATGGAGCCTTTTTGGACTCAGTGTGCCGGGTATTCCTTCCGTGATCGAAGCCGGACTGAACGCAGCCCGATGTGCCGGATGGCTGCAGGGACTGATCCTTGACGGTATGGTTGCCGGTGTAGGTGCGGTATTAGGGTTCGTGCCGCAGATGCTGGTGCTGTTTATTTTCCTTGCGTTTCTGGAGTCCTGTGGATATATGGCAAGAGTAGCGTTTATCATGGACCGTATTTTCCGCAAGTTTGGACTTTCCGGAAAATCCTTCATACCGATGCTGATCGGAAGCGGATGCGGAGTGCCGGGTATCATGGCATCCCGTACTATTGAAAATGACCGGGACCGTAAAATGACGATCATGACAACCACATTCATTCCGTGCGGCGCAAAGCTGCCGATTATCGCACTGATCGCCGGGGCACTGTTCCACGGTGCATGGTGGGTGGCCCCGAGTGCTTATTTTGTGGGTATCGCAGCCATTATCTGCTCTGGAATTATTTTAAAGAAAACAAACATGTTCGCAGGAGATCCGGCGCCGTTTGTCATGGAACTTCCTGCATATCATATGCCGACAGTGTCCAATGTGCTGAGAAGCATGTGGGAGCGCGGATGGTCCTTTATTAAGAAAGCCGGAACCATTATCCTGCTCTCCACCATTTTCGTATGGTTTACTACTTACTTTGGATGGGTTGACGGACAGTTCAGAATGCTCACTAAAATGGAACTTGATCACAGTATTCTTGCCGCGATCGGAAACGGCGTTGCATGGATCTTTGCTCCGCTTGGCTGGGGCAACTGGAAATCAGCTGTAGCTGCTATCACCGGATTGGTAGCAAAAGAAAATGTTGTAGGTACCTTTGGGATTCTGTTTGGTTTTGCAGAAGTGGCAGAAGACGGAGCTGAGATCTGGGGAACTCTTGCCGGAAGCATGACTGCGGCGGCAGCATATTCCTTCCTCGTATTTAACCTGCTGTGTGCACCATGCTTTGCAGCAATGGGAGCAATTAAAAGAGAGATGAATAACAAGAAATGGTTCTGGTTCGCCGTTGGATACCAGACAGCGCTTGCATATGTGGTCTCCCTTTGTGTTTACCAGATTGGAACATTGATCACCATAGGAACCTTTGGGATCGGTACAGCCGTTGCTTTCCTGCTGGTTATTGGATTTATCTATCTGCTGGTGAGGCCATACAGGGAAGGCAAGACGTTAAATGTTGATATAAAAGGAGTAACCGGTGTGAGATAATGCCGGAAACATACGGGTCTGCACTCAATGTGCAGACCTGCATTATGAAGGAGGTTTATATGGGAACAATAGCAGTAGGTTTGGCCGTCCTTGGCATTGTCAGTTTGATAGTCAGAAGCATGGTAAAGGATAAGAAACAGGGGAAGTCGATCCAGTGCGGGAATGACTGCAAACATTGCGGTGGGCACTGCAGTCGTTGAGAAATGGAGAGTTGTTTCAGCTGACTACATTGAGGCTGGTTGATAAATATTAAGTTTCCCAATCACAAATATTTAAACAGTATCGCAGAACCTCAGAAATTGGTGGTTTGCAGGCGATTTGAAAGAAAAAACAGGAAATATGAAGTTGGTTGGGAAAAAACAAAGGGAACGTTGATTTTATCAGAAAATTGGCTATAATGAAAAATAGGAATGGATTAAAAGCGGGAGATAAACATCAACAAGAGTTGTATTGAAATATTATTTTACAAAAACATCTATTGCGCTTCCATCTGGATAAACATCAACAAGGGTTATATTGGAAGTAGGTGTGTTCTTTGATTTCTTCAGGTACTGTACCGAGATAAATAAAAACAAACGTTGTATCGTTGTAACACATTCATTTTAGCCAGTAAACATATGCTCAGAAGACAGGAGTAATTTCCTATCTTCTATTTTTTTACCTTTTGTCTGTTCAGCTGCACCAGTCCACAAGCTGCCTTTTTTATGTTATGATAAGAGAGCAAAACACAAAGGAGGAACTATGAGATTTGGTTACGACATCCCGGATTCTTTTTGGAGCCTGTTCCGTTCTGTAAACCGGGAGCTTTACATAGAAGCGCTGTTGAAAATCAGCGAAGAATATGAATATAACAACTACTTTCTAAGCCGGGAGGTCTGCATTCAGGTCTTAAGCGACTGGAATGCGGACAAGCGCATCTGGCTTCAGAGGGAAGAGTTTGAATCTGAACTGGATGTACTGGAGACTCCCCCAAACCGGATACTAAACTGGCTGATCAGGACCGGATGGCTGAAAAAACTGGATGACTTTTCAACACTTACGTCCAATATTGTGATCCCCGATTACGCTGCAATTTTTCTCGAGGCTTTTGAACAGCTCGTGAATCCGCAGATGAAAGATACGGAGATTTATATCCAAAATGTCTATGCAACATTGTTCTCATTTCAAAATGATAAACGGATCAATCTTGGGATGCTGAAAACAGCCCTGATCAATACGAAGAAATTGAACAAGGCGCTTCAGGATCTGCTCCACAACATGGACAAGTTTTTCGGCCGCCTGTTGAAACAGCAGTCTTACGGCGATGTCCTGGCGGAGCATTTGGAGGGATATGTGGAAGAAATCGTCAAGAAAAAGTACCATATGCTAAAGACCAACGATAACTTTTATCTCTACAAAATGGATATTAAAAAATGTCTTCAGGAAATGCGGGAAGACGCAGAGTGGATCGAGAAAGTCCGGGCAAAGGCAAGAGCAGAGGGCAGGGATGAAAAGGAAGATGTGCTTGATATTCTGGACGCCATCGAGAGAGGTTTTGACGACATCGAGCACCGAATCGCCAACATGGACAAAGAACATTCCAAATATGTGCGTGCCACAGTCACAAGACTTAATTATATGCTCAGCGGCGAGGCAGATATGAAGGGAATGGTGGTCAGTCTTTTAAAGCACCTGGAAATCGATGAAAAGAGGGAAGAACGGCTTTCTCAGGTGGCGGAAAAAATGAATCTGTTACGTCTGGAAGTCCTGTCGGAAAAATCTCTTTTCAGAAGAAAGAAAAGGAGAGATTTCATCAGCCGGTTAGAACCTGACGAAGATGTGCAGGAGCTTACCAGAGAAGAAGTATTGAGACTCAATAAGATTCATACACGTTACAGTAAAAAAGAGATCGAGGAGTTTCTGGAAAGCCATATGAAAGACGGCTCCATGGAAATGAGAGACGTCGACATCGGCGACGATGAGGCTTTTGAAAAGCTGATCCTGGCCTATGACTACTGTACCAGGAAGAACAGCCGGTATCAGGTGATCGAGCGGGAAAATAAGATGCTGGAAAATGGAAAATACCGTTATCCGGATCTGTTGTTTGTGAGGAGAAAGTTATGATTGAATACTATGAACAGCTAAGTGATGAGGAGAGGGATGATGTAAAGCGTGTCATTCAGCTTTTGTTCCGGCAGACCTTTGTGCTGGAACGGAAATACGAAAAAAGGACCGGAAGATTTGCTTTCCAGAAGGATTACAGGATCTTAAACCAGCACCTGGAATTTTTAAGGGAGTATTTTTCGATTGCCGGACTGGAACTTCGGGATAACAGTCATATGGGAGTATTTTATATCCAGGGAGAGACTGTACTTGGAAAAAAGCTGCCCAGACTGGCTACCATTTACCTTTTGATTTTAAAGCTGATCTACGATGAGCAGATGGAAACTGCGTCTGCAAGCAGCTATGTGTATACGTCCCTGGGAGAAATCAATGAAAAAATCGGGGATTTTGGCTTGCTTAAAAATCTGTCCTCCGCGACAGAGATGAGGAAGACCATTTCTCTATTAAAAAAATACCAGATTATTGAGCCGATGGATGTGCTCCAAGATCTTAACGAGGAGAGTCGTATGGTGGTGTATCCGTGCATCAATGCTGTTCTTCTCGGAGCGGATGTACAGAAATTGATTGAAACATTTACGGAGGAGGACGAACGTGGAGAAGAAGACGGAGAACAAACAGGCATTCAAAGCACTATCGAAGATCTGTCTGAATAACTGGCATTATATTGAGCGGAAAGTGCTTTCTTTCAGTGAGGGGATCAATTTCTTTACCGGACATTCCGGCAGCGGAAAATCTACGGTCATCGACGCCCTTCAGATCGTTCTGTACGCCAACACGGACGGAAGGGGATTTTTCAACAAGGCGGCGGCTGATGACTCGGACCGGAGCCTGATCGAATATTTGAGAGGCATGATCTCAGTGGGAGACAATAATGAGGGCAAATATATTAGAAACCGAAACTTTTCCTCAACGATCGTTCTGGAACTCGAACAGATTGTCACCGGAACAAAGGAATGCGTCGGAGTCGTCTTTGATGTGGAGACTGCTACCAACGAGATTTCCAGGCTGTTTTTCTGGCATAAAGGAGGAATCCTTGAAAACCGCTACCGAAAAGAAGAACGTGCCATGGCTACAACAGAGGTGAGAGACTACATAAAGGAACATTTTCCAAGAGAAGAATTTTATTTCGGTTCCAGCAATGAGCGGTTTCGGAGACAGCTCTACGATATCTACCTGGGAGGACTGGATGCGGAGAAATTTCCGAGGCTTTTCAAACGGGCGATCCCGTTTAAGATGAACATTAAGCTGGAAGATTTTGTGAGGGAATACATCTGCATGGAACAGGATATCCAGATCGAAGATATGCAGGAAAGCGTGCTTCAATACGGCAGGATGCGCAAGAAGATCGAGGATACACTGAGGGAGATCGGCAGCTTAAAACAGATAGGAATCGGTTACGAACGTTTTTCCAAGGCAGAGCAGGAGGTTCGGGTCTGTCAGTACCGGATGGAAAAGCTCGTAATGCTCCAGCTGAAAGAACAGATCAGAGACTTGCACGAAAAAATAGAGAAGGCGGGGGAAGACAAGAAAATCCAGGAGGAGAACAGAAAGGAACTGTCCGCCCAGCTTGCGGATCTCGCGGAGGAGTATGACCGTCTGGTAAAGCAGATCGCAAACAGCGGCTATGAGAATTTAAAAACAGAACTGCAGGGTGTCAATGAACTTCTGGATCAGCTGCAAAAAAGCAAGGCCGCGTGGCAGCAGACGTCCGCAGGCCTGAGCCAATGGGCAGAACTGGAGGTAACACCGAACCAGACCATATGGGATATTGAAAGCTTTTCCAAGGGAAATATCAGTCTCGGGGAGCTGCGCAGGCTCCGGCACAGCTTAAAGGAGATCCGGGAAGAGGTGGAAAACGATCGGCAGGACGCGGCCTCAGAACTGAGAAGGATCAAGAAGAGGGAAAAGGAAATCGATGGGGAGCTGAAAGAACTGAAAAAAGGGAACAAGGCTTATCCCAGAGAGCTGGAAAATGCCCGGTATGAGCTGCAGACCCGGTTAAGCTCTCAATTCGGAACGGCAGTAAAGGTACACATTCTCTCAGATCTTCTGGACATGAAGTCAGAGACATGGCATAAGGCTGTGGAAGGGTATTTAGGATCGAATAAGCTGTCACTGGTGGTGGAGCCTGATTATGTCAAAGCGGCCATGGAGATCTACCGGGAAATGGATGAAAAGCAGTTTTTCAGGGCATCCATTCTGGACACGGAAAAGCTCCTAAAAGAAAAGATATCCGTCATGGATCACGCACTGGCAGAGGAATTGATTGCCAAGAAGCCGTATGTCAGAAGTTTCATGGACCTGCTTCTCGGAAGGGTGATCAAATGTCATACCATCGAAGAACTGAGAAATCAGAGGACCGGAGTGACCCCTGACTGTCTGCTCTACAAGAATTTTCAGTTAAAACGGCTGAATCCGGCAGATTATACGAAGCGTTCCTATATCGGTGAGAGTAGTGTGAAACAAAGGATCAGGGATCTGAAGGAAGAATTGAAACAGCTTTCAGCCAAAAAAGAACCATTTGCCAAGATGCTTGAAAAAGCAGAAGATATTTTGAGACTGGAAGCCCTGGGGCGTTCTGAGGAAGAATATATAGAACAGCAGGAAGCCTTAAAGAAAATAAAAGAAAAAACTGCGCTTAAAAAAGACCTGCAGGATAGAATGCTGAAGATGAAGGAAGATTCCATCGGTGAACTGGAAGAAAGACAGAGAGAGAATAAAAGGCTTCAGACACAGAAGCAGGAGCTGTTAAATGAAGTTTCAAGAGCCGTCTGGAACAGGGAAAAACAGATAGAGGACTGGCAGAAGCTCTATGTTTCCGCAAACAGTGAGCTGACTGAACAAGAGAGAAGTTTTCGTTACAGCGAAGAATTGGAAAAAGTTTTTGATGACTATATGCAGGGGCGGGTGTCGTCAAGTCTTGAAAGCCTTAAAAACGGGACATTTAGAATGATCAAACAGGCGGAGAACGGCAGGGAAGAAGCTTACAGGTCACTTGTGGAACTGCGCTCTGAATATTTGAGAGAGTATCCGAACCGGACCTTCTCGCCGGCCATAGAGACGAATGAACCATATGAAGAACTGCTGCTGAAGCTTGAATGTGACCATCTTGCGGATTATCAGGAGAGGGCCAGAGAACAGGCGAGGTCAGCGGCAGAGCATTTTAAGGACGATTTTATTTCCAAGATCAGGTATGCCATATTGGAGGCATATCAGAGAAGAGACGAATTGAACCGGATTATCAGCCGGCTGGACTTCGGAAAAGATAAGTACCAGTTCCGCATTACGAAAAACAAAGGCCCTGATGGTGTTTACTATCCTATGTTTATGGATGAATCGCTTCAGATCGATCCGTCCACCCTGGATGCATCCATGGATCACCAGATGAATCTGTTTTCCATGGAACATGAAAACCGATACGGAGAGGTCATGAGTGATCTGATCGATATTTTCATACCGCCGGAGAACGCATCGCCGGAAGAGCTGGAAGAGGCCAAGAGGAACATGGAAAAATATGCAGATTACAGGACCTATCTTTCTTTTGATATGGAACAGATCGTGGAAGGGGAAGAAAAACTGACCATCGGTCTCGGCAGGATGATCAAGAAAAATTCCGGAGGGGAAGGGCAGAATCCTCTCTACGTAGCCCTTCTGGCGAGCTTTGCCCAGGCCTACCGGATCAATCTGTCGCCAAAGTTAAGGAGAAGCCCTACGATCCGGCTGGTAGTCCTTGACGAGGCCTTTTCCAAGATGGATGCGGAAAAGGTAGCCAGCTGCATCGAATTGATCCGGGGACTCGGATTCCAGGCTATCATAAGTGCCACCAATGATAAGATACAGAATTATTTGGAAAACGTTGACAAGACCTTTGTCTATGCCAACCCAAATAAAAAAAGTATTTCCATACAGGAATTTGAAAAACGGGAATTTGATCATCTGATGGAGGAAGCAGAGGATGAAGAAGGAACTGCTTAAAATGATCATCGACAGGACCGAGAAGTCTGCATCAGACTGGAAGAAGGGAGCGGAAGGAAACCGTTCCTTTCTGGTCCACCAGGAACTTTATGATCAGATAGGAAAAACGGAGTTTATAAACGGAGCCAAAGAGCTTCAGCGTCAGGGACTGTTAAAAATTGAATGGGAAGCCATAGGGGTTGATATACGCAGAATCCGGTATTCCCTAAAGGATCTTGCAGTCATGTATGAAATGTCCGGTATCCGGCCGAAGTTTCAGAGGATTGAAGAAAATATGATGGCTGTTGAAAACCTTCTTCATTCGGTCAAAGGACTGTGGATAAAAGAATATTTAATTCGCTGCATGAAACGGTTGGAGCAGGGCAAGATCCCGCAGGAATTTTCAAAAAGGGATGCATTGTTCCGGTGCCTTAAAGTGATCGACGGGCTGAAAGAGCCGCTGTATAAAAGGGTCTTCAGCAAATACTGTCTGGGGGATTCCAAGCTGTTTGAGAATAGTCTGGAGAGCATTGTGCTTTCCATAGCCAGAAAATATCATGAGGATATAGAAGAGGGAATGAACAATACGCAGATTCTTTCACAGCTTTTGATCGAAGAATATTCTCAGGAGCTGGCCGTAAAGGGGCCTCTGCGGATATCAGTGAACGGACAGGAAATAAATCTCGGGCAGTTTTGCTACGGCGCGGTCTTAAATTCACAGATGCTGGTCCATGCGAAGCCGCTGGCAGGTCAAAATATAAAAAGAATCCTGACAATAGAAAACAAGGCAAACTATATGGCGACGCCCTATGACGAAGAAGCCGTCATCATTTACAGCCATGGGTTCTTCACCCCAAAAGAACGGGAATTTCTCATCAGCCTGCGAAATGTTCTTTGTCCGGAGACACAGTATTTGCATTCCGGAGATTTGGATTACGGCGGTATCCTGATCTACCGGTATATCAAACAAAAAATATTTCCAGATCTTATGCCTTTTCAAATGGATGGAGAAATCTATCATAAATATGAGAAGTATGCGGTAAAAATGGAACCTGAGACTTTAAAGAAACTCAAAAAAATGCAAATGAATGGAAGCCCAGAATTGGCGGAGCTTAGAGAACTTCTGTCCAGAGAGGGAAAAGGCCTGGAGCAGGAGAGTTTTTTACTGGCATCCGATGAAACCGCAGGGGAAAACGAAACTTAGATGCCGGCAAAAACGGGAAACTGATCTCAGTCAGATATTCCGAAAATGAGAGAATATAGATTTGTTCCTTTTAACTCCTTTTCCATACTTTTTTCCAGTTGTAAGAGTCCTTCTCTGATATGGCACGGTTCATCGCACAGAGGTGCTCTGGTGCACTCATATCCTTCTTTAAAGCAGGCATTGATGCCGAAGCCGCTGCCGAGGCCATGCATTAGCTGAAAGAGGCTTATGTCATGCAGGTCTGCTGTCAGGCGGCATCCGCCTTCTGCTCCTCTGGTAATGATGATCCATCCGGCTGTCTCCAGTTTTTTAATGATACGGTATGCAAACTGTTTTGGTGTCGCTTCCAGAGAGCATATTTCTTCTATTGAGCGTTTCTTTCCGTCACTTAAAGCCCTTAAAATGCGCAGGGCATAATCGGTTTCTCTTGAGATCAGCATGTATTTCTCCCTCCTTATCTTAGTGAAAATATACCAGACTAAAAAATAGCTGTCAATGGAACCCGGTGAATTCTTTAAGGGAAAAACCAGACCCGCCAATATTAAGTGCGGACCTGGTTTTTTTTGGTTAGAACATTTTTACTGTTTGATGGATTCTATGAGACCGTCAGCTTATATATCCATACCAGGCAGTGTTCATTACCTCCAACCCAATATAAATCTTTGGTAACTTTTCTAACACAATGTATGGATCATACCTCCTTTTGATCAGTCATCCAAACGCAGGAACGCTTAAACTTCAATAAACATGTCTTTTGATTCACCACAGTCCGGACAGATCCACTCTTCCGGAAGTTTTTCAAACAGAGTGCCCGGATCGATATCACCCTCGGGATCTCCGTTCGCCGGATTTTCCTCCACATCCCCGACAATGCCGTAGTCTGCATTTTTAAAGATCGGTGCGTTCGCATTGGTATTGATCGCTACGATGGTTGTGGCATCTTTGGTTCCTCTTAAATGCCGCCCTGCTCCGGAAATGCCGCAGGCGATGTACAGGTTGCCCTTAAATTTCTGTCAGGACATTCCTACATACGCTTTGTCGGCGTTGGTGATAAAGATCTTGCCTCCGTTTAACACGTAATGATCGCCATCAACTCTGGAAAGTTCTTCTACAGCAATGGCATAGCTCAGGACATCAGATCCTGCGCCCCATATTCTTTTGGATACTGCAGTCCCATCATACCTGTTTTGGCAAACTTTTCGATGGCTTCTGTCGGAAATTAATTTTCTTTGTCTAAGAGGAAGGTGAGAGGTTCTATTTCGGTTTCTGCAAATTCCCTGACTTTCGCACGCGGGCTTCATGAGCTTCGGTTGTTTGAAATAACATATAGAGCCTCCTTTGATTATAAATTTTTTTGTGAAGAAAACACCGTAAGGGATACCTTGATTAAAGATACTTCGGAGAGTGTGATCTCACGGTAAGGCATTTAGAATACTATAGTTGTAATGTGAAAAATATAAACTTTATTAAGTTTGTGTAGTTTAATGAAAAAATGATAAAATAACTGTGAGTATTGCCAGTTCCATTTTCTGCATAAGTATTTTATCACTATTTCCGTCACGCTTTAAAATGCGTTCCTCCAATAGTGATAAAATACTATCGTTGAATGGCTTGACTTGATTGATGGATACTTATCTGAAGAAATTATGTCCAAGTTGGCTATTTAGGAGACTTACGTCTTTGGAACAGCAAGCCGGAAAATTTGTCAAAATATTTTGCTGATTTCCCAACCGATAAAATCGATAAGTGTGAGTAAACCACGGGAAATAGCCATTTGAGGCCACATTGGAGAAAAATGTGAGAAAATTGACGGTGGTTGGGAAAAATATAGAGAAACGTTGATTTTATCAGAGAAACTGACTATAATGAAAAAGAAGAATGGCTTAAAAGTGTTGGATAAACAGTAACAAGAGTTGTATTGAAATTTCCAAAATGACAACCGGCCTGACTGATCGTTTAGGATAAACAGTAACAAGAGTTGTATTGAAATTCTCCGACCTTATATTCTTCCTGATCAGATTTTGATAAACAGTAACAAGAGTTGTATTGAAATTAAACACTCATGTCTGAGATTTCCTCTTTTAACCTTGATAAACAGTAACAAGAGTAAATTGTGTTATCTATGATAAGAGAAAACTAACCGCATCTGTATACGACACTATTTATAGAATCGGAGTATTATTTAATTCTTAAGTAAAGGAATATTTGAAGAAGAAATAAGTTGTACCCTGATAGTTAGGCACAGAAAAGGCTTCTGTGATTAACTACCAGGGTATTTTTCTGTATGTCAAACCTTATCGCGCAAAGCGCGCGCACCCGAAGGGCATAGAATACGGGGTGCCCTGTGGGTATACCTTATCGCGCAAAGCGCGCGCACCCGAAGGATATAGAATACGGGGTGCCCTGTGGGTATACCTTATCGCGCAAAGCGCGCGCACCCGAAGGGTATAGAATACGGGATGCCCTGTGGGTATACCTTATCGCGCAAAGCGCGCGCACCCGAAGGGTATAGAATACGGGATGCCCTGTGGGTATACCTTATCGCGCAAAGCGCGCCCACCCGAAGGGTATAGAATACGGGATGCCCTGTGGGTATACCTTATCGCGCAAAGCGCGCCCACCCGAAGGGTATAGAATACGGGATGCCCTGTGGGTATAAATTAATCTAATTTTTGTATACATATGATTTTTCTAAAAAAACTCTTCCGCTCTTTCTTATTTCTATGTTACAGTATAAATTAGTATTTTCTGTCCAGAAACGAAAAAATGTGTCGGACAGAGAGTGATTTTAACGAATGACGATGGAGGAGATTGAATTGGTAACGATAGCAAATTATTTAAGGCCGGAAAGTCTTTTAGATGCATATAAGCTGAATCAAAAAAAGACAAACCGGGTCCTTGGGGGGATGATGTGGCTGAGACTTTGTTCCCCGCGCATACAAAATGCCATTGATTTGTCCGGACTTGATTTAGACTACATTAAGGAAACAGAAGAAGCATTTGAGATCGGAGCTATGTGTTCCCTGAGGAGCCTGGAAACTCATCCGGAGCTGGAGGCTTATTTTTGCGGGGCAATAAAGGAAAGTGTGCGGCATATCGTGGGTGTCCAGTTCAGGAACCAGGCCACGGTAGGGGGAAGTATCTATGGAAGATTTGGATTTTCTGACGTGCTGACCTGTCTGCTTGCCC
This sequence comes from Anaerostipes faecis, assembly GCF_910574135.1. Taxonomy (NCBI): domain Bacteria; kingdom Bacillati; phylum Bacillota; class Clostridia; order Lachnospirales; family Lachnospiraceae; genus Anaerostipes; species Anaerostipes faecis. Next base: position 107,889 of record NZ_CAJSYK010000001.1, on the reverse strand, counting down.
TTGACACGGAAGTGGTGCTGGTCCATGCAGGAAAAATGACTTTGGCTGAATTTGCTGACAGGAAGCGTGACCGTGATATTTTAGAGAAGATCATCATTAAAAAAGATGGGCGCAGAGTCGCTTATCTGTCCCAGAGGGCGACAAAGACCGATTTCCCTGTGGCTGCATGTGCTGTATCGAAAAAGGAAGATATCTGGTATGTCTCCGTGGGAGCAAGGCCGGCGAAGGCTGAGCTTGCTGTGATCCATGGGCAACCGGCAGATACTTTAGCCGAAAAGGCAGTCGCTGACATGAAATTTGGAAGCAATATGAGAGGCAGCGCTGAATATCGGGAAGCGGTAGCAAAAGTTCTCGTGAGGCGCGCTGCAAATGCTGTATTGGAGGAGTCATAGGGATGGAAGTGAAATTTCAGTTAAACGGAAAGCCGGCGGCAGCTGATATAGAGCCGGACTGCATGCTGCTGGATTTATTGAGAGATATGGGATGTTACAGTGTAAAACGGGGATGCGACACAACCAACTGTGGCCTGTGTACCGTTCTGGTGAATGGAAAGCCGAGTCTTTCCTGTGCCATGCCGGCAGCCAGAGCAGAAGGAAAAGAAATCATAACTTTAGAAGGGCTTCAGGAAGAGGCGGTAGACTTTGGAAGGTTCCTCGCAAAAGAAGGGGCAGAACAGTGCGGATACTGTTCTCCGGGATTTATCATGAACGTGATTGCGATGATGAGGGAATTAAAAGATCCGTCTATTGAGGAAATAAAAGAGTACCTGGCAGGGAACCTCTGCCGGTGTTCCGGATATGAGGGCCAGATGCGCGCTATCCGGAATTACATGAAAGAAAAAGGAGCACAGTAACATGAATTTAGTCAATACTTCTGTCCCAAAAGTAGATTCCATGGCATTGGTGACCGGAAAACCTGTCTATACGGATGACCTGGCTCCGAAAGACTGCCTGATCGTAAAGGTTTTAAGAAGTCCCCATGCCCATGCCAAGATCAGGAAAATAGAAACGGAAAGAGCACTGAAAGTTCCGGGAATCGAGTGTGTTTTGACCCATGAAGACTGTTCGGATAAGAGATTTACCATGGCAGGACAGACCTATCCGGAACCGAGCCCCTATGACCGCAGGATTTTAGATGACCGGGTGCGTTTTGTTGGAGATGCGGTGGCAGTTATCGCAGGTGTCTCTGAAAAAGCAGTGGCAAAGGCCATGAAGCTTGTAAAGGTTGATTACGAAGTGCTGGAGCCGGTCCTGGATTTCAGGAAAGCGAAAGATCATGAGATCCTGGTGCATCCGGAGGAAAACTGGAAAGCTCTCTGTGAGGTAGGGGCGGACAATAAGAGAAATCTCTGTGCCCGCAGTGAGACACAGGAAGGCGATATTGACCAGGTACTGAAAGATTGTAAATATTACGTAGAGGAGACTTATCACACGAAAGCAAACCAGCAGGCTATGATGGAAAACTTCTGTACGTTTACGCATATGGACGCATATGGAAGGCTCAATGTGGTGTCCTCCACGCAGGTTACATTCCATGTGAGAAGAATCCTGTCCAACGCCCTAGATATTCCAAAGTCAAAAATCCGAGTGGTAAAGCCGAGGATCGGAGGAGGCTTTGGGGCGAAGCAGACGGTGGTCACGGAAGTCTATCCGGCCCTGGTGACCATGAAGACAGGAAAGCCCGCAAAGATCGTCTACACAAGAGAAGAATCTTTCATCGCATCCAGTCCGCGGCATGAGATGGAAATCACCGTGCGCATCGGTGCAGATGAAAATGGAATTATTAAAGGAATTGATGTATATACCCTGTCAAATACAGGGGCATACGGAGAGCATGGTCCGACGACCGTTGGGCTTTCCGGACATAAGTCCATTCCGCTGTACGGCAAGGCAGAAGCATTCCGTTTTGCCTACGATGTAGTCTATACCAATGTTATGTCTGCCGGGGCTTACCGGGGATACGGAGCTACCCAGGGTATTTTTGCCGTGGAATCCGCAGTAAATGAACTGGCTCACAAGATGGGCATGGACCCGGTGAAGTTAAAAGAACTGAACATGGTGAAGAAAGGCCAGAAGATGCCTGCTTACTATGGAGAGACAGCAACAAGCTGTGCACTGGACAAGTGTGTGGAGCGGGTAAAAGAAATGATCTCATGGGATGAGAAATATCCAAGAAAAGACATGGGCAACGGAAAAGTGAGGGGTGTCGGCCTGGCGTTAGCTATGCAGGGCTCTGGCATTTCCAATGTGGACACGGCTGCGGTGACGATCAAAGTAAACGACGATGGATTTTACAGTCTGATCATCGGTGCTTCTGATATGGGAACCGGATGTGACACGATTCTTGCCCAGATGGCGGCAGACTGTCTGGACTGTGATATGGATCAGATCATTGTCCACGGAGTGGATACAGATGTTTCCCCGTATGATACAGGTTCCTACGCATCCAGCACAACTTATGTGACCGGGATGGCGGTGGTGAAGACTTGTGAGGTATTGAAAGAAAAGATTTTAAAAAAAGGTGCCCAGTACCTGTCCTGTCCGCCGGAAGAAGCAGAGTTTGACGGAAAGAGAGTGTTCCACCCGGAAAGCGGAAAAGAAATATCATTAAAAGATATAGGCAATCAGGTGATGTGCGGAAATGAGGAAGCGCTTCAGGCAAGTGAATCCCATTACTCCCCGACTTCTCCGCCTCCGTTTATGGCAGGGGCCGCAGAAGTGGAAGTGGATTTGGAGACAGGGGCAGTGGAACTGATTGATTTTGCGGCTGTGGTGGACTGTGGAACCGTCATTAATCCAAACCTTGCAAAAGTCCAGACCGAGGGAGGCATTGCTCAGGGAATCGGAATGGCCTTGTATGAAGAAATCCTTTACAATGAAAAAGGGAAGACATCGGCCAACTCTTTTATGCAGTACAAGATTCCTACAAGACAGGACATCGGAAATATCCGGGTGGAATTTCAGAGCAGCTATGAGCCGACAGGGCCTTTTGGGGCAAAATCCATCGGAGAAATTGTCATCAATACCCCGAGTCCGGCAATCGCTGAGGCAGTATACAATGCGTCAGGAGTGCGTGTGAGAGAACTGCCGATTACAGCAGAGAAGATCTACATGGGGATGAAAAAAAGATAAGAAAACTGAAGAATCTTTTATAAAAGAAGAGTCTATGAGAGAAAATCTTTCAGGACTCTTCTTTCTTCATACTATGAGTGACACAAAGTTGTTTATAGTAACGAAGGAGGTATAAATTATGCTTATAAAAGATTTTCTGGTTGTAATTGCTGTTTTGTTTATTTTGCCTGTATCATTTGATGAAACAGAGAACTTTAGAAAAGTGGTATTGGATCGTTTGTTATATGGTTCATTAACATATTGTTCAACGAGAATAAACAGCATGGTTCGTAAAATTTTCGGATACCACCACAGTGAAAACGAAGAGATAGAACAGGTGTTGGAAATAACTTATCTAGGGGTTCTGTTATTATTTGCAGGCTATTATCTTTATAAAAAAGATGCAAATTGGTTTAAAGTGATTTCACTTATAGAGAAGCAACTAAAAAGTGGGCATCTAGATAAAGGAAATTTTATTTTGTTTGTAATATCCATTTTATACCTTTTCTGGAGTATGATGATTGTTTCAAATAATCCGGATTTTCTGAGAGACTATCTAATAAGAACCGCAGCATATTTAATATTTCAAAAATTGTGCCAAATGAATAGACATACTTGAGAATTTTAATAATAAAATACTTATGAAAACTTTTATTTACTTTTGTTCAGTTATGTATTGCTTTTTTATATTACCTGTGGTAATATAAAATCATAAACACAAGTAAACGAAGCATAACGCAGGTAAACGAAATGGAGGGTGCAGAGATGAAGATCACGGCAGAACAGTTGGCAGGTATGGTGGATCACACGAATTTAAAGGCATTTGCAGACAGAGTAATGTTTGAAAAGCTTTGCGGCGAGGCGAAAGAGTACCAGTTCAAGATGGTAGCGATCAATCCGGCACAGATCAGTCTGTGTAAAGAACTGTTGGATGGAAGCCCGGTACATGTGGGTGCAGCCATCGGATTTCCTCTGGGTCAGACCACACTCGAGTGCAAAGTCTTCGAGACCAATGATGCTATAGAAAAAGGAGCCGATGAAATCGATTATGTCATCAATGTGGCGGAAGTAAAAAACAATCATTACGGATACATAAAAGAAGAGATGGAGCAGATCGTCGCTGTCTGCAGAAAGGCAGGGGTCATCAGCAAAGTGATCTTCGAAAACTGTTATCTCACTGACGAAGAAAAGCAAAAAGTTGCTGAAATTGCAAAACAAGTGAAGCCGGATTTTATAAAAACTTCTACGGGATTTGGAACCGGAGGGGCCACAGTGGAAGACGTCCGGCTGATGAAATCTGTTGTGGGCGATGAGGTGAAAGTAAAAGCCGCGGGAGGCATCAGAGATCTGAAAACGGCCCTTGCCATGATAGAAGCCGGTGCAGAGCGGCTCGGAACGAGTGCAGGTGTTGAGATTGTAAAAGAAATGCAGGAATAAGGGGAGGAAAAGAAGATGAGAGAAGTCAAAGTATGTCTGATCGGCTCCGGAAGGGCAGGAATGGTCCACGCACATAATTACACAGGAAGCGTTCCCAATGCAAGGATTATCGCAGTCTGTGACCCGGTGGAGGAAACAGCAAAAAATGCGGCAGAAGAACTGGGGATTGATCAGTATTATACAGATTACACAGATGTCCTGAAAAATGACGAGATCAATGCGGTTTACATCGTGACGCCGACCAAGTACCACAAAGAGATCGCAGTGGCCGCAGCCCAGGCAAAGAAGCACATCTTCTGTGAAAAGCCTATGGCTATGAACGAGAAAGAATGTGACGAGATGATCAAGGCTGCCGATGAAAACAATGTAAAGCTTCAAATTGGATTTATGCGTCGTTTCGACGAGAGCTTCCAGGAAGCAAAACGGATGATCGCAGAAGGGGAAATCGGCGATATTGTCCTGGTCAAATCTCATTCCAGAGGGCCCAGTAAACCAAAAGAGTGGATGTTTGATATCAAGAAGAGCAACGGGCCTTTGGCAGAGGTCAGCAGCCATGATATTGACACGGTCCGCTGGTTCGCGGAGAGTGAACTTGAGAGCGTGTACGCCATAGGAGGGAATTTCAGAAATAAAGAGATTGCCGAACAGTACCCGGATTTCTATGACAATGTCATCATGACCGGAGAGTTTGCCAATGGGATACATGCCTGCGTGGAAGGCGCCCAGTATGTCCAGTACGGATATGATGCCAGGGTAGAGATCCTGGGGACAAAAGGGGTGATCTGTCTTGGCGATATCCATGAAAAGAAGATTCTTACCTGTACCCCGAAGCATGACCTGAAACGTCCGACTACAAGGAGCTGGAAGTTTCTGTTCAAGGATGCCTATTTAGCTGAAGACAGGAGTTTTATTCGCTCTATTATAAATGATACGCCTGTAGAGTGCAGCGGTTATGACGGAAAGATGGCAGTAAGGATCGTAAAAGCAGGAAATGAATCCATCGTAAACAAAAAGATTGTGAAATTATAAAAAGAGACTGACAGGAGGACCGTATGTTTGCAGAAGAACGAAAAGAAGAGATCATGAGGCTTTTGAAAGAAAATAAAAGGGTGAGCAGCGCCGAACTTTCTGAGCGGTTTCATGTGAGCGGAACGACGGTCCGCACCTATCTGATGGAACTGGAAAATGCCGGGAGGCTTACAAGGACCCACGGAGGGGCTCTGCTGAACGAAGATATTTTAAATGTGGAAGAATCCATTGCCGCAAGAAAGCAGAAATGTCTGAGAGAAAAGCAGAAAGCAGCGGCAAAGGCCAGGAGCATGATTAAGGATGGAGACACGATCCTTCTGGACAGCGGAACGACCATGCTGGAGCTTGCAAAACTCTTAAAGGATGCAAAAAAGCTTACGGTCGTGACCAATGACCTGCCTGCTGCCATGGAACTTCAAAAAATGGAGGGCGTCTATCTGATCCTGATCGGAGGGCATGTGCGGACAGCCTTTGAAAGCACAGTGGGCAGCATGGGCATGAAATTTCTTGAACATATTTCGGTAGAAAAGGCATTCATGTCATCGGACGGTGTGTCACTGACCAAGGGCGTCACCACACCAAATATGGATCAGGCAGAGATCAAAAAGGAAATGATGGCCGCGGCAGATCAGAATTATCTCGTATGCGATACGTCCAAGATCGGAAAACGTACCATTTGTTCGTATGCAAAAATCGGAGACTTCGACGGCTTTATCCTGGATGAACCGCTGTCCGATGAAATGAAAGAAGCATTTGAAAGCTATGGGACGATTATCTATTGAGGCATTGTAAAAATGACTGATGATCCAAAGAAGCTCCCTTTTTTTCGACGACCGCCGCGGAGATCAGATTGGCCCTGCGGACCGCGTCGGAAAGTGAAGCTCCGAGTTTTCTAAGTGCCATTACAGCTCCTATGTGGGCGTCACCGGCTCCGGTGGCGTCCATTTGTTTTGCACTTCTGGACGGAAGAAATAATCCATTTCCGTTTTCCAGGCAGTATGCTCCGTCTTTGCCCAGAGTGATCACTATATCCTGTCCGGTCAATCTGCTGATGGACTGTGCGGCATGTTCTGCCGTTGTTTCGCCGGACAGCATGAAGGCCTCTGCCTCATTCAAATGTACTACAGGTTGAAGTGCAAAAAGGCGTTTCATCAGATCTTTCGGCTGTTTGTCAATCCTTGGACCCGGCGCATAATAGATGTCCATATGCGGCTGCTGTTCTAAAAACGAAACGATGTGTTCTCCGGTTTTTTCTTCGATTTCCAGTCCACAGATATAGGCTGTGTCATAGTCGGAAGCATCAATCAGATCAAACCACTCTTTCTGAAACAGATATTCGGCTCCGTGGTAAGAAGCAAAAGTCCGTTCGCCTGTCTGGTCGACAAAACAGTAGCAGCAGCCGTTTTCAAGATCAGGGACAGGCAGGACAGGGGCAACTCCACGCTTTCTCCATTCTTCTCTGACAAAATCTCCATAGATCCCGGTGCCGGCCGGAGAAAACAACAGGTGAGGCACCTGGAAATGCCGGATGATATCGGATACATTAAAAGCACATCCGCCGATACAGAGATGCTGATCTAAGATATGCACATCTTCCCCGGGTGCCGGGAGTTTTTTGACATTTATAATTACATCGGCCACAGAGGAGCCGATAATCAAAATTTTCTTTTTCGGGTTCATATTTTTTCCTCCATGCCTTATGATATAATAAAATCCCTAAAAATAAAACAGGATAGGAGAATCATTATGACAAAGAAAAAGATTTTGACCGTTGTTCCGATGAGTGATACATATAAAGAGAAGTTAAGAGAGGTTTCCGAAGGATGTGATATTAGGTATTCTTCTTATGAGGATGTGGACAGAGAAATGGTGCAGGAAGCAAATATCATCATCGGAAATGTCCCCGCATGGATGATCGGCATGTCAAAAAATCTGGAACTTTTGCAGCTGAATTCTTCCGGGACCGATGCTTATATGGGCGTGAATATTTTAAATGACAATACAATCATGACCAGCGCTACCGGCGCCTATGGAAAAGCCGTGGGGGAGCATCTGTTTGCCGTGCTCATGTCTATACAAAAGAAACTTCACGTATACCGGGATAACCAGAACCGCTGCGACTGGTCCGATGAAGGGCAGGTCCTCTCACTGACCGGAAATACGGTGCTGATCGCGGGACTCGGAGATATCGGGCTGTCATTTGCTAAATTGATGAAAGGGCTGGATTCCTATGTGATCGGGATTAAGAGAAGGAAGGGAGAGTGTCCGGAGGGAGTGGATGAACTGCACACCATGGAGGAACTCGATGAGCTGCTCCCAAAGGCTGATGTTGTCGTCTCTATTCTGCCAAATACACCGGTAACGCGGGGTGTGTTCGGAAAGCAGCAGTTCAGGACAATGAAGAAGACCGCTGTCTTTCTCAATGCAGGCCGCGGAAATGCCGTGGATACGGAGGCGCTGTGCAATGCTCTGATCACGGGAGAGATCTATGCCGCGGGACTGGATGTAACAGATCCGGAACCTCTGCCCCAGGAACACCGCCTGTGGAATATTAAAAATGCAGTAATCACACCTCATATTTCAGGGGACTTCCATCTTCCGCAGACACTGGATTTTATCGCAGACATCGCAGTGGAAAATGTCAGAAGATATCTGAGCGGAGAAGAATTGCTTCATGTAGTTGATTTTCAGACAGGATATTGCAAATAAACATTGTGCTCTCCTGGAAAATAATATATAATAATAGTAATTTTTACTGTTTATTGCATATTACAAGAGGAAAAACCAATGAGTAAACATTTGCCAGTCGATGTAAGAGTACCGATCGATCAAGATAATCCGTCTATCATGAGACATGAGGAAAAATGTATCAGCTGCGGGCAGTGTGCCAATGTCCGTCCGGTCGAGAGTATCACTGAGACATACGAATACTAGGAGATTACTGCAAGAAAGAAGACTTGAGGGTCATGGAAGGAGTTAAGGAGGCAAGCCTTGATATCGGCGGTCTCACAGTCAACGTGGCAGTGATCTACGGCACAGGAAATGCCAGAAAAATGATTGATAAGGTGAGGTCTTCGGATAAGCCATGAAAATGAGCAGATTAAGAGACTTTATGAGGAATTTTACGTGGAGCCGTTAAGCGAGCTGGCAGAACAGAGGGGGACCGTACCATTCTTTCAGTTCTGCTGGAGAATAAGGGGCTGAAAAAAGCTACGAATTATGGCAGGCTTTTATGCTGAGGACCCGGATGAAGGAGAGATTTTGTTTTGTCTTGCTCAGGCATCTCAGGCTAAGAACATTCCATGGGAGGCTGAAAGTCCTGGATTTTTCAATAATATACGTATTTCCTTTTCTTGACACATTCTGTTCATTAGAATAAAATATCCAATAGACTTATATATGAAAGATGGAGGATACATATGAAAACCTTACAAAAAATCAGCAGTATGCTGTCCAGCAAAACGTCTGTTTTTGTCATTTTAGTGGCAATCGCAGCCTTCTTTGTCCCGGATGTTTTCTCCTGGGTACAGGGAAATAATCAGAGCCTTGTACTTGGAGTCATCATGTTTACGATGGGATTGACATTGACGACAGAGGACTTCAAAGTGTTGGCAAAACGCCCGCTGGATATCTTTATCGGAGCAGTGGCACAGTATCTGATAATGCCGTTCCTTGCTTATGGGATTTCGACTATCCTGCGCCTGCCCAATGAGATCGCCATCGGATTAATTCTCGTCGGGTGCTGCCCGGGAGGGGTATCATCTAATATCATGTCATACTTATGCCATGGGGATGTGCCGTTTTCCGTGGGAATGACTACGGCTTCCACGCTTTTGTCACCGGTCATGACACCGATGATGGTACTGTTTTTGGCAGGAGCGAGGATCGAAGTCAACGCCGCTTCCATGTTCATTTCGATCGTGAAATCTGTGCTGCTTCCAGTCCTGCTCGGATTTATACTGAATACGTTGTTTGGCAAAAAGGAAGCATTCAAAGAAGCACAGCAGGTCATGCCGGGAATATCAGTAATCGGACTGGCATTGATCGTCGGAGGCGTCATTGCACTTCAGGGAGCGAATTTCTTTAAATCCGGTGCTGTGATATTTATTGCAGTCTTGCTGCACAACAGCCTTGGATATGCCCTTGGCTATGGAGTCGGCAAACTGACAGGAATGAACACAGCAAAGAAACGCACAATTTCTATTGAAGTCGGAATGCAGAATGCGGGACTTGCTACAAATCTGGCGACAGCCCATTTTGCTGCGGCACCTCAGGCGGCTATGGCCAGTGCTGTATCCTGTGTATGGCACTCAATTTCAGGAACTATTCTGGCAGGAATCTATTTACAAAAAGACAATATGCAGGAAGAACAGGTAAAAAACCGGGAAGCAGCAGAAACAGAATAAAATTTTACGGGATACACTTGTATTGTACAGGCGTATCCCTGTTTTATGGCTTAATTTCAGAGTTTTTGACGAAAATTCTGAAATAATTGGTGAATATTCGCAGTTTAATTGCATTTTTTTTCCTCTTTATTTTCCCATGTTTCTAATTTTTGATTAAGAGGATCTTTTCTTGGAATTTTTAGATATATTGACTGGCATCCTGCACCAGAGGAATGATGCTGCTCCGGTCGGTAAAGTCAACCAGTGTCCCATAAGTGTCAAGGATTCCCTGATCTTCTTCCGTCCGCTCCTCAGGTTTTTTCTTTGAGAGCATTTTTTTCATCATCCACATCATGACCCGGTGCTTTGTGCTGAGCCGTTCATAATCCATTCTTCCTCTGAAATGGTAAGAAGAAATCTGTTCTTTTAATTTACCGGTGAAAACTGAATCTAAGTTTTTTAAAATATGTTCTATGTTTTCAGGTTTCGCAGGATCGGCAATTCCGCAAGTGAATAAAAACACTTTTTTCTTCTGAATAAATTCAGGATGGCGGGAGATCAGGGAAATACCGGTGACTCCTCCGGCATAAAGGCCGCCGCCGTAAATAATAATGTCATAAGGCTCCAGGACAGAAATGTCCAGACTTTTATTTTCATATAGATCTGCGGACAAGGCGTCGGCAATCCACTGTGCGTACTGCTTTGTGGAACCGTAAACGGACCCGTAGACAACTGCGGTTTTCTTCATATATTACATTCCTCCATGTTTTTCATCATAGTATTCAGGGTTTCCAGTGTAGTTTTCAGCTGTGATTCTGAGATACCCTTGTATAAAAGATCCATAAAATCTTCTTCCTTTGAGGCATATGCAGACTGCAGTGACTCGGCCTTTCTGCCAAGGCGAACCCGGCTTTTGCGGCGGTCGTCGGGGTCTGTTTCTATTTCTGCATAACCCTTCTGCTGAAGTTTTAAAGCGATCTGCTTTACATTCTGGTGGGAACTGCCCATCAGGGAGGAAAGCTCATTAAAGGTTGGGGCATACTCAAAGGTATTGAGAGCAGCCAGAAGAAACCATTGTTTTGACGTGATCTCTTCATAAAAGCGGTCTCCGATCGACTGGAGCCGGTTGCTGGTCGTAAATAATGCTGCAAACAGCAGGTGTCTGCTGTCGTAATCTTCCAATTTCATAGTCAAAGCACCTCCTATATGTAATATATTACACAAATAATAAAATGTCAAAGAAAACAGAAAGAAACCGGATTCCGGTTGCACAATCCGGAAAATCATCTTACAATAAAATCAAGTATGAGAGAAAGGCAGGATACACAATGCCAAAAAAAATAACAATGGCTGTTGTGGCAGAGATGGCGGGAGTGACAAAAAGCACGGTTTCCCGTTATTTTAATGGGGGATATGTCAAAAAGGCTACAAGGGAAAAGATCCAGAAAGTAATCGAAGAATATAATTATGCGCCGAATACATTCGCAAGGCTAAAGGCAAAGGAAAGCAATGTGATCGGGGTCGTAGTGCCCACTCTGAATTCCAAGGTTACCAGCCGTGTCATCACAAGCATTGACCGGTATTTAAGGGACAGGAATTATACAACACTGATCAAGAATTCGGATCACGATATTGATCTGGAGCTTTTAAACATACAAAAGCTGATCCATCTAAATGTAGATGGGATTTTGATCAGCTCTATTGCGATCACAGAGGATCATCACGATATTTTTGAACAGACACAGATTCCCATTGTTATCCTGGCTCAGGATTATGAAGACGGGATTTCTATCATCGACGATGATTACAATGCAGGAAAATGTGTGGGAGAATATATCGGAAGGACAGGTCATAAGAAAGTTGGATATATTGGCGTTTATGAGACCGATGAGGCCGTAGGTGTCCGGAGGCGTCAGGGAGTTCTGGACGGACTTGCGTCATTCGGAATTTATGATCCGCTGATAAAAAAGAGTGATTACAGTTTTCTCGGAGGACAGAAAAATACGAGAGAGATCCTGGAGGAAATGAAGCCGGACGCTATTGTTTGCGCCACTGACCGCCTGGCGTTCGGGGCCTATAAAGTTTTGCAGGAGAAAGGACTGCGAATTCCGGAAGATATTTCGGTCGTGGGATTTGGTGGATATGACGAGAGCAGTCTTTTAACGCCGGAGCTTACGACACTGAAATTTGATTCGTATGGGATGGGATATCTTGGGGCGGAAACGATTCTCAAGATGATAAAAGAAGAACCGGTATCCAAAAAACAGATCGTAGAGTATGAATTTATAGAAGGAAAGAGCGTAAAAAATCGAACATAGGACTGCAAAAAGGCCATAAGATCCGGATTTAGCTGGAGCTTATGGCCTTTTTTTCTGTCAGAAAAGTCTGTCTGCGTACAAAATATAGAGTGAAGGCGGGAACTGTTCAGGGGACAGGAGACAAAATTATGAAAGCTACGGAGAAGAATTTTATAAATTTCATAAAGAAAAGGAGGGAGGAAGGGCTGCTCTATGCAGTGGAAACCTATAGTATTTTAAATAAGATAAAAACAAAAGTCCCGGAGAGTGAAAGAGAGCTGGAAGATCAGGAAGTGACAGATCAAATCAAGGCAAAGTATTCATCAATAATTTAGTTTTTGTTGAATACTTCTAATCAGGAGTCTTTAATTTTGTGCAAAATTTTATGGAACCGATACCATAAAAGTATTGACGAAAAGATAGAATCGTCCTATAATACAAATATGGAACCGATACCATAAATATCGTAAGGAGGATAAGAAAAAACTATGGATTATGCAAAGATTGCAGGCCAGGTCATCGCTAACGTGGGCGGAAAAGAGAATATCAAATCTGTGGCACACTGTGCGACCAGGCTTCGTTTTCAGCTGAAGAATAATGACTTGAGAAATGAAGAGGCCATCAGTGACTTAGAAGGGGTGAAAGGAGTCTTTTTAACCCAGTCACAGTTCCAGATTATTTTTGGATCAGGACTCGTAAATCTGGTCTGTGACGAAGTACAGAAACAGATTGGGGATGTCTCCTCAGCCGGAGGAGAAGAGGAGAAAGAAGAAAAGCAGGGCTCTGTCGTACAGCGTTTTGTAAAGATGCTCAGTGATATTTTTGTCCCGATCATCCCGGCCATCGTGGCAGGCGGTCTTCTGATGGGACTGAACAATATTTTGACTGCGGGATTGTTTGACGGCAGATCGATCATTGAATTATATCCACAGTGGAAGGGGCTGACTCAGGCAGTCAATACATTTGCCAACGCACCGTTTACATTTCTTCCGGTACTGATCGGATTCAGCGCCACGAAGAAGTTTGGAGGCAATCCGTTTTTAGGCGCGGCAATGGGTATGATCATGGTACATCCAGACCTTTTAAATGCTTACCAGATCGGCATCGGGCAGGCACCGGTATGGGATATCTTCGGATTCAACATTCAGGCGATCGGTTATCAGGGAACGGTACTTCCTGTTCTGGCAGTTTCCTGGATCCTGGCCCAGATCGAAAAAAGGCTGCACAAAGTAACACCTACCTGGCTTGACAATCTTACGACACCATTGCTTTCTATTATCGTGACTGCATTTTTAACATTCATCTGTGTGGGACCGGTATTAAGAGAAGCAGGTGACTTATTAGCAGACGGCATCACATGGGTTTACAATACACTTGGCGCTGTGGGAGGTGGACTCTTTGGTTTTGTATACGCACCAATCACGATGACAGGACTTCACCACAGCTTTATTGCCATCGAAACTCAGCTTCTGGCCGCAAAGGCAGTGACCGGAGGAAGCTTCATCTTTACGACAGCAAGTATGAACAATGTTGCACAGGGAGCGGCAGTTTTAGCAGTCCTGTTCCTCACAAAAGATCAGAAACAGAAGTCTATCTGTTCTGCATCCGGAGTATCCGCATTATTGGGAATCACGGAGCCGGCCATGTTCGGTGTGACATTGAAATTAAAATATCCTTTCTATGCGGCGATCATTGGTACCGCAGTGGGAAGTGCATATGCGGCAGCTACAAGAACACTGGCACAGGCATTGGGAGCAGCGGGAATTCCCGGATTTATATCAATGAAACCGGAGCATTTCCTTCACTTTGGGATCGGATTGATCCTCTCCATGGTCATTTCAGCAGGACTCACGGTTGTGTTCTGGAAAAAATATAACCTTGGCGGTAACGAAAAAACAGTAAAACCGGTACAGACCTCTGAAGAAAGAGAGAAAGCGCCGGAACAGGCAGAAACAGTGCTTTACTCACCGATGAAAGGGGAAGTGCTTTACATCACAGAGTCTGAGGATGCTGCATTCGCATCGAAAGCCATGGGGGACGGTGTGGCCGTCAATCCTTCTGAGGGCACAGTTTACGCGCCGTGTGACGGTACCGTAACTATGATCTTTCCGACGAAACATGCGATTGCGATTCAGACAGAAACAGGAAAGAGTTTTCTGATTCACGCGGGAATTGACACAGTAAAAATGGAAGGGGAAGGCTTTGAGACATTCGTAGAAGCCGGAACAAAGGTAAAACAGGGAGACAAGATTCTTACGTTTGATATGGATCTCGTGAAAGAAAAAGGCTACAGTGCTCAGACTATGATGACGCTGGCAGAGGGAGACGGCCAGGTGGAAGTCATTCCAAAGACTGGTGCAGATACAAAAACACAGGTTATGATCGTTAGATAAGAGGGAAATCATGTTTAAGAAGTATAATAAAGTATTGAAAGAAGACTATGAAAAGTGGTATGCTGAACATGAAAGTGACAGAGAAGAGACAGCGAAAGATCCGATGCGGCTTAAGTTTCATCTGATGCCCAAGACCGGATGGCTGAACGATCCCAACGGACTGTGCCAGTTTCACGGCACCTACCATATCTATTATCAGTACACCCCGTTTGAACCGACTGGAGAACTGAAGCTTTGGGGGCATTATACGACAAAAGATTTTGTTTCTTATATAGATGAAGGACCGGCATTATTTCCGGATTCGGAGTTTGACGCCCACGGTGTCTACTCCGGTTCCGCCTTTGTAAAAGAGGATACGATTCACTATTTCTATACAGGAAATATCAAGTATTTTGACAGGGATGATTACGATTACGTCAACTCAGGACGGGGCAGCAACACGATTCATGTGGCCAGCAAAGACGGATATCATTTTTCTGAAAAAGAGCTTTTAATGACCACGGACGATTATCCTGGAGATATGAGCTGTCATGTGCGAGATCCGAAGATCATCCAACGAGGGGATGATTACTACATGGTCCAGGGAGCCAGGGATATGGACAGCCATGGACTGATCCTGATGTTTCATTCAAAGGATCTGTCTCATTGGGAGTATTTTGACAGGATCGTTCCGAAAGAACCGTTCGGCTATATGTGGGAGTGTCCGGACTTGTTTGAGCTGGACGGACAGATGATGCTGATTACCTGCCCTCAGGGGGTAGAATCGAAAGGCATCGACTATCAGAATGTGCATCAGTGTACAGCGGTGAAGATTGACTATGACTTTGAGAACAAGACATATGAGATCTGCGATAACCTGGAGTTTCAGCAGTTAGACAGGGGCTTTGATTTTTACGCGCCCCAGACCTTTGAGGATGAGAAAGGACGCCGTATCCTGATCGGATGGATGGGGATTCCGGATGCCGGTTACGCGAATCCGACAGTTGAGCATGGATGGCAGCACGCACTGACGATACCAAGGGAACTGCACATAAAGGATGGAAGGATCATTCAGCAGCCCATAAAGGAGATGGAGCAGATGAGAAAAGGAGAACTGATCTGTACATTTTCTGAACAGGGCAGGATGGAGAGCAATCTAAAACTGTATGAAGCAGAGATTCGATTCAGACATTGTGCTGATATGGTTCTGACTTTAAAGAAAGGTGTCACTTTGTCCTATGGTGACGGACTGCTCACCCTTGATCTGGGGGATTTTGGTGCGGGCAGGACGACAAGATGTGCCGGATTGGATGAATTAAAAGACCTGCGGATTTTCGCAGACACTACTTCTCTTGAAATTTTTGTAAACGGCGGTGAAGAAGTCTTTACCACCAGGGTATACAGCAGCCAGGGAAAGCTTGGCATAGACGGGGACTGTTCGGGTACCATGAAGATCTATTGCCTGCGGCCCCTGGAGATAGGAGAAAGAGAATGACCAGAAAATTATGCGGAATTGGAGAGGCACTGATTGATTTTATTCCGGAAGTCAAAGGACAGAGATTAAAGGATGTACCGTCTTTTACCAGGGTAGCAGGAGGGGCTCCTGCCAATGTAGCCGGTGCGGTGACGAAGCTCGGGATTCCGTCCAAGTTTTTGACAAAGCTTGGAGACGATCCCTTTGGTGATTATATAGTTGAAGTACTTGATGAGGCTGGAATTGACACAAACCATATCAAAAGGGACAAAGAAGCAGAGACGGCTCTCGCCTTTGTCTCTCTGGCATCAGACGGGAACAGGGATTTTAAGTTTTACCGCAAGAACAGCGCGGATCTGCGTTATAGTGTCTATGACATCGAGCCGGATGTTCTGGATGACTGCGGGATGATCCATTTCTGCAGCGTAGACTTGGTGAATTCGCCGATGAAAGATGCACATAAAAAATTAATTGACATGGCTAACGGCAAAGACGTGCTTGTATCATTTGATCCAAACCTCCGTTTTTCCCTGTGGGACGATTTACAGGAACTGAAAGAGACAGTCAATGAATTTTTGCCTTTTGCGGATATCATAAAAATCTCGGATGAAGAGCTGGAGTTTATCACAGGACATACGGATATAAGGGAGGCAGTGCCTGATCTGCTGAACGGAAGGACGAAGTATGTCATCTATACAAAAGGAAAAGACGGCGCGGAGATTTATACGAAACATGGAATGACGGAAGCACCCGGATATTCCATTGACGTAAGAGATACGACCGGAGCGGGTGATTCCTTTATCGGAGCGTTTTTATACCAGCTTTTGAGGGATGAAGTGAGGGATCTGGAAGCGGTGGATTTGGGGACTTTAAAGAAGTATCTGGATTTTGCTAATGCGTATGCGGCCTGCACGACGACAAAAGAAGGAGCACTGGCAGCCATGGCAGATGCCCGGGAGTTTGCCGATTTCAGAAAGAATCTGCAGTAATTAAAATACATAAAAAGCGAAAAGCCAATGAGCCTTTGAAAAAGGTTTCGCTGGCTTTTTTTCGTTTCATAGGAAAGTTCTACGACCTTCCCTATGAAATAAAAACGCTCCGCGGGTTGTGTACAGATGCGTAAGGAAATTATTTGCCTGCGGCAAATTGCATCTGGCACGCAAAGTTGTCAAGCCCCTCAAAGAGTGAGGGGTTGGGGCGTTGAAGTGGGCTTGCCCACTTTGTTCGTTTATTGTCCGATTAATCTATAATGAAGTTATAATTACCTCTTGACACATTATACTATGCAATATATAGTATAATGCATAAGGAGGCGATAGATTGAATGTACAGTTGAAAAAAGGGTTTTTAGAGTTTTGTATTTTGGCTGCCCTCTGTGAGGATGACTCCTATGGTTACCAGATCATCAAAGATGTATCGGGATGTATTAAGATATCCGAGTCAACTCTGTACCCCATTCTGAAACGTCTGGAAAACAGTGGACATCTGAATACTTACACGGTGGAACACAACAGCCGTCTCAGAAAGTATTACAGGATAACAGAAAAGGGAAGAGACCATATCAGAGAATTTTTGGATGAGTGGCAGCAGATCATGGGTATTTATGAGTTTGTGAAAGGAGCGGCAGAACATGAGTAAAGAAGAGTTTTTAGGAAGTCTTAACCGGCTTTTAAAAAGTCTTGGGAAGAGTGAGAGAGAAAAATCGCTCTCCTATTACAATGAAATCATTGACGATTATATGGAAGACGGATATACAGAGGAGGAAGCGGTGGGGCAGATCGGCTCTCCGGGGCAGATCGCACAGGAGATTCTGGAGGAACAGCAGACACAGATGAAGACGCCGATGTCCCGCGGGATGAAGGGATTAATCGCAGTCCTGCTGGTCCTTGGCTTTCCGCTCTGGGGATCTTTGGTGCTTGCCGGATTCTGTCTCGTGCTGTCTGCTGTTTTGCTGGTACTGTCTGCCTACATTGTTATCTGGTGTATTCCGATATGTACCGGAGCAGTTTCAGTGGCAGGCCTGATCCTGTCGGTAGTCAGTATGGGCGGCGCAGCAGTGATCATTTTTCAGAACTCTGCGGCAGGGGTCATACAGCTGGGCGTTGGCATGTCATCTGCGGGTATTTTTATTCTGGCAGGCCTGCTGACATGGATTTTAGGAAAATATTTCGTGAAAGTAACTGTCAGATTCAGTAAATGGCTGGCAGGGATAATCACCGGGATGAGGAGGAAAAAACTATGAAGATCAGAAATTTAAAAAAGAAATGTCTTATAATGAGTGCGGTTTTTCTGATTATCGGGTCTGTCCTTACAGGGGCCGGCTGGAGCATGGCAGATTTTAAGGCAGAGAATGTGAAAGAAGAGGGAAAACCAAAGTGGTACCGGACATTTTATGCAGATGAGCAGGGAGCGTGGATCGGCATCCAGGTCAAGAAGGGTGTTTATCTGCTTACATTCGGCGGCACCAGAGAGTGATTCGAAATAGATCCATCACAGTTTTGTTACAAATTTCTCCTTGGATTTTGTTATAATAGACAGACAAGTTGACAGGAGGAATGGTTATAAGTATAAGATGCAAGCAGTTGATAGGAATCTTGATGTCTGTTGTTCTGGCAATGGGAAGTCTTTTGGTTCCGGTTTCAGCAAAAGAAAAAACAGATATTACGGAGCTGCTAAAAATAAAAAGCAGAGCAGCGTACAACAAGGGCAGAAAAGCGGCAGGGAAAAACAAGGCAGAGATTCATGTAAAAAAGTATCGCTCTATAGGTGAGATGTGGCCGGAGAACTTTTGGAAACGGCGGCAGAACAGCTGGAAGAAAGAGGAATGAAGGTGATCCCGACCTGTTCCTACGCGGTGCGGTGGTTTGAAAAGCACCCGGAATACCAGAAACTTTTGAAATCTTAGACGGCGGACGAACCGCTAAAAAACTGAAAAGGGATGTGAGAACTGTACAGAAAACAGGACTTACATCCTTTTTTGATTTTTTTGGAAAAATTATAAATCCGCTCAACGAGTGAGGGGCCCAGAAGAGGAGGCGACTTGTTCATTTTGCTGTTGAGAAAATTTTCCTGTGAGTAAATTTTATTGACTTTTTTACATAAGTGTTATATTATAAAGATGAACAAAATAACAGTATATGTTCAAATGAACAAAAAGAGGTGATGACATGGATATGCAGAGAAGAACTATGACTATGATCAGCAAGCTGTATTATGAAGAAAATATGACCCAGCAGCAGATCGCAAAGCAGACCGGATTGTCCAGGATGAAAGTGTCCAGGATTCTCCAGAAGGCAAAGGAAGAAGGCATCGTAAGGATTATCATAGATTACTCCGGCGTTTATCCGGAACTGGAACAGGACATCAAAGGAAAATATAAGTTAAAGGATGTGGTCATCGTAGACACCTCCATCGGAAATTCTTCAAAAGAACAGGTGGCCTCCGCCGCGGCCTATTATCTGGAACGGCATTTGGAAGCCGGCTCTACAGTCGCCGTCGGGTGGGGGTCCACGATGCGTCTGATCCCGGATTATATACAGAAGATGGATGATCCGGAGCTGTTATTTTCACCAATCATCGGCGGACACGGACAGAGCGAACTGGATATGCACGCCACGACCATAGCTTCCAACCTGGCAAAAAGAACAGGAGGAAGATCGCTGTCCCTGATTGCTCCAGCACTTGTGAAAAATAAAGAAGAGAAAGCATTTTTGACAGATGACAACCAGGTAAAACGTGTAATCGAGCGCACAGCCAAGGCAGAATACGCGGTTTTCAGCCTTGGCAATCCGCTGGCAAAGGACAGCAGCATCAAAAAGTCGGGCTACATTTCTGAGGCAGACTTAAGACAGCTGGAAAAGGAGGATGCCATCTGTGACGTTGTCTCCGTTGTTTTTCTGGATAAGAACAGCCATATATGCTGTGAAAATATTACTGAGAGATGCATAGGGATCACCGAGGAACAGTTAAAAAGGATTCCCAACAAAATCTGTGTGGTAGAGAGTGAAGAAAAATATGACTCCGTGAGATCCGCACTGGAGGCAGGATATATCGATATATTGATCACGGATCAGGATACCGCGGAGTATCTGTCCAAATGATTTTAAGGACCGGAAAACCGGTCTTTAAAAATAAATTAAGAAAGGAGGTGGATGACATGAAGGAATACCATATTTTGATCGCCTGCGGGAGCGGTATTGCTACCAGCACGGTGATTGCCAACCGGGTAAAGAATCTCTGCGAGGACAATGGATTTAAAGTAAAAGTACAGCAGGTGAAAATTGTGGAGGTAGAAAAGATGGCTTCGGAATTTGACCTCATTGTTGCAAGCACGAGAGTTCCTGAAACAGTAACGACACCGTCAGTATTTGCCATTAACTATCTGACAGGGATCAAACCGGAAGCTGTTGACGAACAAATTCTTAAGGTCCTGAGGGACCTGGGAGAATGACGATGTATATGGAGGTAAAGCATGGAATATGTAACAATGGCGGAAGGCCTTGAGTTTTCCAGGGTGGTGCTTGGTTTTTGGAGACTTTTAGACTGGAATCTTTCAACTGATGAACTGATCCGCTATCTGGAAGAATGTCTGGATTTGGGGATTACGACGATGGATCATGCGGACATTTACGGGGACTACACGGTCGAAGAGAAATTCGGGGAAGCCATGAAAAAAAGGCCGGATCTCAGAGACAAAATGCAGATCATTTCAAAGTGCGGCATTGTCTACAAGTCAGAAACTGCACGTGTCAAGTATTATAACTACGGTACAGACTACATCATCGGACAGGTGGAGAAATCTTTGAAATATATGGGACTCGATCACCTGGACACATTGCTCCTGCACCGTCCGAGTCCGTTTATGGACCCGGAAGAGATCAGCAGGGCGTTTGAAATCCTTTTAAAGGAAGGAAAAGTAAGGACCTTTGGAGTATCTAATTTTCTGCCGGACGAATTCCGTCTGCTGAAATCTTATCTCACCGTGCCTTTGATCACCAATCAGATCGAACTTTCTCCGCTCAGGATGGGAAATATGGAAAACGGAGTCATGAATCTTTGTCTGGAGGAGAGAATTCACCCGATGCTCTGGTCTCCGCTTGCCGGAGGCAGGATCTTTACCGGGCAGGGAGAAGAGGAAATAAGGCTCAGAGAGGTTTTAGAAGTCATCCGGGAGGAGATCGGTGCGGAGGACATCGATGAAGTGGCCTTCGCATGGCTGTTCTCACATCCGGCAAAGCCGATTCCGATCACAGGTTCAGGAGAAATCGGATTGGCAGAGAGGCCGGTCAAAGCGCTGAAATACCGGCTGACGCCGGAACAGTGGTTTATGGTCTGGACGGCAGTCAAGGGCCACAAAGTACCATAGATGAATGAGGGTACAATGGGAGGAATTGTATGGAAATATTAAATTTTATATTGGGATTGGGTTCCACAGTTATGCTGCCGATCATTATTTTCGTGTTCGGGCTCATCATGAGGGCAGGATTTTCAAAATCATTTAAATCCGGTGTGACCATAGGAATCGGATTTACAGGGATCAATCTGGTCATTACACTGTTGACGGATCAGCTGGGCCCGGTGGCACAGGCCATGACGGAACGTCTGGGACTGGATCTTCAGGTCATCGACATCGGATGGCCGGCAATGTCATCTATTTCCTGGGCGTGGGCAGCGGCAGGTCTGATGATACCGATCGGACTCGTGATTAATTTCGTGATGCTGACGCTGAAACTTACGAAGACCATGAACGTTGACATTTGGAACTACTGGCAGTTCGCTTTCGTGGGATATGCGGTGACAACCGTGAGCGGAAGCCTGCCGATGGGAATTATTGCAGCCAGTGCACTGTCCATCCTCGCGCTGATTCTTGCAGATTACACCCAGCCTTTTGTGGAAAAGTTCTTCGGCATGCCGGGCATTTCATTTCCGCATTTGACGGCACTTGGATTTCTGCCGCTGGTCGTGCCTTTAAACTGGCTGATCGATAAGATTCCGGGACTCAATAAGCTGAATGCCAATCCGGAGACCATCAGAAAACGGTTCGGCATCTTCGGAGAACCAATGTCCATGGGCTTGATCATCGGTCTTGCACTTGGGATTTTGGGAGGACAGAAGATTGACGCAGTTTTAAAACTTGCCATCACCATGGCAGCGGTCATGTATCTCATGCCAAAGATGGTAGCGATTCTGATGGAAGGGCTGATCCCGATCTC
Source organism: Anaerostipes faecis (assembly GCF_910574135.1). Classification (NCBI taxonomy): domain Bacteria; kingdom Bacillati; phylum Bacillota; class Clostridia; order Lachnospirales; family Lachnospiraceae; genus Anaerostipes; species Anaerostipes faecis. The sequence continues at coordinate 85,573 of NZ_CAJSYK010000001.1, read as the reverse complement.
AGAGGCTGCCAGGGAGTTTATGGCAAAGCATTTCGGGGACAGAGAAATCTTTATCGGACTGGATGCCGCAGTTTCTCTGGGAGAGCCTTCTGTAATTGCTGTAGGGCTTCTGCTGGTGCCGATCACGATACTGCTGGCTATCGTACTGCCGGGCAATAAACTCCTGCCGTTTGCGGATCTGGCGGTTATCCCGTTCATCGTATGTCTGATCACTGCCATGTCAAAGGGAAATGTCATCCGGGCGCTGATCGTGGGAACAGTCGTTATGGCATGCGTATTATTGATGGCAACAAATCTGGCACCGATCGAGACGCAGATGGCATTGACTGCAGGAATCAAAATGCCGGCGGGAGCATCCCAGATCGGAAATCTTGACCGCGCGAACCTGATCTCGTGGCTGTTCGTTAAGATATTCTCGCTGTTTGGCTAAATAACACATTCATTGATTAAAGGAGAAAGAAGATTATGAAAATGACAAAACAAGAATTTTTAAGCAAAGTGGACCACTCATTGTTAAAACCTCAGCTGACCAGAGAAGAGATCATGGAAGGACTTCAGTTTGCAAAGGAGAATCACTGTGCATCTGTCTGCATCAATCCGTGTAATCTGGATATGGCAAGAGAAGTACTGGAGGGTACCGATGTAAAGATCGGAACGGTGATCGGATTTCCCTCAGGGGCACATACAACATTTTCAAAAGTAGCGGAGGCAGTGGATGCATATGCCAGAGGGGCAGTGGAGCTTGATATGGTCATTGACATCGGGGCACTGAGGAATGGTGAATACGAGGATGTAAAAAAGGACATCGAGGCAGTGGTCAATGCGACACCGGGCATAGTAAAAGTCATTCTTGAGACCGCATTTCTTACCAAAGAAGAGATCAAAAAAGGCTGTGAACTGACAGAGGAGGCAGGGGCTGCCTACGTAAAGACATCCACAGGATTTGCACCTTCCGGGGCTACGGTTGAAGATATCAAACTCATGAAAGATACTGTGTCTGAGAAGGTTCATGTAAAAGCCGCCGGAGGGATCAACAATTTTGCAGAATGTGTGGCAATGATTGAGGCGGGATCTGACCGGATCGGCATCAGCAAAACAAAAGCGATCCTGGAAGAATTCTAATAGGAGCGTGATATTATGAGAGAGACATCTTTACTGCTGGCCGGGGGCATGAAGAAAGAAAAAGCCCAAAAGGCGGCAGATTTTCTGAAAGAAGGATTAATAGAAAGGGACATAAAGGCCGAGGTGACATTTGTAAATACATATGAGGTGACGGACATAAAAAGTCTGGAAGAGGGCCATGATATGGTGATCTCCACGGCGACAGGCAGTCTGAATACATCGCTTCCGGTACTTCAGGGACTGTGTCTTTTATATCCATGGATGGGGACAGGGAAACTGTATGAGGAAGTGGAAAAGAATCTTGACGGCAGATAAAGGGAGGAGACAGGATGGAGCAGATTTTCAGAGAAGATTTCATCTGGCTGGACGAAGCATTTGAGGACAGAAATCAGTTTTTTGAACAGATCGGAGAAAGGCTTTATGAGCAGGGCAAAGTCAGAGAAAGTTTTGCCGATGGGCTGAAAAGCAGGGAAGCAGTTTATCCTACAGGTCTCAAGACCGAAGCATTTGAGATTGCGATTCCGCATACGGATGTGGAACATGTAAAAGAGGCATCCATATCTTTTGTAAGATTTAAAGAGACGGTTTTGTTTTCGCACATGGGAGATCCTGAAATCCAGGTGAACGCAAAATTTGCTTTTGTTCTGGGCGTCAAAGAGCCGAGTCAGCAGGTAGAGGTGCTGAGTACTCTGGTTTTGCTGATCTCCAATGAAGAAGAAATGGCAAAGCTTGAAGTTCTGGATTCACCGGCGCAGATCTGTGCACTGCTGAATGAATTTTTTAAAGAGCATATGCAGAAAGGGTTAAAATGATGGATATACAGCACAGAAAGAAAAAAGAAACACTCATAGACAGTCTTCATTTGGGGCGAAGCGTCGGCAGAGCATTTCTTTCTTATGGATGTATTATATCATAACCGTACACTATTTTCCAGGGACTTGCGGCGCAGGTCCCTGATATGTTTCATCTATGGGAGATGGGGACAATCAATCCCTGTCTCGATTTTTCCACGAAAAAAGCAGGAACCGGGCTGGTCATTTCTTCCGAGATTCATCACAAAGCAGCGAATGCCTGAGAAATGGCTGGTACAGTGCAAAAGGATATGTGCCGTCAGAGGATGAACTGATAAGGAAATGCTTTGCAGGCAGAGGATTGAATGATATTATAAAGGTATGATTTTTATGAGTCAGTGATTCAGGGATAAGGAAAGGGAAATTATGAGGACAGGGAAATATTGCAAGGAATGTCTGCTTCGGAGCGAAGAGCGGAAAGTGGAACAGGAGCAGAACTGGGAGAAGAAACAGCTGTTTCTTGACCAGGTGCGGGCAGCTTTAAGAGATGAGGATCTGGAACTGTCTCCGCCGGAATATCTGGCTGAGTTTACAGAACTGTATGAGCGGCACTTTGGGGCGCAGACAGCCTTTGATCCGCTCAAACGGCATTTTAATGAACTGATGCTTAAAAAAGAGCCGGAGATCAGAAAAAGGATCGAGGCGTCTGAAGATCCGGTAGCTACAGCGATTCAGGCGGCACAGGCGGGGAATTACATAGACTATATCGCTCTGGGCGAAATTGACGGGGACCAGCTGGAACAGCTCTTGTTTCAAAATGGAGAAAAAGGGCTGAAGCCTGAGGTTTACGATTCTTTTAAGGCAGATCTCAGTTCTGCAAAAAACCTTGTCTATATTACAGATAACTGCGGTGAGATTGTGGTGGATAAGGTTTTGATCCAGGAACTGAAAAAATTTTATCCTCAGGTTGATGTCACAGTGATCGTTCGTGGAGCGGGTGTGGCAAATGATGCGTCCATGGAGGATGCAGTACAGGTGGGTCTCTCCGACGAGGCCAGGGTGATCGGAAACGGTACGAGGATCGCAGGGACCAGCTTAAACAGGATCAGCAGGGAAGCAAAAGAAATCATTGGCAGAGCCGACGTGATCATAGCGAAAGGACAGGGAAATTATGAAACCTTATCCGGATGCGGGCTGAATGTATATTATCTTTTCTTATGCAAATGCGACTATTTTGTAAAACGGTTTGAGGGGGAATATCTTCAGCATATGTTTATAAAGGAAATGTAAAAAAAATTTCAAAAGCTCCATAATAAATAGTATCCCGCCGAGGCAGGGTACTATTTTTATAACAGAGGAAAGTTCTGGGAACCTTCCTCTGCCATAAAAATTCTCCGGTGGGATCGCACTGCGGCGCATAGGGAAATTGCTGCCTTATGGCAGCCAACGCAGGCGCAAAGTTTCGTTTACGAAACTCTATTTCATATGGAGGTGAGTTTTATGGCATCAAATATTTATGGTTATGCCCGTGTGTCAACTAAGGACCAAAATGAGAGCAGACAGCTTCTTGCACTGGAAGCGTTTGGAGTGGAGAGAAAGAATATTTATTTGGACAAATTGAGCGGAAAAAACTTTGACAGGCCCAGCTACAGGAAACTGACAAAAATACTGAGGGAAGGAGACGTACTGGTGATTCAGAGCATAGACAGGCTGGGGCGGAACTACGGCGAAATTCTGGAGCAGTGGAGGGTCGTCACGAAAGAGACCAAAGCCGATATCGTCGTTCTCGATATGCCGCTTTTGGATACAAGAAAGAAACAGGATGATCTCACAGGCACATTTATAGCCGATCTGGTACTTCAGATTTTAAGCTATGTGGCCCAGACAGAACGGGAAAATATAAAGAAACGCCAACAGGAAGGAATCAGGGCGGCCAAACTGAGAGGTGTTCATTTTGGGAGGCCGAGGAAACCGATACCGGAGAAATTTTATGAGTTAAAAGAACAGTGGAAACGCGGTGAAATTTCATCACGGAAAGCCGCTGCACAGCTTCAGATTGCCCAGGATACATTTCTTAGGTGGGCGAGAGGACAGAAGTAAAAGAAATAGTAGACATTATCATTCAATCCATTTTGTACATAAAACTGCAAAAAATATTCATATATTTAAGAGATAAATTCATTTCTTACAGTATACATTAAGCGAACGAAAAAGTCTGCTTTATCGTTCTTTGGAGGTAAGATATGATACAGAAGAAAAAAGATTTCAGGAACAGGCTTTTAGAATATCTGGCAGAGGAGGCGGGCTGTCAGGATTTGTCCGATCTGCCCACCGGTTTTTGGTTCCCGGTGGCATGTTTTATTGCCGGTTCCGTTAAGGCTGAACGTTACAGCGTGAGGGAATGGAATGAGGCTGTCAGATATCTGACAGGGGAGAATATCCGGTTTGCTTCTCCCATACAGGCACAGCAATTTCTGGAAGTAAATAAGGACAATTTTTATACGGATAACAAGGCCGGAAAAAGGATGTAATGTCTGTTGCAGATAGATGTTGTATGGGTTAAGATATTGTAGAAAGAAAACAAAAAGTATCACTCATATAATATCCAGGAGGTTTTATGAAATCATACAGAGAAGTACTGCATTTTCATCTGCCGTCCAGGCGGGGGATTGTGAATATTACGGATAAGGTCCAGGCTGCTGTGGATAAAAGCGGCATAAAAGAAGGCATGGTGTTAGTAAATGCCATGAATATCACAGCCAGTGTATTTATTAATGACGATGAGTCCGGGCTTCACCATGACTATGAGAAATGGCTGGAAAAACTGGCCCCTGAAAAACCATACAGCCAGTATCAGCATAATGGATTTGAGGACAATGCGGATGCCCATCTGAAACGGACGGTCATGGGCAGGGAATCTGTTGTGGCAATTACTGAAGGTGATCTGGATTTTGGCACATGGGAACAGATTTTTTATTTTGAGTTCGACGGCAAACGGGACAAGCGTGTACTGATCAAGATTATTGGAGAATGATATGGAGAACCAGTGGATCAGAACAGAGCTGCTTTTGGGAGAAGAGGCAGTAGAACAATTAAAAAAGTCCCATGTGGCTGTATTCGGAGTCGGGGGAGTGGGAGGCTATGTGGTGGAGGCATTGGCAAGGACGGGTGTCGGCACTTTTGACCTGATCGACAGAGATACGGTTTCCGTTTCCAATATCAACCGTCAGATCATCGCCACACACAGTACTGTCGGTAAAGTCAAAGTGGAAGTGATGAAAGACAGGATTCTGGAGATCAATCCGGAAGCAAAGGTGAACATTCATAAGTGCTTCTTTCTGCCGGAAAATGCAGGGGAGTTTGATTTCAGCCGTTATTCTTATGTTGTGGATGCAGTAGATACGGTAACTGCAAAGATTGAGCTTGTGATGCAGGCCCGGAAAGCCGGAGTCCCGATCATAAGCAGTATGGGGGCGGGCAATAAGCTGGACCCGACAAAATTTGAGGTGACGGATATCTATAAGACATCCGTCTGCCCTCTGGCAAAGGTTATGCGAAAGGAATTGAAAAAACGGGGTGTAAAAAATCTAAAGGTAGTATACTCTACAGAAAAAGCCCTGCAGCCTGGAGTTGATCTGTCCGGGGAAGAAGGCAGAAGAGCGGTGCCGGGAAGCGTGGCGTTTGTGCCTTCTGTGGCAGGACTGATCGCAGCAGGGGAAGTCATCAAGGATCTGATCACTAAATAAAGCAGCAGGATGATTGATGTATACTGTGGATTATTTAGTGAAGTAACAGAAAGGATCCCTGCACATTTGTTTTCTTGACGGATCTTAAGGAAATGATCTAAAATATCTTTGAATGAGTCCAAGAGATAAAGGAGAAATAAAATGAAGCCGGGAATAAAAGATGTGGCAAAAGTTGCGGGAGTTTCACCAACCACCGTTTCCAGAGTGCTGAATGACCGGGGGTATATCAGCGAAGAGACGAGAAAGAAAGTTTACCGGGCTATGAAAACGATTGACTATACTCCAAATGAAATAGCCAGGGCACTGTTGAATAACCGAACGTACCTGGTGGGTGTCATCGTTCCATCAATCTCCAGTCCTTTCCACGGCCAGGTTGTACAATATGTTGAGCAGTTTCTTGCAAAGGACAATTACAAAACATTGCTGTGCAACAGCAAAAACAGGTCGGATACGGAAAAAGAATATGTCAGTATGCTGAGGCGGAACCAGGTGGACGGCATCATTGTGGGAACCCATAATGAAAATTTAAAGGAGTATGAGGAGGCCAAACTTCCAATTGTGGCCATTGACCGTTACATTGCAAAAGATGTGGCAACAGTTTCCTGCGACAATTACATTGCAGGGAAGATCGCTACTGAACGGCTCATTGCGAAAGGCTGCCGTCATATTTTGTGTATCCGTGGAAACAGCCGGCTTAAGATGCCTGGAAACGACAGAAGCCGCGCATATATGGAAACGATGAAAAGATATCACTATGAACCGCTGATCATGGAAGTGGAATTTATAAAAACAATTGAGGAAAAGAAGAAGCTGGTCAGCGAAATGTTGGAGAAACATCCGGAGATCGACGGAGTCTTTGCTGGTGATGATACACTGGCAGTGCTTGTATTAAACCTGGCCAGGGAAAAGGGAATCCAGATACCCAAGGATATGAAAGTGATCGGAGTGGACGGCGCAGAGCAGACACTCAGTATGGTGCCGGAGCTAACAACGGTCCAGCAGCCTATTGAAGCCATTGCAAGGGTGACGGTCCAGACGCTGATCGATCAGATTGAAGGGAAAGAAGTGGAGAGTCATACGGATCTTCCTGTTCGGCTGATTGAGGGTACTACGGCGTAAACAGATATGGTAAAAAACGAAAGAAAGTTCTCAGGGACTTTCTTTTTTTTGTTGGATATCACCAAATCTGCAATGGAAATTTTATTTAAAGTGACAGTGTGGTAACGATTGACATATGAAAACGATTGACATATAATAAGTCATAAAAAGGGGAAAAGGAGGAGCAGCCATGCACAAGCTTTACTACCAGCCAGAGGGTGTATGGGTGGGTGATATCATGCCATACGCCGAAGATGGAGAATTTTTTGTCTACCACCAGAGAGATACCCGGGATCCGGTGCCATTTGGTCAGCCGTTTGGATGGGCATTGGCAAAGACTGAGGACTTTGTGAAGTATAAAGATTTGGGAGAAAGTCTGAAAAGAGGATCTGATACAGACCCGGACCAGTTTATCTACGCGGGAAGCGTGTTTCGTTCAGGCGGGAAGTTTCATGCGTTTTATACGGGTTATAACCGTGAATTTCTTAAGGAGGGAAAGACATCCCAGGTACTTCTGCACGCAGTGAGTGAAGATGGAATTACGTGGGAAAAATCAAAAGGGATCTTAAAACTTCCGCCCCAGGAGGGATATGACAGGAGAAACTGGAGGGATCCGTTTGTACTATGGGATGAAAATAAAGGTGAGTATCTGCTGATCCTTGGTGCCAGAAAGGGTGAGGATAAAAGAAAACAGACGGGACGCCTGGTAAAGTTTACATCCAGAGATCTGGAGGAGTGGTCATTTGAAGGAGATTTCTGGGCACCGGGCCTCTATACAATGTTTGAAATGCCGGAACTTTTCCGTATCGGAGAGTGGTGGTATTTGGTATACTCAGAGTATAGTGACAAGAATAAAATCCTGTACCGGATGAGCAGGAGTCTTAACGGACCGTGGACGGCACCGAAAGATGATGCCTTTGATGGAAGGGCCTATTATGCAGGAAGAACAGCCTTTGACGGAAAACGAAGAGTCCTGTTTGGATGGGTTCCCACAAAAGAAGGAGATAATGATAAGAACTCTTACCTCTGGGGAGGGACCTTTGTACCTCATGAGCTTTACCAGAGAGAAGATGGGACACTGGGAGCAAAACCAGTGGATTCTCTGTGGAATGCGTTTAAGGAATGGGAAAATTTCTCTGGGTTTTGTGTGAAAACGATTAACACGAAAACAGAAAAGATCATAATCGAAGACACAGGAGATCTGATGGCTTTTGAGACAACCATTAGATTTGCAGAAGGCACCAGAGCTTTTTCGCTGAAATTCTATGAAGATCCGGAAAGCGGAACTGCTTATGAATATAAATTTCTCATAGAAGAAAACAGAGTCGTGTTTGATAAGTCTCCAAACTATCCATGGTATCAGTGTTTTAATATTGGCCTGGAGCGTCCGATTCTTTTGGAGGCAGAGAAGGAATATAAGATCCGGCTTATCGTGGATGATACGATCAGCACTTTGTATATTAATGGAACGGCACTCAACGCCAGATTTTATGACAAACCGGGTACTGCATTGGGAATGACGGTGACAGACGGTACATTCTACTGTAAGGATACAAAGATTTCAAAGAAAGTAAAGAAAGAGAGGTAACAGATATGGATTATCAGAAGACGGCCCGGGATGTGGCAGAACTGATCGGCAGTGCGCAGAATATAGATGGTGCTACTCACTGTGTGACAAGATTGAGACTGATTTTAAAAGATAGCACAGCATATGACAGGAAGGCTCTGGAGAAGATTGAAGGGGTGAAAGGTGTCATGTTCAACAGCGGTCAGCTGCAGATCATTTTTGGAGCGGGAACAGTGAATAAGGTATATGATGAATTTATCAGACTGACAGGGGCTAAAGAAGTGACTGTGGCGGATGCCAAGAAACAGGCCGTGAGCAAGATGGGAAAACTTCAGCAGGGCTTCAAAGTTTTTTCAGACATTTTTATCCCCATCATTCCGGCCTTTGTGGCGGCAGCGATCATTATTGGAATAAAATCACTGCTTTTGGCAGACGGTCTATTCGGTATAACAGGAAGTCTGGCTGACAAAAGTGTGTTGCTGGCAAACATGGCCGATTTCTTTGGAATTATAGCCACCACCTTTGATTATCTGCCGATCCTTGTTATGTACAGCGCAGTAAAACGGTTCGGCGGCAATCCGGTCCTTGGTATCCTGGTTGGAATTGTTATGGTTCATCCGGAGCTGTTAAACCGGAATGTCTTTGCATTGACGCCGGAGAAGGCCGATTATTGGAATTTCCTCGGACTTTCTGTGCCGAGAGTGGCTTTCCAGGGAGGTGTGTTCCCGGCAATCCTGACCGCATGGTTTATGTCCAAGGTTGAAAAGATCGCACAGAAATATGTACCGGAAGTAGTTTCTTTTGTATTAGTACCGACAATCACTATTCTATTGGCAAATATTGCACTTTTTACCGTATTCGGGCCGGTGGGCAACGTGATTGGAAGTGTGCTGGCAGGAATCATTGATGTCCTTTATAACCGTTTAGGCGCTCTGGGAGCTTTTGTGTTCGCAGCTATGCTCCAGCCGCTGGTTGTCACAGGAACTCACCAGGCAATCCAGGGAATTGAGGCTAATCTTGTAGCCACAACCGGATATAACTATATCCAGGCAATCTGGTCTGTCTCTATCATTGCTCAGGGCGGCGGAGCTATTGGAATGTATTTGCTGGCAAAGAAAAAATCAAAAGACCGTGATATCGCAATGTCCAGTTTTGTACCGACTTTGGTAGGAATTTCAGAACCTGCAATCTTCGCGGTCAATATGAAGTATTCCATCATTCCATTCATCTGTTCCTGTCTGGGAGCGGGAATGGGAGGTGCTTTTATGAAGCTGATGTCCGTGAGAGCAATCGGACAGGGACTGACCGGAGTATTGGGAATGTTGATCGTAGTGCCGGATAAACTTCTCATGTATGTAATAGGCAACCTGATCGCATTTGTTGTGCCGATTGGATTAATCCTGCTTTATGACAAGAGTAAAGGGGTGCCCAGAGAAGAACAGGAAGAGGAGAATGAGGAAACGGAGGAAGAAGTGCCTGCTTTCGCACAGAACTCTGCAGAGGCGGAAGTTCATGCAGTCTTTGCAGTGACAGACGGGACCGTGATCCCGGTGGAAGAAGTCAACGACGGGGTGTTTTCTGAAAAAATCCTGGGTGACGGAATCGGAATACGTCCTGAGGGAGAAACGGTAAAAGCTCCGGCCGATGGTGAGATTTGTACTGTTATGGAAGGAACAAATCATGCGGTAGGAATAAGACTTGCTAATGGCTTTGTATTTCTGATCCACGTGGGAATTGAAACAGTATCCATGAACGGCGATGGGTTCACCTGTTACGTGAAGGTAGGGGATCAGGTCAAAAAAGGACAGAGACTGCTGACATTTGATAAGAAAAAGATTGAGAAAAACGGGCTTGATCCAACAGTCATCGTAGTAGCAACAGAAGAGGGAACACCGATGCCGATAAAATTTAAGACCGGACAGAAAGTAAGTGCTGGTACGGATGTTATTGGAGAATGGTAGAGCTATGGAATTTTTAAATATAGAAAAGTATACATATCTGGAAGAAAAACACCGCGGTTATTTGGACCAGCTGAAAGACTTCTGTAAAAAAAGCCCGCGTCTTCCACGATATCATATTCATCCGCCGTGCGGGTTGCTGAATGATCCCAATGGCCTCTGTTACTTTGAAGGGAAATATCATGTTTTTTATCAATGGTTTCCGTTTGCCCCGAAACATGGGATGAAACACTGGGCCCATGTGATTTCTGAAGATCTTGTACACTGGGAATGGTCTGAGGAGATGCTTGTGCCGGATCACGAGTTTGAAAAAAACGGGTGTTATTCGGGAAATTCTATTGAGGCTGGAGGAAAACAGTATCTGTTTTATACAGCCAACTATAAGACCAAACAGGGAAAGGTGCCGAAACAGGCATTGGCCGTAATGGAAAAATACGGAAAAATTCATAAATATTCGGGGAATCCCGTCATAGACGGAGCACCGGAAGGAATGTCAGGAGAGATCCGTGACCCGTTTGTATTTGAGAAAGACGATAGTTATTATATGATGCTTGGAGGTTCAGATCTTGACGGAACCGGACAGATTTTAATTTATAAAAGTGCGGATCTCTTAAGCTGGGACTATAGGGGAAATCTGGATCTTGGTAGGCAGAATCTTGGCACAATGTTTGAATGCCCTGCGTACATGGAAATTGACGGAAAAGATGTACTTCTTTTATCTCTGATCGGCCGCGCAGCCCAGGAAGAACGTTTTCAGAATGAATTCAGCACAGTATGTTTTACTGGCAGAATTGATCTTGAAAAGCTTACATTTGAAACGGAAACTATGGAAGAACTGGATAAGGGATTTGATTTTTATGCTCCTCAGATGTTTTGCGGCAAAGGCGGAAGGCCGCTGATGTTTGGCTGGTTCGGGTGCGGAGTACAGGAACTGCCGTATTTCAGGGAAGATATGTGGCAGCATGCTTTGACTCTGCCAAGAGAAATTTGTATTAAAGACGGCAGACTGTATCAGATGCCTGCACAGGAAATAATTTCACAGTTTTCTGCATTGGACATAAAGAGAGGTCAAATTATTATCCCGAAAGAAAATGCATGGAGACTTCATCTCATATCTGATACAGAATGCAAAACAGAAATTCATATTGGGGAATCGTATGATCATTTGAAGATTGTTATGGACCCAATCAAAGGACAATTCATTGCTGACCGGAGCTGTCTGAAACAAAAGATCAGTGAGGAATATGGGACACGAAGGGTCTGTCCTCTGGATACACATAAATCTGTTGAAGTTGATCTGTATTATGATAATACATTTTTAGAGATTTATATTGACGGAGGAAAGGACGTTATGTCACTGCGGCTGTTTCCTGAGTCATATAAAGTTGAAATGATATAAAGATTTAAAGATAAAAGAAGTCTCTCGCTTTTAGGCTGAGACTTCTTTTTTTCACGATTTATAGAATTCCGATAATACTCTGTATCCCAAGGCTTACCACAGCGATGGCAACCCAGCAGCAAAATCCCATAAAGATTGGCTTACCGCCAGTTTTTACAAGTTTGACGATATGAGTATTCAGCCCAATAGCGGACATTGCCATAACGATAAAAAATTTGCTTAAAGTTTTTAAAGGATCTGTTACAGCTACAGGCAGGGAAAACACAGTTGTGATGACAGAGGCAAGAATGAAAAACAATACAAATATTGGAAAGACCTGCTTTAGGCTGAAATTGGAGCCGCTTTCTTCCAAAGTCTTCTCTTTTTTCTCTGCACGGAAAATCGCAAGCGCCAGGGTGAGCGGAATAATTGCTAAAGTTCTTGTAAGTTTCACAATAGTAGCAACATTCAGAGTATTGCTGCCATGAATTCCATCCCATGCTGCAGCGGTGGCAGTGACGGAGGATGTGTCGTTGACGGCTGTGCCTGCGAACAGGCCAAAGCCTCCATTGGACAGGTGAAGTATATTTCCGAGTGCTGGAAATATAAGGGCAGCAATCACGTTGAACAGAAAGATGACGGAGATAGATTGTGCGATCTCTTCGTCATCGGCTTCGATCACAGGTGCAGTGGCTGCTGTCCTTTTTCCAGGATATCGGTAAGATTCATGCCGAATCCAAGGAGGATGACCGCATACTGCAAAATTTTCTTCGAGGTAAAGGCAATCCCGGGCTTCATAGATCATATAATAAGATAATTTAATGATTTTTGATTCAAAATAAAATATATATATACATTTATCATAATTGCTATTGAATAAAGCATTCATATATGTTAATCTAACTGTATGCTTAGTCAAAAAATATAAAGGAGATGCATTTAAGTGAGTGGAGTAAAACTAACAGAAGCAGAATCAGTAGTAATGAGATGTATTTGGAATTATGAGAAAGAAGAGATCCCATTTTTGACATTAATAGAAGAGCTGAAGGATAAGTATGGTAAGGATTACAAGAGGACAACCGTACGTACATTTCTTTTTGATCTGGAAGCAAAGGGATATGCGGTGGTTGAGAGACGGGGAAAATTTTCCTATGTGAAGCCGGTTGTCAAAAAAGATGACTACAAGAAAGTCAAGGCAGAAGAGGTATTGGATATCTGGTTTGACGGATCAGCAAAAAACTTTATCAGTGCTCTCAGCGAGAGAATATCCGGGGACGAGCACCAAAAACTGAAGAAGCTGCTGGACGAATTGGATGCGGATTGATCTGACAGAGTATTGGAAACGGGAAAAGTTCAGCCGGGAGAGGAGAGACATTCTGATTTGCAGGGATGTCTTTTTCGTTATATAAACTTGTCCATTCTGTCCCAGACATAAAAGACAAAGGAGAACGATATGCTGGATTTTAGGATTTTTACATTTCTTGAAGTATGTAAACAGATGAATTTTACAAAGGCAGCTAAAAAACTGAATTTCACACAGCCTGCGGTGTCACAGCATATAAGATGGCTTGAAAAGGAATACGGCATAAAGCTGTTTGAGATGGAAGGGAAAAAGCTGAGTCTTACCGAAAAAGGAGATCTGTTCCGGAATGCGGCTATGACATTTCAGCACGATGAGATGTACTTAAAACATAAAATCCAGGAAATGAAAAAGGGAAAACGCAGGATCTATTTCGGAGCGACCTTGACGATCGGAGATTTTATTCTTCCCCATGCAGCGGCTGAATTTATTAAAATGCATCCCGACACAGAAATTTCAATAAGGATTGCAAATACAGAGGATCTCTTAAACCAGCTGGATCAGGGTGAGATTGATTTTGCCATGGTTGAGGGATATTTTGAAAAGAAGGAATATGATTACCACATATATTCCAGGGAATCCTATATTGCTGTCTGCGGCAGAGACTATTGTTTTCAAAAGGAACCGGAGGTGCTGGAGAACCTGCTCTCTGAACCTTTGATAACGAGGGAGGCGGGATCAGGTACGAGAGAGATTATGGAAAAAAGTCTGGAGGGAAGGAACTTAAAGATCGGAGATTTTAAGAAAAATCATGAGGCCAGCAGTCTGCATATGATAAAAAAACTGGTGGCTGAAGGGTGCGGGATTACCTTCCTGTATGAGGCAGCCGCAAGAGAAGAATTAAGAGACGGTATACTGAGAAAACTGGAATTGAAAGATTTTCCGGTAGTTCATGATTTTACATTCGTGTGGAGGTATCATAGCATTTTTTCACAAGATTACCTTGATATATTCAACAGTTTGCACAAAGATGATGAATATACAATATAAATAGACAATAAATTAACGAAATCTGTTGACATAACTTTCACAAAGTGATACTATTAGCTCACAAATATTTAGCTTACAAAGTATTGGCGGGCTAATAGTAGGGATGCTAATAAGTTTTATGTAAAAGCAAACAGGAGGAAAAAGAAAATGGTTGAATTTAAATTGACAAAAGAACAGCTGCTTGCACAGCAGATGTTCAAAGATTTCGCAGAGACAGAAATCAAACCAATTGCCAGGGATATGGATGAAACAGAAGAATTCAGCGTGGATCTGCTTGAAAAAATGAAAAAATTCGGTATTATGGGAATTCCATATTCCAAAGAATACGGCGGAGAGGGTGCCGATGTCTTAACATATACACTTTGTATGGAAGAGATGTCTAAAGTAGATGCCTCTACAGGAATCACGATTTCCGTACATACATCGCTATGCTGTTCCTGTATCAATGACTTTGCTTCCGAAGAGCAGAAACAGAAATTCCTTCGTCCTCTGGTTGACGGATCTAAAGTAGGATGCTTCGGCCTTACAGAGCCTGGAGCGGGTACGGATGCCAGCGGTGTGAAGACAAGTGCTGTGCTGGACGGTGACCATTATGTATTAAACGGACAGAAAGTATTTACTACAAACTCAGGTTTTGCCGATACTTTTATCATTTTTGCAATGACAGATAAGAGTGCGGGAACAAGAGGAATGTCTGCATTTATTGTTGACAGAAACACACCGGGATTAGAGGTCAGCAAAAATATTCCTCGTATGGGTATCCGTGCTGCATCTAACTGTGAAGTTGCGCTGGTTGATGTGAGGGTTCCGAAAGAGAATGTGATCGCAGGTGAAGGAAAAGGATATAAGATCGCGATGTCGGCACTGGCAGGCGGACGTATCGGAATCGGAGCTCAGTCTGTTGGTATTGCACAGGGTGCGTTAGATGAGGCGATCAAATATGTAAAAGAAAGAAAACAGTTTGGGAAACCGATTTCTAAATTTCAGAATACACAGTTCCTGATCGCAGAACTCCAGGTGAAAATTGACGCTGCCCGCCTTATGGTATGGAGAGCGGCAAAGGCCAAAGACGATCATGAAAATTATGCTCCGCTGGCAGCATCCTGCAAATTGTTTGCATCTGATGTGGCAGTGGAAGTGACAAGAGCGGCTGTACAGCTCCTTGGGGGATATGGATACTCCAGAGAATATCCGGTAGAAAGAATGTACCGTGACGCCAAGATCACAGAGATCTACGAAGGTACATCTGAGGCTATGAAGATGATCGTAGGCGGCGGATTGTTAAGATAAGCTTAAAGCGGAAGGAGAATAAAGAGATGAAAATCGTTGTTTGTGCAAAACAAGTACCAGATACAACTGAAGTAAAATTAGATCCAAAGACAAATACCCTGATCAGAGACGGTGTACCTAGTATCATCAATCCGGATGATAAAGCGGGGATCGAAGCTGCCCTGCAGTTAAAAGAAAAATGCCCGGGAAGCACTGTGACCGTTGTTTCCATGGGACCGCCTCAGGCAGATGTGGCATTAAGAGAAGCACTTGCTATGGGATGTGATGATGCAGTTCTTGTTTCTGACAGGGCTTTCGGAGGAGCAGATACATGGGCAACCTCTTCCACGATCGCAGCGGCTATCAAAAAATTAGATTTTGATGTGATTATCACAGGACGTCAGGCAATCGACGGAGATACCGCACAGGTAGGTCCTCAGATCGCAGAACATCTTGGTATTCCTCAGGTCAGCTATGTGGAAGATTTAAATGTGGAAGGGGAGGACACTCTGATCGTCCAGAGACAGTTTGAAGACCGTCATCAGATCATTGAAGTAAAGACTCCTTGTCTGATCACAGCTTTGGCTGAACTGGCTGATCCCAGATATATGACGGTACACGGTGCATTTGATGCATACAGAGAAAAAGAAGTCAAAGTCTGGGGGCTTGCAGACTTAGAAGATACCATAGACCAGGCAAACATTGGATTAAAGGGATCTCCTACAAGAGTAAAGAAATCTTTTACAAAACAGGCCAAAGGTGCGGGAACCATTTTAAAAGATTTATCAGCAGACGAAGCAGTGGCATCTATTGTTGGTAAACTTCAGGAAAAGCACATCATTTAAGCAAGGAGGAGAATTAAAAATGAGCAGAGACGTATACGTATTCGCTGAACAGAGAGACGGCGAACTTCAGAAAGTCGGAATCGAATTAGTTGGCAAAGCAAGAGAACTGGCAGACGACCTTGGACAGCAGGTTGCTGCAGTTCTGCTTGGGTCAGGCGTGAAAGATAAAGCGCAGGAACTGATTGCCTGCGGAGCAGATAAAGTCGTTGTTGTAGATGATGTTATGCTGAAAGAGTATGTCACAGAGCCGTATACGAAGGCACTGACAGCCGTGATCAATGCAAAAGATCCCGAGATCGTGCTTTATGGGGCATCTTCCATCGGACGAGACCTTGCGCCGAGAGTATCCGCAAGAATTCACACAGGACTGACAGCAGACTGTACTGCACTCGAGATTGATGAGGAGACAAAGCTTCTTATGATGACCCGTCCGGCATTTGGCGGAAATATCATGGCAACGATCGTGTGTGAAGACTTCCGTCCTCAGATGGCAACGGTCCGTCCGGGTGTTATGAAAGCGTTGGAAAGCGATGCATCCAGAAGCGGTGAAGTTGAAGAATTCAAGGTGGAATTCTCTGCTGCAGACATGAATGTAAAAGTACGCGAGACTGTAAAGACAGCTCATAAATCTGTAGACATCACAGAGGCGAAGATTCTTGTTTCCGGAGGACGCGGAATCGGAAGCGCAGATAAGTTCAAGATGTTAGAAGAACTTGCCGATGTTATGGAAGGCGAAGTATCCTCTTCCAGAGCCTGTGTGGATTCTGGATGGATCAGCGCTGACCGCCAGGTAGGACAGACAGGAAAGACTGTTCGTCCGGAATTATATCTGGCCTGCGGTATATCAGGAGCCATCCAGCACGCAGCAGGCATGGAAAACTCTGAATTTATCGTAGCTATCAACCGAGATGAAGATGCTCCGATCTTTGATATCGCGGATCTTGGAATCGTAGGAGATTTAAATGCTATCGTGCCGAAGCTTACGGAAGCGGTTAAGGCTTTGAAAGCTAAATAAGATATATAGAAAGAATAATTATATATAATATAGGGAAGAAGGAGAATAGCAGATTATTTTCCTTCTTTTTGTATGTTTTAGCCGAGGGATAAAATAAAAAATAGATTGTTTTATTTGAAATAGAAGATATCAAGGGATATTAAAACTATCGAAAAGCATATTAGTAAAGGATTATCAAAGCAATTATTTTACCAATATGATTGTTTATGAAATACAAAAAGAAGATATGTCTAGTGCTAAAACTAGAATATATTCGGACATTAATTTACTATATGTATTTAATGAAAATATTAGTGTTTTGCCAGCGTTTGATACTAACCAGATGAAAGAGTATCAACATCTAAAGAATAAGCTTAACGAGATACTATTGATTGAAAACTAATTCTTGTAATTAAAGGATTTTCTTCAGAAGCATGCGAAGTGACCGCTAAAATATGACAATTATACAAAAAGCCATATCAGCGGTGGACTCTTTAAGTTAAAAGGTGCCAAAGTCCACTTTATGTGACCGATTCTGTCCGTGATCTGCGTTGACTTTGAACAACAGCAAAATTATCTTTGGATATTGTCTTTAAGAACCTATATGTAGAGGTTCCGCTTGTGAAGATAAAGTGATATAATAATTGGCAATGAGTTTTGTTCTGATGTAAAGCAATGAGAGTACAATTATGGGAATGTAAGGAGTATGATGAAAGAATTGTTCATCTTGCGCTGGATTGTATTGCCATCCACTTGGATTATGGTATTAAAGCCAATTACCGTAAGGTGTAGATAGGATCTGATGGGAAGTTCTACGAAGTGTTGGCCGACTCAAAATCCATTATGACCAAGAAATGACGAGGAGGTGTCCTATGGGATATAGGTTTTATCCAGCGTTGATCACAGCAGCAATTGTCCTAATAGGACATGTCTTAAAATGGACTTCACTGCTCGAATATAAGAAGCGAAGAGATGAAACGATAGAATTCTCAAATAGATTCATAGAATTGCCAATTACTATATCGAACACTGTTCGATTGAGCCTGAGTTGTATGCTGTTTGCATTCATGATGTTGATAAAATCCAAGAGGAGTTGGGGAACGATGGTGTATTAGCTGAGTTTGTTGATCCATTCAAACAAATCAAGGGGAGAAACTATCAACTGTTCATGAATATACTCCCTGAGATGCGTTCCATGGTAAACCAGCTTGACAGTATAATGATTCGAGAGCGAATAGGTCAATTGCCAGGCTTGTGTGATGATGCTCTTAGAAGGCATGTTGGCAATTTAGACAGGGTGATTGAACAAGAAAAAAAGAGTATTTTGAATCCATTCTTATGTTTTGGAAGTGGAATTCTCTTACACTAATTGGTTTGCTTAGCTCAATTATTACTATTGCCCTTGGGTGGGACGGATTTATAGACATTTTGCACAGTTTTATTTCTAAAATTTGAGTATAATACTTTGAATAGAACAGGAGGTGTGACCAATGACAGCAGAAGAGATTTTTGCCGGTGAATCCGACAATGTGGAATTCAAAGAAGAAATCCCGGTAAAAAGCGAAAGGTATATGAAGACTGTTGTGGCCTTTGCCAACGGCAGAGGCGGCAAGCTGATCTTTGGTGTGGAAAACAACACTTGGAAAGTCACCGGTTTTTCAAAAGAAGAGGTTTTTCAAAAAATGGATGCCATCACCAATGCCATTTTTGACAGCTGTGAACCGAAAATCATACCCAGTATCGGTGTGCAGGAAGTTGATGGGAAATCCGTTATTGAAGTGGAAATCATGTCCGGTATGACGCGTCCTTACTATATCAAGAGCCAAGGTCTTTTGGATGGGACGTATGTCCGGGTGAGCGGTACGACACGTCATGCAGAACGTTATCAGGTGCAGGAGCTGATTCTGGAAGGCCAGAACCGTTATTATGACTGCGAACCCTGTGAAGGACTAGCTGTCACTTCTGAGGACATTGCCATTCTGTGTTCTAATATGAAAGCAATGGCGCTGCGAAACACTCTGACTGATGCAGAGAAGGCAGAGGTCAAAGACCTTACGCAAAACGTTCTGATTTCTTGGGGCGTTTTGATAGAAAAGGATGGGGCAGCTGTTCCGACCAATGCCTATGCGCTGCTGACAGGGCAGGCACATGAGCAGCCAATTATTCAATGTGCTGTTTTCAAGGGAACTGACAGAGCGTATTTTGTAGACCGCCGAGAGTTTGAAGGCTCCATTCAGGATCAGATGGAAGCAGCGTTCCAGTACGTGCAGGAGAAAATCAACCGTGGTATGAAAATCCAAGGAATGTACCGGCAGGATGTTTACGAACTGCCTTTGGACAGTGTGCGTGAGTTGATCGCAAATTCTGTTGCCCACCGCAGCTACTTGGAATCGGGCAATATTCAAATCGCTTTGTTCGATGACCGGCTGGAGGTCACTTCTCCCGGTATGCTGCTGAACGGTGTTTCCATTGCCAAGATGAAGGAAGGCTATTCTAAGATTAGAAACAGAGCTATTGCCAATGCATTTTCCTACATGAAGATTATTGAAAAATGGGGCAGCGGCATTCCTCGTATCATTCGGGAATGCAATGAATATGGCTTGCCTGAGCCGGAGTTTTTTGATTTTGATGGAGACTTCCGGGTGAATATGTATCGGAAAGCCGCCCCAAATACCAATTTGGAAATGATGAAAGAGGATTCGGCACAATTCGGAAATCCGGCACAATCCGGCACTGCCAGAATGCCGGATCAAGAAATTGCAATAGTCGGATTTGTAAAAAGCAATGGCAGCTGTACGACTTCACAAGTGGCCGAGCTGCTTTTGGTAAAAGATAGACGAGCAAGAGTTATTCTTGGAAGCCTTGTAAAAAAGAACATCTTAAAGAAGAGTGGAAACGCAAGAAACACGATGTATCTTGCGGGTGAACAGTTCCCGGAATGAAAGTGATAACATGGCAGAGTTGAACCTAAATCAGATAATTGAAAAGCTGAACGATAATTTTACGGGAGATATCTGCAAGATCGTTTTTTGATATAATGGTAAAGCAGACTCAACTGAGTAAATTGATTTTGTGGAACGAGAGGATACACCTATAAACAACCCTGGCACAGGCTAATAAAAGCTTTTAAGGAAAATGATATATAAATGAGAGATCGGGCAGGAGGGAAAATGAAATCATTCCCTTCCTGCCCGATTTCTTTGTTTATTACTATATGAGAGATTGTTGATATTATTATTGACAATGCTCAATAATAATGCTAAAATCAACTTAAAATATAATCAAAACATAATCAAAATATAATCATGATGGTTGGGGAGTGTAATATGAACATCAAAAAACGCAATACAATGATGGTTTTTGGAGCCTTTGCCATATTGTTTACCGGTTATCCTCATGTCTGGTCTATTTATCAGCCATATGTGATGAAAGCAGCCGGGTGGAGTACCGGTCAGGTATCCTTCTGTTTTTATCTTCCAACTATGTTTTTTGTGCTGGGAAATATTTTAGGCGGCAGGCTTCAGGATAAAAAAGGGCCTACACCGGCCATGTTCATCGGAGGAGGAATTCTGACCGCAGGGGTTCTTGTTTCAAGATATATGCTTCTTCCATCACCCATATGGATGTATCTGACATTTGGAGTTATGCAGGGCATCGGGTCTGGAATGATCTACGCACCGATCCTTTCAACGGCTCAAAAGTGGTTTCCGGGAAGAACAGGGTTTGCATCCGGCGTTGTGATCACGGCAAACGGAATCTGCGGCCTTTTGATGGCACCGGTGAGCAAAACACTATTGGAGGCAGGAGGTCCCCGACTGGCATTTTTGGCCGTGGGATTACTGATTGGAGTCTCATGGATTCTGGGAACATTGTTCATCAGGAAACCAGAGGAAACAGCAGAAGAGAAGATGCCGGTATCTTACGGGGAAACACGTCAGTACACCTCAGCAGAGATGGTAAAGACCAGAAAATTTTATTACCTGCTATGCACGATGATGTGCGGACTTATGGCATATTATCTCACATCGCCGTTATCACAGACACTGCAGACGGACAGAGGCATCAGCGCAGCCCTCGCAGTGGGTTCGGTCATGGCAGGTTCCATATTGAATGCAGGGATGAGGCTGGTGCTCCCATCTCTTTCAGATAAAATCGGCAGGATACAGTGCATCAAAGGTGTGATCCTGCTCTCTATGGCAGCTATGGTGTTTCTCATAACGGGACAGAAGATATTGACAACTCTGGCAGTGATCCTGATCTATGGATGCTTCGGAGGGATTATGGGAAGTTTTCCTTCCCTGGTAAGCTCTATCTTCGGGCTGAGACATTCCGGACAGAATTATGGAATCGTTATGTTTGGGATTATCGTCGTGACGGCACTGTCTCCATGCATTACAAACTTAATTGCGGCAGGGCAGTATCCGGTGAATACGACATTTTTAATCGGCTTTGTATTTTCAGCAGCGGCATTTCTGTTTTTAACCAGGCTGGAAAAAGAAATTAAGAATGAAAAACAGGAAAACGGGAAACAGGGGCTGGAACCACAGATAAAATTACAGTTGAAATGATATTAAGAGAAAGGAAGTATCAATTATGGCATTAGTGAAAATGAAACAATTACTGGAGCAGGCAAAAGAAGAAAACAGAGGATGCGGCGCGTTCAGTGTTGGAAATATGGAGATGGTCAAAGGGGCCGTCAAAGCCGCAGAAGAGATGAATACATCGATCATCCTCCAAATCGCAGAAGTGCGTTTGGAACATTCTCCCCTGCACTTAATGGGCCCGATGATGGTCCGGGCCGCAAAGGAAGCAAAGGTGGATGTGGCGGTTCATTTAGATCACGGTCTTACACTGGAGACTGTAAAAAAAGCGCTGGAATTAGGATTTACTTCTGTCATGCTGGATGCTTCCAGAGATCCGTTTGAAGAAAATATAAGAAAGACAAAAGAAGTAGTGGAACTGGCAGCTCAATATGGAGCAACTGTGGAGGCCGAATTAGGGCTTGTAGGCGGAAGCGAAGATGGAAAGAGTGATCACGGGATTCAGTGTACCAATCCGCAGGATGCAAAAATATTCTGTGAACAGACCGGTGTAGATGCTCTGGCAGTGGCCATAGGAAATGCACACGGTGATTATCCGGTGGCGCCGACGCTGGAATTTGGTGTTTTAGAAGAAATCCGCAATATTACCAAGAAACCTTTGGTACTTCACGGCGGAAGCGGAATTACAGATGATGACTTCAGAAAAGCTATCTCTCTTGGAATCTGCAAAGTCAACATTGCAACGGCAAGTTTTAACAGCCTGACAAAAGAAGTAGAAAAATACATAGGGACTGAAGGAAAACATAATTATTTTGACATGAATGAAGCTATGGTAAAAGGCGTCTATGACAACGTAAAACGTCATATTGAGATCTTTAACTGCAAGTAAAGGTATTCCAAATTATATTTTGTTAAAAGGAGAAGCGCACCGGCTCATTTTGCCGGAGCACTTCTCCTTTTTAATAATATTTTTTGTTTCCAGGCAAGAGAAGAGAAATTTAAAATAGCTTCATAGCAGCCGTTAAAGACAAACGATGGCGGGAGAAAGCTGGAGATTATTGAATATTCAGCAGAGTATGATATAATGGTGTCAACAATGCGTGCACGAGAACGCGAGAGGAGAAAGAGTATGGCAGTTACGATTCAGCAGATTGCAGACCTGGCCGGGGTATCCAGAGGTACGGTGGACCGGGCATTAAATAACCGGGGAAGAATCCGGCCGGAAGTGGCAGAAAGGATCAAAGGGATCGCAAAGGAACTTGGATATCAGCCCAATATGGCGGCAAAGGCACTTTCCACCGCCAATCACACACTTCAGATTGGAGTTATCATTCAGTACGCAGAGACTCCGTTTATGAAGGCAGTGCTGGAAGGCACGGAATTCGCGAAGGAAGAAGTCGAACGCTTCGGAGGACATGTATTTGTGGAGCGCATTCACGGCGGGGACGTAAAGAAGCTGCTCAAGACAATGAAAGATTTCAGGGAAGCCGGGGTGAAGGGGATCGCTTTGGTTCCCACCGACGATGAACTGCTCAAAAAGACGATCAATGAGTTTGTGGAAAAGGACAGGATTTCAATCATTACGATCAACTCTGACCTGGAGGATACAAAGAGGCTCTGCTTCATCGGGCAGGACTCCTATGCCAGCGGCAGAGTGGCCGGAGGACTCATGGGGGAGATTATCCCCGGAGACGGGAAGGTTATGATCTTGTCCGGCTCTCAGGAAAATGTAGCCACTATGGAGCGTACAAGAGGGTTTTTGGATGAACTGGAGCACCATTATTCAAGTCTAAAGGTCCTGGAGCCAAGATATGCATATGATGACGACTGGGTTGCCGGGAAGCTCCTGGAAGAACAGCTGGAAGAGACTCCGGATCTGGCAGGCATCTATATCACGGCGCAGGGGGAGAGCGGAGTCTGCGATACATTAAAAAAATACAGGCTGGAAAAGAAGATCAAAGTGATCGCCCATGACTATGAGGGAGAAAACCGTGAAAATCTCAAAAAAGGAATCATTAATTTCATCCTGAGGCAGAATTCCTATGTTCAGGGTTATGAGTCTGTCATGGAACTATTTCACACACTCTGTGGCAATCCAACGAGACAGGGAGAGTTTTGGCACACAGATATTGTAATTAAAACAAGATCCAATCTTTGATTGTTACAAAAATATAATATAAATATAATCATAATATAATCATTTTAAGTTTCCTGCTTGTACAGAATGTATAAATATAAATACAATATCGCACTGCGATATTGTATTTTTTTGTGCAAAAAGGACAGTCTAAGTTAAATTATCTAAAAAATAATTGGAATTATTGTGCGAATTGTTGATTGTGTGCACGCGCACGCAATGTTATCATAAGTTCACAATTTAAATGAAACAACAAATCAATAAACAAACACATGGAGGTAGAGTAATGTTAAATGTAGGTGTGATCGGATGCGGCGGAATGGGAAAAGACCATATCAAACGTCTTACAAACAAGATCCAGGGAGCAAAAGTTGTAGCAGTTTCCGATGTATTTGAAGAAGGGGCAAAAGAGGCGGCAGCGCTGGCTGGAGGAGCAAAAGTTTATACAGACGGAAAAGATCTGATTAATGATCCTGATGTAGACGCGGTATTTATTGTATCCCCGGGTTTTGCCCACACAGACTCTCTGCTTCAGGCTATTGAAGCGGGAAAACGTGTTTTCTGTGAAAAACCGCTGGCAACGACGGCAGAGGACTGCAAAAAGGTTGTGGATGCAGAAGCTGCTTCAGGAAAACATCTGATCCAGCTTGGATTTATGAGAAGATATGATAAGGGATATGTACAGGTAAAGGAGGCGCTCCAGTCCGGAGAGTATGGTGAACCGCTGATCCTTCACTGCACACATAGGAATCCAGAAGTGGGAACCAATTATAATACGCCGATGGCAGTCCATGACACAGCAATCCACGAGATCGACACACTTCACTGGTTAGTCGACGACGAATATGAGAGTGCACAGGTGATCATGCCGAAAGTGACAAAATATTCCCACTCAGAATTGAAAGATCCTCAGATCATGCTGCTCCGCACAAAGAGAGGAATCTGCATCGACGTAGAAGTATTCGTCAACTGCAAGTTCGGATATGACATCAACTGCGAAGTGGTATGTGAAGACGGTGCGATCAAGATGGCTGAGCCTTCTTACCCGAGCATCAGGAAGAATGCAGCAGTTTCAACAGCCATCGACACGGACTGCTTTGTAAGATTTGAAGATGCATATGACACAGAAGTCCAGAACTGGGTAGACTGTGCCGGGCAGGGAGTGATCAGCGGACCTACTGCATGGGACGGATACCTGGCGGCTGTGACAGCAGACGCATTGGTAAAAGCACAGGAGACAGGACAGATTGAACCGATCGTGACAGCAGAAAAACCTGAATTCTATAAATAAATCGGAGAATCTGCCATAGGATCATTACATAAATCAGGAGGAAATAGATATGAAAATTGGATTTAATGAAGCAACAGCACTGGAATGTAAAGGACAGTCTCTGATGGCTGATCTGGAAGCCTGTGAAAAATACGGATTTGATTACATAGAGATCAGATTTGACTGCATAAAGGATTATCTGAAAGAACACACGCTGGAAGAACTGGCTGACTGGTTTAAAAATCACCATTTAAAACCTTGGGCTTACAATACCTTGATCTTTTTTAACCAGAGAGACGAAAAAGGAGTGCAAGAAATTGATGAAGAAACAGATTTTATCATCGAAGTCTGCAAAGCCATCGGCATGAAGATGCTGATCACGGTTCCTTCATTTGATGTCAAAGACAAGAGTATTTCAGAGATCAAAGAAGAAGCAGTGGAACGCCTCCGCTACTTATCAGACAAAGTCGGAGAAGACATTAAAATTTCACTGGAATTCTGTGGTGCGCCGAACTGTTCCATTAACCAATTCGGAACTGCTTATGATGTAGTGAAAGCCACAGACCGCGACAACGTGGGCATTACAGTGGATACGTTCCATTTCCATGAGATGTGTTCTGAATTAGAAGATTTGGAAGCGGCAGACGGAAAGAAAATTTTTGCTTATCATTTAAATGACTGTGAAGACCTGCCTCTTGGTTCCTGCGGCGATGACAAACGCCTGTGGCCTGGAGAAGGCGTGGTAGACCATGCGGGGATAGCAGCGGCCTTAAAGAAGATCGGATTTGACGGAGTATGTACTATTGAAGAATTCCGTCCGGAGTATTATGAAATGTCCCATGACGAGAACGTAAAGAAATCTGCTGAAGTGACAAGGGATTTTGTAGCAAAATACTTTGCATAAAGCATAAGGGGGACAAAGATGTCTATGAGTGAACAAGCAATAAAGATGACTATGAACGTGGAAGAAAATTTTGAGGAGCTGGAAGGGGAGTTTGCCAGGGTAAAGCTTTCTGAAAAACTGGCATACTGTGTGGGCGATCCTGCGCTGACGGTTGTATATACTCTGGCGAACACTCTGCTGGTTTACTTCTATACAAATGTAATCGGACTCTCAGCAGGAGTCATAGGAATGATCATGTTGGCGTCCAGAGCATTTGACGGTGTATCCGATGTTATCATGGGAACGATCATTGACCGGACTCATTCCAAGTACGGAAAGTCCAGAGTATGGATCTTGCGGCTGGTCATCCCTTATGCCATTGCTGCGGTACTGCTGATGACAGTCCCGCAGGGTACAAAAACAGTGCAGGCAGCCTATGTGTTCATTACATATAACTTACTTAACACCGTAATGTATACCGGAATTAGTCAGCCGTTCCATACACTCGGTTCCCTGATGAGCCGTGATAAGCATGAGAGGGAAACCATCAGCAACATCCGTATGTCCTTATCCATCACAGCAAGTATGGTGGTCACAGCACTGACACTGCCGATCATCAACTGGGTGGCAGTAAAGATCGACAATACCCAGCTGGCATGGATCATTGTCACAGCAGTATTTTCGGTCATCTCTGTCCTCATTCTGTTAAATACATTCCGCTGCTGTAAGGAAAGGGTAAAGGTTTCTGAAAAATCTGAGGAAAAACTTCCGATATTCACAGCGCTGAAGCTGATGTCAAAGAATCGGTATTTCCTGATCTCCCTGGGCCTTATGCTGTTCTATACGATCTATCAGATCATCCTTGGGATCGATCTCACCTATTACTGTCAGTATGTGCTGAATGATGTAAACCTGGTCATGCCGTTATCCATGGCTGAGAAAGTACCGATGATCTTTGTCATCCTTCTTCTGCCGAAGCTGATACCGAAGTACGGGAAAAGAAATATGATCGTAGCCGGATGTCTTCTCGGCATTGCAGGCCAGATTGTTTTCCTGTTTAATATCACAAGCGTGCCGCTGGCAATCTTTTCATCCATTATCCGTGGTATCGGAATGTCACCGTTCTATGGTGTGCAGTATTCGCTGCCGAGCGATGCGATCGAGTACGGACAGTGGAAGACTGGAAAACGGATTGAGGGACTTATGTTCTCTTCCATGAGTTTCGGACAGAAGTTTGGAGCGGGTATCACCAACGCAGTTTTAGGAGCGGCATTATCCTTTGTGGGATACAACGGAATGGCACAGACAGCGGCAGAACAGGCACCGGCTGCCATTGCAGTCATTAAGGTGACTTATCTTTATGTACCGATTGCTGTATGGGTCGTGATGATGCTGATCGCCCTGTGCTATAAGCTGGACAAGACGTACAAGGAAATGATAGCGGAGCTGACCGTGAGGGAGCTGTCAGGGAAGCTTTAAAAATAAAGAAAGGTAATGATAGAAATGCTGGATAAAAAGAAAGTAAAACTGGGAATCGCACCGATCGGATGGACCAATGACGATATGCCGGATCTGGGAAAAGAAAATACTTTTGAACAGTGTGTCAGTGAAATGGCTTTGGCAGGATTTACGGGGTCTGAGGTCGGAGGGAAATATCCGAAGGATGTCACCAAACTGAAAAAAGCCCTGGACTTAAGAGGGATTGAGATCTGTAACTGCTGGTTTTCCAGTTTCCTGATCTCCAAACCATATGAAGAAACAGAAAAAGAATTTATCGAACAGACCGATTTCCTGAAAGCAATGGGAGCAAAAGTCATCGGAGTGTCCGAACAGAGTTACAGCACTCAGGGAAAGGACCATCCGATCTTTGAAGGAAAATATGTAATGAACGATGAGGAGTGGAAGCTTCTCGTGCAGGGACTGAACAAACTCGGTAAAATTGCAAAAGAAAAGGGAATGATCCTGACCTACCATCATCACATGGGAACTGTCGTACAGACGGAAGAAGAGATCGACCGGTTTATGGCAGAAGTTGATCCGGAGCTTGTATACCTGCTGTTTGACAGCGGACACTGCTCCTTTGCAGGGATGGACCCGGTGAAAGTGCTTGAGAAGTACATTGACAGAACCAGACATATCCACCTGAAGGACCTTCGTTCTGATGTGGTGGCTCAGTCAAAAAAAGAAAGCTGGAGCTTCTTAAAAGGAGTCAGGAAAGGAACCTTCACTGTTCCCGGAGACGGAGACGTGGATTTCACACCAATCTTTGACATCATCGAAAAGAGCGGATACGAAGGATATGTCGTAGTGGAGGCAGAGCAGGACCCTGCCGTTGCCAATCCGCTGGAATATGCAGTGAAGGCAAGAAAATACATTGCTCAAAAAACAGGTTTATAAGTTGTCGGAAAGGAGAGTAGCTGCTCTATGAAAATAGCATTTGACGTGGATGTGCTGGCAAAGCAGATGGATATTAACCGGATGGTACATCAGGTGGCAGACTGGGGATACAAATACATTGAACAGTCTCCACATCCGAGGATCAATCCGTTTTATAAACATCCTCTGTTTTCCAAAGAATGTGAGGCGGAATACAGAAAGGCACTCCGGGAAACCGGAGTGGAGATCTCCTCTTTTATCGTGGTGTACCGCTGGTCCGGGCCGACCGAAGAACAGAGGAAGATAGCAGTAGCCAACTGGAAACGGATGATCGAGATTGCCGTGGACATGGGCGTGCCCGTGATCAACACCGAACTCTCCGGTGATCCCAATCAGCAGGAGATCTGCAGCGGCATGTGGTTTCGGTCTATCGAAGAACTGCTTCCGATCATCGAACGGGAAGGGCTCCGAGTAGAGATCCAGTCTCATCCGTATGATTTCTGTGAGCTGAATAATGAGACCTGTGATCTGGTAAAATCCTTTCGATCTCCGAACCTTGGATATGTATATTCTTCTCCGCACGGATTCTTCTATGACGAGGGAAAAGGTGACGTGAGATCAATGTTAAAATATGCGGGAGAAGAACTGACCCATGTACTGTTTGCAGATACGTTCAATCAGACTCTGGACTGCCGCTATATCGCCAACCCGCCATGGTTAAACAGCCGTGGAAGGGCCGATGTGACGATCCACCAGCATTTGGCTATGGGCGAGGGAGACGTGGATTTTGAAGGAATCTTTGAGACATTGAGAGAGATGGATTTTGCCAATAAACAGCTGAAAGAAAATGCACCGAAAGCCGGAGGAGACAATATCGCATGTGTATCCATGTTCGGGTTTCCGGAAAAGATGGAGAAACAGGCGCCGGAAGCAAGAGAACGCATTGAGCGGGAGCTTCTCTAAAGAAAGGGTGATAAATTATGATCTACCATACAACAGTGAAAGCTGCAGGAAGTGATGTGGCGGCATTTGCTAAAAAAGGATTTTTCATAACATTCGGTGAGCCGGCTCTTGTAAGCCTTAAAGACTTTTGTTATTTTGTCGAAGTGAATCCTGTCATGGGAGAAATAAAGCCGGGCAGCAGACTGGTCATTGACGGAAACGAATATAGGATTACAGAAGTCGGCAGCATTGCGGCAGAGAATCTTGGAAAACTCGGGCATTTGACAGTATTCTTTCACGAAGACAGAGAATGCCTCCCGGGGAGCATCTGTGTGGAAAAGAGCAGGATGCCGGAACTGAAAGCGGGAAGCCGGATTTCTATTATAGAATAAAAAGAGAAAAAGTGAAGAATTGAACAGTATCTTTGGTGGCATTCGTTTTCCTATCGTCTTATACTAAATGAGAAGGAGGTATAAGAGTCATGAATTTAGGAAACAGTCTATTCAATGCAAGAAAGAAAAGCGGATTATCCCGGGAAGATGTCGACGTAAAGAAATATGCAGATGAAATGAAACGGATGCTGAAAAGTTTAAAAAGAGACTATGGATATAATGACACAGACGCGGGTTTGGTATTAAAGGAAATTTTAGTTCATGCCTGGAACGGTGAAATTTAAGACGGAAATATAGAAAAAAACTGCTGTACCGATGATGAAAAATCAATGGTACAGCAGCTTTTTACATAAAAAGAATGCAGTCGGCGGGACTTGAACCCGCACCCAGTTAGCCCGGACTAGATCCTTAGTCTAGCGCGTATGCCAATTCCGCCACGACTGCACAACACAGTTATAATATCATGGATTTTATGGAAATGCAAATAAAAATTTGTATTTTTTTCTGAACATGAAGCCTTTTACATTTCGGAGGGTTTCATTTATAATAAGAGATGCTTTACAAATATAATAGAAAAGGAATGAAAATAGATGTTAATAGGATCACATGTGGGAATGAAAGGAAAGGAGATGTTTCTTGGGTCAGTCAAAGAAGCATTGTCTTATGGAGCCAATACATTTATGGTGTACACAGGTGCGCCGCAGAACACAAGGAGAAAGGATATAAGCGAGCTTAGGATTGAGGAAGCAAAAGCTCTGATGGAGGAGTCAGGAATTGAAACATTTGTAGTCCATGCACCGTACATCATTAATCTCGGAAATACGGTAAAGCCGGAGACATTTGAACTGGCAGTGGAGTTTTTAGCCCTGGAGATTGAACGGACCTGCGCTATGGGCGGCAGTACCCTCGTGCTTCATCCGGGAGCGCATGTGGGCGCGGGAGAGGAGGCCGGCATTGCCAGGATCATAGAGGGACTGAATGTGGTTCTGACAAAGGATACGCCGGTTTTTATAGCCCTGGAGACCATGGCCGGAAAGGGAAGTGAAGTCGGAAGGAATTTTGACGAACTGAAGCGCATCTACGACGGGGTCAAATATAATGACAAATTAAGAGTATGCTTTGATACCTGCCACACAAGCGACAGCGGGCTTGATATTGTCAGTGATTTTGAGGGAGTCATGGATTCCTTTGATAAGGCCGTAGGAAAAGATCAGATTGCGGTGTTTCACATTAATGACAGTAAAAACCCCCGGGGTGCGGCGAAAGACAGGCATGAAAACATCGGCTTTGGGGAGATCGGTTTCAATGCACTGAATTACATTGTGCACCATGAAGATTTCACACAGGTGCCGAAGATTTTGGAGACTCCGTATATTAAAGAGGAAGGGACCAAAAA
Organism: Anaerostipes faecis; assembly: GCF_910574135.1. Taxonomy (NCBI): domain Bacteria; kingdom Bacillati; phylum Bacillota; class Clostridia; order Lachnospirales; family Lachnospiraceae; genus Anaerostipes; species Anaerostipes faecis. Next base: position 54,518 of record NZ_CAJSYK010000001.1, on the reverse strand, counting down.
TTCTTATCCTCCGTACAAATATGAGATCGAGATGCTCAAAAATGGGACATTTGATCCGAGTCTGAAAGAAAAGATTTTAGAGACAGGAGGTAAATAGGCAATGAAAGTTACATTTATTGAACACAGCGGTTTTTGTGTGGAACTTGACCGGACGGTTTTGCTGTTTGACTACTATAAAGGAGCATTTCCGGAGATACCTAAAGACAAAGAGCTTTATGTGTTTGCTTCCCACAGCCATCCGGACCATTTTTGCCGCAGGATTTTTGATCTGGAAGAGAAATACCCGAATGTAAGATATATTTTATCCGATGATATCCCGGCAAAAGCTTCTCAAAATATCACAAAGATCAGAGAACATGAAGACCGGATGGTCGGTTCCGTTCGGATCGAGACGCTGAAGTCCAATGACGAAGGCGTTGCATTCCTGGTTACTGCCGAGGGCAGGACGATTTATCATGCAGGAGATTTAAACTGGTGGTACTGGAACGGGGAACCGGAGGAGGACAATGAATTTATGATCCGGACCTATAAAGAAGAAGTGGCCCGCCTTAGAGGAAGAGAGATCGATCTGGCATTTCTTCTCCTTGATCCTAGACAGGAGGATAAATACTGTAAAGGGATCAATTATTTCATGAAAGAGATTCATCCGAAAGCTGTGTTCCCGATGCACGCATTCGGAGAGTATAAGATCTCCAGGCATTATCTGAACTGTGATGACGGACGGGCTTATCAGGGCATCGTCAGAGAGATCACAAAGGCCGGGGAAGAGTTTATTCTATGAGAGAAAAGAGCTTAAGGCTGGTAGTTGCGTTTCCCAATACTACCAATGCCATGGCGATGGAGAAGTACTGCAGGCAGCGGGGTGTGGGAGGAAGGCTGATCGCGGTTCCTCCCTCTATTACGGCGGGCTGCGGAATGGCCTGGTGCGCAGAGCCGGAAGAGGAGGCTGCGGTGAAAGAAGTTCTTAACGGGCAGTCCATTGAGACGGAAGGAATTTACCGGATTTTGTTGTAAGGAGAGTTCTATGAGTGAAGAGAATATTGTGTTTTGCAAAAGCGGCGGCTGTACGGCGAAACTGGGCCCCGGGGTGTTAGACCACGTTTTGAGCAGGCTCCCCAAGAAAAAGGATGACAATCTGCTGATTGGGTTTGACCATGCGGATGATGCGGCGGTTTACAGACTCAGCGATGATCTGGCCGTGGTGCAGACACTGGATTTTTTTCCGCCTATGGTGGAGGACCCTTATATATTCGGACAGATCGCCGCTGCCAATGCACTGAGTGATATTTATGCCATGGGCGGTACGGTGAAGACTGCCCTGAATATCGTGTGTTTTCCGGAAAAGATGGATTTAAACATTTTGGGAGAAATCCTGCTCGGCGGGAATTCCAAGGTCCAGGAAGCAGGAGGAACGCTGGCGGGAGGTCATTCTATTGCGGATGAGGATGTAAAGTACGGCCTGTCGGTCATGGGGACCATTCATCCCGGCAGAGTCTATGCAAATAACGGAGTCAGGGAAGGGGATATCCTTCTGCTGACAAAACCTCTGGGGGTCGGCATTGTGCTGGCGGCGAACCAGATGAAGGCGGCTTCCGCTGCGGCGTATGAACAGGCGGTGAATTCTATGACGACATTGAATAAATATGCGGCAGAAATTCTTTCGGGATATGAGGTCCATGGCTGTACAGATGTAACGGGCTTCGGGTTTTTAAAACATCTGGACGAAATGATCGAAGAACAGTATACGGCCGAAATCGACTCTTCCCAAATCCCATATATTGAGGATGCGGCGCGGTATGCAGATGAATTTTATCTGACCGCGGCGGGACAGAGAAACAGAAATTCGGTCGGAAGTGATGTGTGGTTTTCAGATGTTCCGTTCTGGATGGAGGAAATCCTGTTTGATCCTCAGACTTCAGGAGGGCTTCTGGCAGGCATTCGGCCGGAAGATGCACAGAGCGCGCTGGGAAAGTTAAAAAAACTCGGCCTGCCGTGTGCCGCTGTGGGCAGGATCACAAAACGGAGAGAGAAAAAGATTCTTGTTTACTAAGGGAAAGGAAGAAAGATGGAAAAAAGAATTGATGCTGTCGGAAAACAGTGCCCAATGCCGGTGATCCTGGCAAAGAAGGCTTTGGAAGAAACACCGGAAGGCGGAACAGTCACGGTGGTCGTAGACAATGATGTTGCAGTCCAGAACCTGTCAAAGCTGGCAGTGCAGAAGCAATACGGTTTTGTGTCCAGAGAGACAGGCAAAAACATGTATGAAGTAAGAATGACAGTGGGAACTGCAGACAAGGAACAAACTGCGGAAGAAACCGGGAAAAGAACTGATAATATTCGGGAAAGAACAGGGGACACGGTTGTCGTACTTTCTTCAGATAAGATGGGAGAGGGAGATGAGGTCCTTGGGAAGATGCTCATGAAAGGGTTTGTCTTTGCGCTGACCCAGCTGGACCAAAAGCCGGACAGGATGCTCTTGTTTAATAATGGCGCGAAGCTTTCCTGCCAGGGGTCTGATGCATTAAAGGATTTAAAAACTCTGGAGGAAGGCGGAACTGAAATTCTTACCTGCGGAACCTGTCTGAACCACTACGGTCTGGAAGAACAGCTTGCCGTGGGAGAGGTGACAAATATGTATATGATTGCGGAGACAATGATGCAGGCATCGCAGATCATTAAGCCTTAAAGGCAGCCGGGAGGTATTTATGATTTATTTTGACAGTGCGGCCACCAGCTATTACCGCCCGGAATCCGTGGCGCTTGCGGTGGCGGAGGCCGTCCGGCATATGGGAAACAGCTCCAGAGGGCTTCATGGTGCGTCTTTGGATGCTTCCAGAACTATATACGAAGTGAGGGAAAAGCTTGGAAATATGTTTGGATGCGGGCCTTCTCAGATCGTATTTACATCCAATGTAACGGAGAGTCTGAACACTGTCCTCTGCGGACTGCTCCGGCCAGGAGATCATGCGGTGACAACCGTGCTGGAACACAACAGCGTACTGCGGCCTCTGTACCGTCTGGAACAGCAGGGAGTGGAGTTCTCCGCTGCGGGATGTGATGAACTGGGAAATGTGAGTGCCCAGGATATAGAGTCCTTGTTTCAGAAAAACACAAGAGCCGTTGTCTGCACCCATGCGTCGAATCTGACCGGCAATCTGACGGACATCCGCGAGATCGGAAGACTGGCTCATGAGAGGGGAATTCTGATGATCGTGGACGGTGCACAGACCGCAGGTGTTTTTCCTGTTGATCTTGTCAAAGACCATGTGGACGTCTTTTGTTTTACAGGGCATAAAAGTCTGCTTGGACCCCAGGGAACCGGAGGCATGGCAGTGCGGCAGGGACTTCTCATAGCCCCTTTAAAAACAGGGGGCAGCGGGATCAAAACCTTTGACAGAGGACAGCCGGAGCAGATGCCGGAGAGATTGGAAGCCGGTACTTTAAACGGCCATGGTATCGCCGGGCTGGGAGCCGGCATCGATTATATCAGGTCACAGGGCATGGAAAAGCTTCGGCAGAAAGAACAGTGCCTGGCCGATATGTTTTATAAAGGCGTCCGTGAGATACCGGGGGTTACTCTGTATGGTGATTTTACAAAAGAGGAGAGGGCGCCGATTGTGAGCCTGAATATAAAAGAGATGCGTTCCGGAGAAGTAAGCTGCTGGCTGACAGAGGAATACGGGATCTGTACAAGATCCGGAGGACACTGTGCGCCGCTGATGCACGAAGCCTTTGGGACAAAGGAGCAGGGAATGGTCCGGTTCAGCTTTTCCAGCTTTAATACAAGAGAACAGACAGAAAAGGCAGTGGAGGCAATAAGAGAGATTGCAGAAAGTTGAGGAAAAGGTATGCTGGCAGTGATATTGGCGCCGTTTTACCTGGCGCTGAATTATTATCTATATAAGCGGAGCTTTAGCTGGCTTACCGTATGTATTCATATTATCCATCCGGACAAGATTCGTTTTTGTTACAGAATCCTGTACTGGATCACGGGTTTTTCCCTTTTGATCGCATTTGTGCTGCCCCAGTCGCGGCTTCAGAGGATTTTTAAAATCCTGAGTAATTACTGGATCGGAATTTTTTTCTGTGCCCTTTTTTTGGCAGCGGCCGGTGATCTGATCGGACTTTTCATCCCGAAGAAAGACCAGAGTATATTGGCGGCGGCAGGAGTGATGATTTTAGCAGCGGTCTTGGTTTTTACGGTTTACGGCAGTATCCATGCCAGACATATTGATACTACTGACTATGTAGTGACGGTGGACAAAGCCTGTGCAGGCAGAAAGGAGCTCAGAGTCGCCTTAGTTGCAGATCTGCATCTCGGCTATAACAGCGGACTTTCTCAGGTGAAAAAGATTGTAAAACAGATTAATCAGGGGAAGCCTGATCTGGTCTGTATTGCGGGAGACATTTTTGACAATGAATACAGGGCGGTAAAAGATCCGGAAAAGATAGAGAAGGAGCTTGGGAAAATACAGAGTACTTACGGTACATATGCGTGCTGGGGAAATCACGATATAGGCGAAAAAATCCTCGGAGGCTTTACGTTCGGCACAAAAAAAGCATCTGATAATGACAGACAGATGGAAGAATTTTTATCCCGGTCGGGGATCAGACTTTTGGATGACAAGACAATCCTGATTGACGGGGCGTTTTATCTGGCGGGCAGGAAAGATCCTTCAAAAGCACGGAAAATAGGAGAACTGCGCAGGGGAGCAAAAGATTTGCTGAAAGATTGCGACCTGACAAAACCGGTCATCGTCATGGATCATGAGCCGAAAGAGTTTAAACAGTTGTCGGAGGCTGGCGCCGATCTGGACCTGTCCGGACATACCCACGACGGTCAGATATTTCCGGGGAATCTTGTGACCGGCATGATGTGGGAAAACTCATGTGGTTATAAAAAGATCGGAAACATGCATTCTGTTGTCACCTCCGGTGCAGGAGTGTGGGGTCCTCCTCTGAGAGTGGGGACGAAGTCAGAAGTCTGTCAGATTACTGTCCGGTTTTCCGGGAAATAAACCTTCGCGGATGGCGGGTCCCCACACACTGACAAGACGTTCCAGTGTCCATGTCGCATTGGCCGGACTCGTAGATGGAAGCTTGACGGCAGATCTTCCGAGAGAAGACTCAATGTGTTTACAGAATAACTTGTGGGAAGTTCCGCCGTTGGTGTAAATGCTGCGGATGGGGGCAAGGGAAAGCAGATTGGTCAGATCGTTTGGGGTCACGTTACGGATTGAGCTGTCGCTGGAACCCCGGATGTCGCAGGATGCGATTACATCCCAGACCGCTATGTGATTGGACAGGAGAAAGAGGGTTTTCTCCTCTACGGTGGCGGGAACAGGCTGGGAGAGCGAAGCGGCAAGCACTTTCCAGAAGCGGTTCTGAGGGTGATGGTAGAAAAACTGCCCTTCTCTGGATTTTACAGAGGGGAAGCTTCCTAAGATCAGGATTCTGGATTTGTCGTTAAAAACTGGCTTTATTTCATGTATCATGTGTTCCATCGGGGAGTTTCCTTTCTGATTTTCTTTATTTCTAATGGTAATGGATTTTTTTCACGGATTCAAGGTAAGATTTTCTTGCCTTGCAAAACAAGGTATGTTAATATCTTAACGTATGTATAGATACTATATACACTCTGGAGAGTCTCAAAGAAAGAGCGCCGAAGGTGTACGGCAGCGCAAGCTGTTTATCTCTCAGGCAAAAGGACAGAGCAGACATAATCGTGCGGCACGTTTTCGGTGTACTGTATATTTGCTTACTCTTTCTTAGTCAAACTTTGGGTTTGGCTTTTTTTATTCCATAAGAAAGTTCTACGACCTTCCCTGTGAAATAAAAACGCTCCGCGGGTTGTACACAGATGCGTAAGAAAATTATTTGGCTACGTCAAATCGCATCTGGCACGCAAAGTGGGCAAGCCCCTCAAAGATTGAGGTGCTGGAGAGTTAAAGTGGGTTTGCCCACTATGTTCTTCCATAAAGAGTTCTCCATGAATTTTTAATGAAAAGAATACAGGAAACGAAAGAGGAGAAGGAAACATGCTGACACAATTGAACAATTTTATTATCTGGCTTGACGATGTAGTTTGGGGGATACCGCTGATCGTCCTCATTTTATCTGTGGGTATTTATCTCACCATGCGTCTGAGGCTTTTACAGATCAGGCATCTCCCCAGAGCATTAAAATATATGGTGAAAAATGAGGAGGGAGGCTCCGGGGAAGTCACCAGTTTTGGTGCTCTCTGTACGGCCCTTTCTGCAACGATCGGTACCGGAAATATCGTTGGAGTAGCGACGGCGCTTTGTGCCGGGGGACCGGGAGCTTTGTTCTGGATGATCCTGGCGGCATTTTTCGGCATGGCCACGAAATATGCGGAAGGCCTTTTGGCAATCAAATACCGGACCATCGATGAGAAGGGCCACGTGCTCGGCGGGCCGTTCTATTACATAGAAAATGGTATGGGGCGCAAATGGAGGCCGCTGGCCAAGATTTTTGCTTTTTTCGGAGCGGGCGTCGGCCTGTTCGGAATCGGAACATTCACACAGGTGAACGGTATTTCAGGAGCAGTCAAAAATTTCTTTGATCCAAACAATGCCCATGTGATCTCCCTGTTCGGAAAAGACTATTCCTATATGGTGCTTGTTGCCAGCGTGATCATTACGCTCTGTGTTGCGGCAGTAGTTCTCGGAGGGATCAAAAGGATCGCGGCTGTTTCCCAGGTAGTCGTGCCGTTTATGGCGGTGGCTTACGTTCTTGCTGCGCTGAGTATCATCATTTTTAATATACAGGAAGTACCTGCGGCGATCGCACTTGTGGTAAAAAGTGCATTCGGAGTCAAGGCAATGGCAGGCGGAGCTCTCGGAACGATGCTGGCTGCCATGCAGTCCGGGATTGCAAGAGGTATTTTTTCCAATGAGGCGGGCCTTGGCAGCGCGCCGATCGCGGCAGCTGCAGCCCAGACAAAAGAGCCGGTGCGCCAGGGACTTGTGTCCATGACAGGAACATTTATCGACACAATTGTGATCTGTACGATGACCGGGCTCAGCATTGTCATCTCCGGTACATGGAATGTAGGGCTTGAGGGAGTGGAAGTTACCACAAAAGCGTTCCAGATGGAAATGCCGTTTCCACCGGTGGTGCCATCCTTCATCTTGATGCTCTGCCTTGTGTTTTTCGCATTTACCACAATTCTCGGGTGGAATTATTACGGGGAACGGTGTCTGGAATACCTCACAAACGGCAGAATGAAGATCGTTATGGGATACCGGTATCTATATATTCTGGCTGTGTTTATCGGACCATTTATGACGGTGGAAGCAGTATGGAAGATCGCAGATATCTTTAACGCGCTGATGGCACTTCCGAACTTGATCGCTTTGGCGGCATTAAGTCCGGTCGTTATCGCAGAGACAAAAGCCTATTTTAACAAAATAAAATCGAATAAAGAATAAAGAGCTGTAAAAAGATATCTTCGTATAATTAATGAAGATATCTTTTTTGTCGATGGACGAATTCTGCATACGCAAATCAAGTAAACAATGCGGAAGCCAGGCTCTGCGGGCGCAAAAAGAAAGTTAAGGGAGCACTGGAATAGCGGTCAATTATAATATTAAAAACTGGCCCTGTCAAAAAAATAAAAACTGGATATTTATATAGTACCAGCAAACTGTATAATGAATTACTATATCAGGCTGATACAATAACATATTTAAATAGTTTGCATTTGGAGGATTTCAGCAATGAATAATGAGCGTTACCAGTTAAATAAACAGTTGGCACAGATGTTAAAAGGAGGAGTCATTATGGACGTGACGACTCCCGAGCAGGCAAAAACAGCAGAGGAGGCCGGGGCCTGTGCGGTCATGGCACTGGAAAGGATTCCGGCAGACATCCGTGCAGCCGGAGGCGTGTCCAGAATGAGCGATCCGAAAATGATCAGAGGGATTCAGGAAGCGGTATCCATCCCCGTGATGGCAAAAGTTAGAATCGGGCATTTTGCGGAGGCACAGATACTGGAGGCGATTGAGATCGACTATATTGATGAGAGCGAGGTGCTCTCGCCGGCCGACGATGTATATCACATTGATAAGACGAAGTTTCATGTGCCGTTCGTCTGCGGGGCAAAAGATCTTGGCGAAGCGCTCCGGCGGATTAATGAAGGTGCATCTATGATACGGACCAAAGGAGAGCCGGGAACCGGAGATGTTGTCCAGGCTGTGCGCCATATGCGGAAAATGAACCGGGACATCAGAAGGATTGCTTCTATGTCGGAAGATGAATTATTCGACGAGGCAAAAAAACTTGGAGTACCTTACGAATTGGTACTGAAAGTGCACGAAGACGGCAGGCTTCCCGTAGTCAATTTTGCGGCGGGCGGGGTGGCGACTCCGGCGGATGCGGCTCTGATGATGCAGCTTGGGGCGGAAGGAGTTTTCGTTGGCTCCGGTATTTTTAAATCGGGTGATCCCAGAAAGCGTGCACAGTCTATTGTAAAGGCCGTTACGAATTTCCGTGACCCGAAGATACTTGCTGAATTATCCACAGATCTGGGAGAAGCCATGGTGGGAATCAATGAAGATGAGATTCAGCTTTTGATGGCAGAAAGAGGCCGGTAATGAGGATCGGAGTACTGGCTTTACAGGGAGCATTTACGGAACACCGCAGGAAGCTGGAAGGACTGGGAGTACGGAGTTTTGAAATACGGAGGAAGAAAGACTTAGAAAACCAGATGGACGGAATCATCCTTCCGGGAGGAGAGAGCACGGTCATGGGAAAGCTTCTGCGGGATCTTGAGATGGCCGATCAGATTAGAAATATGATCATAAACGGGCTTCCGGCTTTTGGAACCTGCGCCGGGCTGATTTTGATGGCTCAGAGGATAAAAGGGGAGAGCGCTTATCTTGCGACGATGGATATCACAGCCAGGAGAAATGCCTATGGACGCCAGCTCGGAAGTTTCCGAACAGAAGAACAGTTTGGGGAAGAAGGAAAAATTCCCATGACGTTTATCCGCGCACCCTATATTGAAGAGACGGGAAATGGAGTTAAGGTTTTGGCCTTATCGGGAGGAAAGATCACAGCTGCCAGACAGGATAATCAGCTGGTCACGGCTTTTCATCCCGAACTGGATGAAGACAATACCGTCCACCGGTATTTCCTTGGTATGATAAAAGAGGCTTAACGGTCGACAAGCAGGCTCTGCTGCATTATAATAAGCTTCAAAGTCCTTCAAAGAGAGAAAGAATGGGAAGATGAAGCGGGCTTGCCCGCTTAGTCCATCAGAAAAGAGGAGAAAGAATGAAAACATTAATACTGGCATCCGCATCTCCGAGGCGCAGGGAGATACTGAAGCAGGCAGGACTCGATTTTGAGGTGATCCCGAGCACAAAAGAGGAAGTGATCACAAAGCAGGAACCGAAAGATGCGGTGATGGAGCTGGCTCTTCAAAAAGCGGAAGATATAGCTGGCCGTGTTGACGGAGACTGTATGGTTGTAGGCGCTGATACCGTAGTTGCCATGGAGGGCAGTATACTCGGAAAACCTGAGAATAAGGATGATGCTGCCCGGATGCTCCGCATGCTCAGCGGAAGCAGACATCAGGTGTATACAGGTGTTGCGTGTATCTGCGGGGGAAAGAAACATGTTTTTTACGAAGAGACATCCGTCTTCTTTTATCCTGTTTCAGAAGATGAGATCAGATGCTATATTGAGACGGGAGAACCGATGGATAAAGCCGGAGCTTACGGAATTCAGGGCAGGGCGGCGCGTTTCATTCGCAGAATCGAAGGAGACTACTACAATGTAGTAGGATTTCCTGTCGCCAGCTTTCTTCAGGTATTAAAAAAATGGGATGAGCGAAGCAGCAGCCGGACGTAAAGTCTGGCTGTTGTTTTTTTGAGTATGACGGGCATGTCCGTGTTCTGTGGTGCAAGTCCACATAGGCGTAGCTACCGACGAACTTGTAAGCGACTCCCAAGGTTTGCATCGTGAGGTGTGGGCGAGAAGAAGGGATAGCGAAATCGTAGCCCTACGGACAGAAACCCGATATTAAGGCGTACATGGTGGGTAAGTTGACTTAAAGCAACGAAGCCCTAAAGGTAGCCGTAACCCATGTGCGTAAATCGGGAGGGTAGACGAGGAAAGAACACGGACTTATCCCGTGAGGTCTCACAGGCGGTTTCATCAGCCGTAGTAACAACGAACTGTGAGAAGTCAGCAGAAGCCATAGTAGGAGAAATCTGAAGGGCTGAACAATGTAACCGTGCAGACGAATGTATGTACCTGTGAGTATTCGACAAGCGGATGTAGGCGAAACGTATATGAGCTGTAAACGCATAAACATAGGACAAATCACAGGGAGCGGAAAGGAGCGAAGCACACAAAGTATGTCGGAATTGTTGGAAAAGATACTGGAGAAAAAGAACATGAACGAAGCATATAAGAAAGTCTGTGCCAATAAGGGTGCAGGCGGCGTTGACGGCATGGAACTGGAAGAACTTGATGGATTTATCCGTAAGAACTGGAACAGTATCAGGGAGCAAATCAGAGGAAGGAGTTACAAACCTCAACCCGTGAGGCGTGTAGAAATCCCGAAGCCTAACGGAAGCAAAAGAAAACTTGGAATACCGACAGTCATGGACAGGGTAATCCGGCAGGGTATAGCACAGATAATCAGCCCTATGTGCGAGCCGCTGTTTTCAGACCACAGTTACGGATTCCGTCCAAACAGGAGCTGTGAAATGGCTATCAAAGATATGCTCATGTTCCTCAATGAGGGATATGAGTGGATAGTGGACATAGACCTAGAGAAATTCTTCGATAACGTACCGCAGGATAAGTTGATGAGCCTTGTCCCCAACATCATAAATGACGGAGATACGGAATCGCTGATACGGAAATATCTGAAAGCAGGAGTCATGGTGCAGGGCAGGTATGAGAAAACAGAACAGGGAACGCCGCAGGGTGGCAATCTGTCGCCGCTATTGTCTAATATCATGCTGAATGAACTGGATAAAGAGTTGGAAAGACGTGGATTGCGCTTCGTGAGGTACGCTGACGACTGTGTAATAGCAGTCAGAAGCGAAGCAAGTGCCAAACGTGTTATGTATTCGATAACGGACTGGATAGAGAGGAAGCTTGGTCTGAAAGTAAATGCAGATAAAACACACATAACAAGACCAATGAACCTCAAATATCTCGGCTTTGGATTCTGGAAAGATTCCAAGACGAAAGAATGGAAGTGCAGACCACACAAGGATTCTGTGCAGAAATTTAAGAGGACGTTAGAGAAGCTGACAGAAAGAAGAAAATCAATGGCGTTTGCGGAAAGGGTAAAACAGCTCAACAGGGTAATCCGAGGTTGGATAAACTACTTTGCAATAGGTAGGATGAAAACAGCAATGACCGACATAGACGCACATTTGCGTACAAGACTGCGAGTAATAATCTGGAAACAATGGAAAGTACCGAAGAAACGGCAGTGGGGATTGCAGAAGCTGGGTATAGGAAAAGACCTTGCAAGACAGACATCATACATGGGAGACCACTATCAATGGATAGTAACGAAAACCTGTGTAGTCAGGGCAATCTCAAAAGAAAAGCTGAAACAGGCAGGGCTTGTGAGTTGCTACGATTATTACATGGAACGTCATGCTTTGAAGTTATGTTGAACCGCCGTATGCCGAACGGCATGTACGGTGGTGTGAGAGGGGAGATTTAATCTCCCCTACTCGATTTTCATAGGAAAGTTCTACGACCTTCCCTATGAAATAAAAACGCTCCGCGGGTTGTGCACAGATGCGTAAGGAAATTATTTGCCTGCGGCAAATTGCATCTGGCACGCAAAGTTGTCAAGCCCCTCAGAGTGAGGGGTTGGGGCGTTGAAGTGGGCTTGCCCACTTTGTTCTGAATAAATAAAATCCCTGCCGATGATTGGAGTCGGTCAAGATGAAAATGAGGAATGAATATATATGTCCGTTGGAATTGATACATGACATCATAAAGGGCAAATGGAAGCCTGTTATTTTATGGAAGCTCAGCAAGGGCGGCAGTTCTCTTTCCGTTTTGATAAAATCTATCCTGGGAATCAGCCAGAAAATATGGCATGCGGGCGATACCATGTATTACCCGGAAGGCGTGACGGACCCTGATTACTGTGTACTTCGTTTTACTGCGGAACAGGGCAGATTTTACAGTAATTTCAATTCTGAAAATTTTGAGATTGAATGACAGGAGACTGATATAATAAAAACAGAGAAAACTCTAATGAATATCCTTGAGCAAAGGGGGCTTGGTCAGCCATCATTTTTTAAGTAAGTGATGGCTAATCAAGCCTTGCCATTTGCCCTGCCATCGTTTATACTAAACAAATACCTTGAATGAAAAATAGTAGATATGTCTAAAAATAAATGGGAGCGCATAGAAATATGCGGTTTTTTCATTCCATAGGGGAAGTTTGTTTTCGCTATTGGAGGAACGCATTTTAAAATGCGAAGGAAATAGTTATAAAAAGCTCATAAGGAGAATTCCATTGAAGATTATCAAAAGAATCATTCTGTTTATACTGATGATCCTGATTTTAACGGGTCTTTTGGCAGTATATGCAGTGAAAATAGAACCATACCGTCTGGCAGTCCATGACTATGAACTGAAGAAAGGACCGGCATCGATAGAGTTGAAGCTGGTCCATATATCTGACATCCAGGTGAGTGAAGCATATTCTGAAGACCGGCTGGGAAAGTTAGTGGATAAGATCAACGGGCAGTCGCCGGATATTGTTGTTTTTACCGGGGATCTCTATGACAATTATGCGTCCTACCATCCTGAGAAAAAAGTAGAGAAGGCATTGTCCGACATCCAGGCCAAATACGGAAAATATGCGGTCTGGGGAAACCGGGATTACGGAGGAAGCGCCATGAGGGCTTATCCGGGGATCATACAGAACGGAGGATTTAAGCTGCTTGCCAATGAATCTGCAATCATCCGTCTTCCCGATGGAAAAAAGATCGGGATCGGCGGGCTGGACGATGTGCTGTTCGGAACACCGGACTATGGACTGATGGAGTCGGGAGAGTTAAAGAACTGTGATTACAAAATATTGCTGATGCACGAACCGGATGCGGCAGAGCGCGTCCCTGAAAAAAGTGCCGACCTGATTCTGGCAGGGCACAGCCACGGCGGACAGGTAAAGCTTCCGTTTTTTAAGATGAAAACGTCTCTTGCCAAAAAATTTACGGATGGGTTCTATTCGGTAAATGGAATGAAGCTTTTTGTCAACACAGGGATCGGGACATCCCACTATCCCATACGGTTTCTAGTTCCTCCGGAAATTGATGTATTTCGTATTTCAATCTGATCCAAAATCAGGTATATTAGACTTAGAGGTCATCAATGCCGGTAAGGAGGATATTAGTGGCATCTTCCCAGAGTGCGTATATGGAACTGTATGTTAAAAACCGCCTGACTTCAGTGGGTGCAGATAAGAAACAGATCTTAAAAACGGCCTTTGTGTGAAATACAACAAAGATGCCGATGTTAAATATGTAATTTCCGATGACAGCGCTTTGACTCCGCTGGAGGAATATGTAGAAGAATACAAAAAGCTCATGGACCAGCTTTACAAAGAAGTAAAGGTAAACAACTGGGCCAGCAGAGAGTCGCTGATGAAGTATATGTATGAGCACTTGACGAACTGGAAGACCAGCTGTACTGGCAGCCCTATTACCTGTCATGAAAAGGGGTATCGAGGTCTTTCGGTTCCTTACTGATCGCCACGAAAAGCGACGGCTCCAATCCTAATGACATGCATGGGCAGTGGAGGACATATCTTGTATATTATGACGGGAAAATATATGAGACAAGTAAAACAACGACAAATGCATCCGGTACCCATCCTGCATATATAGGCGTTTCTTCTCTGTCTACAGTCAAAAATCCGGATGACGTCCACGACTTTCTCATAAATCTTGGTTTCCGGGTACAAAGCTAAAAAAGCCTGAAGTATTTGAAAGCCGTATTCTGTCTGCTTTCCTGTGAATACACGGGATTGGACGGAGTGCGGTTCTTATTTTATGTTTTCTTTGTATCAAAAAAAGGGATATGCTATAATAAAAGAAACTATCTAGATGGAGGCATGGTAAGTGAAGCTAAAGAAATCAACAGTCATTGTCATCGTATTGAGCTGGATTTTATTTTTTTGCGCTTGTTTTTTGATTTTCCTGAAACTGGACAAGGAACATACGGAAAAAATCACAAATGAGAAGATTTTCAGGGAAGAGACAGAAGCCTCAGAGAAAAAAAGCACCGATGCTGCAGCAACATCTCGGCCGGTGGAGCCGGAGACAGAGAAGCTGCTGTCATTTATGAATGAGTACTATAAAAAGCTCAGGGCAGGTGACGAGAAGGGCTTAAAAGGCATGGTGGAAGACCCGAAAGATCTGGTTTCCAGCCGGGCAGTAAAGAAGCTACATAAGTATGTGGAGTCATATAAGAACCTCTCGTTCCACACTGAAAAAGGCGCGGATGAACAATCATTCATCGTTTATGCCACTTACAGTACAAAGCTCCGGGGGATCAAAACACCTGCACCCGGCATGAGCCAGTATTATGTTGTAAAAAAGGGCCAGTCTTATCTGCTCTATAATAACGAGAAACATTATACAGCACAGATAAAAAATGCTCTGAATGCTGGTCTTGGAACAGAAAAAGTAAAACAGCTGATCAAAGAGACCAACGATACCTTTGAAAAAGCGCTCAAATCTGATAAGAAACTGAAGAATTTTTTTGATAAAGGCAAGTCATGATGAAGTTTTATATTTTTATTTTACAAAAGAACAGGGATACACTGTATGTCCAGGCAATGCAAGAATATTTGAAACGTCTCGGAAAATATTGTACGATAGAGGTCAAGTATGTAAAAAAAGAGAAACAATTGGGAAGAATTTTTGAGAAGGAAGGGAAGCATTTTATGGTCACCAGTTCTGAAAACAGCATGGAGAGCACAGCATTTGCAGAAGAAATCAGCCGTTGGATGATGAACGGCTGTTCTAATATCTTTTTTTATATCGGAGGGTTCAGACCGGAGCATGATGTTTCTGAGTTTTCTGTCTCCTCTTTTGACATGGCGCCTGAGTTATGTGCGGCCGTCCTGTTGGAGCAGATCTATCGGAGCTGCCGGATTATGAACTGCCAGCCCTATCATAAATAATTAAAGGAGTTTACAATGGATTTTAAGACACCCAAATTAGAAGATAAAAAAATGTTTGACGCATATTTTGACAAAATTAATTACCGGAGTGCTGATTTTTCGGCGGCAACACTGATCCTGTGGAAAGATCATTATCACATGACATATGCAATAACTGAGGATATGCTGATCATCCGGTCAAAAGACGGACATGGATGTACGTTCAGCTATCCGATTGGAGGCGGGGATGAAAAGAAAGCCGTGGAGGCCGTCATGGAATACTGCAGGGAAGAAGGAATCCCGTTTGCCATGCATGGTATCCTGAAGGAAACAGAAGAAAAGATGAAAGAGATGTTCGGGGATATTTTTACAGTGGAATATGACCGGGATCTTTTTGATTATATTTACGAACGGGAATCTCTGGCAACGCTGAGGGGCAAGAAGCTTCACGGCAAGAGAAATCATATCAACAGGTTTAAGGAGAACCACGACTGGTCTTACGAATCTTTAAATGACGAGAATGCTCTGGAAGCCCTGACCATGCTCATGGAATGGAAGATGGCAAACGAAGCCACCAAAGAAGAAGATGCCGACAAGCATGAAGAGATCTGTGCCGCCAAGAATGCTCTGATGTATTATAAAGATCTTGACTTAAGGGGCGGGGTGTTGAGAAGCGATGGAAAGATCATTGCATTTGCCATAGGGGAGGGAACAACGGAAGATACCTTTGTCGTCCATTTCGAGAAGGCGTTCGGAGAGATACAGGGAGCCTACCCGATGATCAACCAGCAGTTTATTCTGCACGAAGCCATGGATTATCAGTTCATCAACAGAGAGGAAGACCTGGGGGAAGAAGGACTGCGGAAGGCAAAACTTTCTTACCGGCCGTTGGAACTGCTGGAAAAAGGCCTGCTAAAATATAAGTAATTCATTGACACTATTGGTCTGTAAATGTAGAATTATTATAATATAACGATTAGGAGGTACTTTCTATGAAACATATAATCGATCCGATGGATTTGTCTGTGGATGACGTCGACAGGCTTTTGAATCTTGCGGATGATATCTCGTTAAGGCCGGAGAAGTACAGGGAAGTATGCAGATATAAGAAGCTGGCAACACTATTTTTTGAACCAAGTACCAGGACGAGGCTCAGTTTTGAAGCGGCCATGCTGGAGTTAGGAGGCAGTGTACTTGGTTTTTCTTCTGCTGATTCTTCCTCGGCAGTAAAAGGAGAAAGTATTGCCGACACGGCGCGGATAGTGGCCTGCTACGCAGACATCATCGCCATGCGCCATCCGAAGGAGGGGGCTCCGTATGTGGCATCCAGACATGTGGACATCCCGATCATCAATGCAGGGGACGGAGGGCACAACCACCCGACTCAGACACTCACAGATCTTTTGACCATAAGAAGGGAAAAAGGAAGACTTAAAAATCTGACCATTGGATTCTGCGGCGACCTGAAGTTCGGGCGCACCGTGCATTCGCTGATCAAGGCCCTTTCAAGGTATGAGGATATTAGTTTCATCATGATCTCTCCTGAGGAGCTTCAGATACCGGAATATCTGAAAAAAGATGTATTTGAGAAGAAGAATATTCCGTTCCGTGAAGTCAGAGAGATGGAAGAAGTCATGCCGGAACTGGACATCATATACATGACCAGAGTCCAGAGGGAGAGATTTTTTAACGAGGCCGATTATGTCCGCTTAAAGGACAGCTACATTCTGGACCCTGAGAAGTTAAAAAAGGCAAAAGAAGACCTGTCCATTCTGCATCCGCTGCCGAGGGTCAATGAGATCTCTGTCAAAGTGGACGAGGACCCGAGAGCCTGCTATTTCAGACAGGCACTGAACGGCAAACACGTGAGGATGGCGCTGATCATGGATTTATTGGGGGTTACGGCATGAACATAGATAGTATCAAGAACGGAATCGTTTTAGACCATATCACAGCCGGAAAAGGCATGGATATTTACTACCAGCTGGGACTTGACAAACTGGACTGCAGCATTGCGATCATTCAGAATGCCAAGAGCAATAAACTTGGCAAAAAAGACATCATCAAGATTTCCAATAACTTTGATATCGATCTGGATGTGCTGGGATATGTGGATCCCAATGCCACCGTATGTATCATTGAGAATGGAAAGCTGAAATCCAAACATAAAGTCGGGCTTCCGGAAGTCATCACAAATATTGCAAGATGCAAAAATCCGAGGTGCATTACTTCCATAGAGCAGGAGATCGATCATACATTTAAACTTGTGAATAGAGAAAATAAGGTTTACAGATGCATTTACTGTGAATCAAAATTAAAAAATAATTAATCTGGAGTGGCTGCCAATGGAGCAAAACAGTAAAACAAAAATAAACCGTGTAAAAAAAGATATCAGCAATCCCAAGAGTTTTACGGCTCCTGATGAACTCCGTCATCAGCTGATGGAGACTATGAAGAGCCTGTACAGCGATGAAGATATAGAGATGGTGGGCAGGGCCTATGATATGGCTTTTGAAGCCCATAAGGACCAGAAGAGAAAGTCCGGGGAACCCTATATCATTCATCCTATTTGTGTCGCCATCATCCTGGCAGAACTGGAACTGGACCGGGAGACGATCATTGCCGGTTTGCTGCATGATGTCGTGGAAGACACAGACGTGACATATGAAGACGTAGTCCGGGAGTTTGGGGTGGAGGTTGCCCAGCTTGTGGACGGCGTCACAAAATTAGGCCAGTTAAGTTATTCCAAGGACAAGATCGAAGTACAGGCGGAGAATTTACGAAAGATGTTCCTTGCCATGGCCAAGGATATCAGGGTAATACTAATTAAACTGGCAGACCGTCTGCACAACATGCGCACCATGCAGTTTATGAAGCCTGAAAAGCAGAAGGAAAAGTCCAGAGAGACCATGGACATCTATGCGCCTATCGCTCACAGACTTGGTATTTCCAAGATCAAGGTAGAACTGGATGATTTGTCTTTGAGATATCTGAAGCCGGATGTCTACAAAGAACTGGAACATTCTCTGGACTCCCAGAAGGTGCGCAGGGAAGCTTACATCAAAGAGATCGTCGATGAAGTCAGCGGGCATATTGAGCGGAGCGGCATCAAGGCCGAGATTGACGGGCGGGTGAAGCATTTCTTCAGTATTTACAAGAAGATGGTGAATCAGAATAAGACTCTTGACCAGATTTATGATCTGTTTGCGGTGCGGATTAAAGTGGATACGGTCAAGGACTGTTATGCGGCTCTGGGAGTGATCCATGAGATGTATAAGCCTATCCCCGGAAGGTTCAAGGACTATATCGCCATGCCAAAGCAGAACATGTACCAGTCGCTCCATACGACGCTGATCGGGCCGGAAGGACATCCTTTTGAAATCCAGATCCGGACATTTGAGATGCACAGGATCGCTGAATACGGTATTGCCGCCCATTGGAAGTATAAAGAAAAAAGCAGCAGCGTGGGCGTCAACAAAGAAGAGGAAAAGCTGAGCTGGCTCAGAGAAATCCTGGAGTGGCAGCAGGACATGGACGACAACAAAGAGTTTTTATCTCTCCTCAAGACGAATCTGGACCTGTTTGCGGAGCAGGTTTACTGTTTTACCCCAAACGGGGATGTAAAGAGCCTTGCCAACGGTTCCACGCCGATCGATTTTGCTTACAGTATTCACAGTGCGGTAGGAAATACGATGGTAGGAGCCAGGGTCAACGGCAGGCAGGTGCCGTTTGAGTACCATCTCCAGAACGGGGACAGGGTGGAGGTGATCACCTCGCAGAATTCCAAGGGCCCCAGCAGGGACTGGTTAAATATTGTTAAATCGACCCAGGCCAAGAGCAAGATCAATCAATGGTTTAAGACCCAGTTTAAAGAAGAAAATATCGTTAAAGGCAAGGAAATGCTTGAGAAGTACTGCAAGGGCAAGCGGATTGAACTGTCAAGCTACTTAAAGCCGGAATATATTAAAAAGGTACAGCTCAAATATGGGTTTAAAGACTGGGAGTCTGTGTGCGCAGCCGTGGGACACGGCGGACTGAAAGAGGGCCAGGTTGTCAATAAGCTGGCGGAGGAGTTCAATAAAGACCAGAAGCAGAAGATCACAGATGAACAGGTTTTGGAGGCGGCAGAACATGTCAGGGAACGGCGTCCGGAAGAGAAACAGAAGGGCGGAATCGTTGTCAAAGGCGTGGACGACGTGGCAGTGCGGTTTTCCAAATGCTGCAATCCGGTTCCAGGAGATGAGATTGTCGGATTCGTCACAAGGGGACGGGGAGTGTCCATCCACAGGACAGACTGTGTAAACTTATTAAGTATGTCAGAGACAGACCGGTCCCGCCTGATCGAGGCAGAATGGCAGGAAGGCTCTGAGGGCTCCGGACAGACCTATACGACGGAAATTTCGATTTATGCAAACAACCGGAAGGGGATGCTTGCAGATGTATCCAAAGTATTTTTGGAACTGGACATCGATATTCTGACGATGAATGTTTCAAACTCCAAAAAAGGGAGGGCTACCCTCAGCATGTCCTTTGACATCAACGGAGTTGCCCAGTTAAATCAAGTGATCGCAAGGATCCGCAATATTGAAGGTGTGGTAGACATAGAGAGAAAGGTAGGATAGTTTTTCAGCCATGAACGAAAATATTATTTTGATAGGCGCAGGTCTCGGACAGATGCAGACGAACTGTTATATCGCCGGTAACCGCCAGACGAAAGAAGCGCTCGTATTTGATCCGGGAGACGAAGGATACCGGGTGATGGAAATGCTTGAAAAAGAGGGGCTTGAGCTCACGGCAGTCCTTCTGACACATGGACATTTTGACCACGTGATGGCTCTTCCTTATTTGCAGGAGCTAAAGCCGGGGCTGCCGGTTTATCTGCATGAGGATGAGGAAGATGTACTGAGAGACCCCTCTTTGAACCTGACTTCTATGTTCGGGGAGCCTGTTTCCATGGATGCTGATCATCTCGTAAAAGACGGACAGGTTTTGGATCTTCTGGACACGGAGATACACTGTATTCATGTGCCGGGACATACAAAAGGCGGAGTCTGCTATTATTTCAAAGAACAGGGATGGCTGATCGCAGGAGATACTCTGTTTCGCCAGAGCATCGGGCGGACAGATTTTCCTACTGGAGATACAGACGCACTGCTGTCAGGTATCCGGGAAAAACTGTTTGTTCTGCCGGATGAAACGGAAGTGTATCCGGGACATATGAACAGCACGACCATCGGGTTCGAAAAACGGACAAACCCGTTTCTTATGCAGCCATGATCGGATTGATTCAGAACGAAACCCTGTATGAATATGATATCAGAAGCCTGATTCTGGCATTCTGCATTGGAGAAAAGATAGAATTGTCTTCGGGAGGAGATGACAATTCTATCTATGATTTTATATGCAGGGTCTTCTACGGAGAGGAAGAAACTCTTCTGGAACTGAGAACCGGGGAATCCGTCATTTCCGAGAAGGTCAGAGGAGACTTCAGGGACAAGAGGAACTTCAAAAACAGCTTGAAGGCGGCTCTGTACCGTCTGCTATCCTGTCATCTTAAAAAAGAACTGCCCTGGGGAACACTGAACGGCATCCGTCCTACAAAGCTTGTGTTTGAGGACTGCATGTTGGGGAAAACCAGAGCGGATATGAAAGCGAAACTGCGCCGGGACTATCTGGTCAGCGAAGAAAAGGCAGACCTTTGTGTGTCTGTGGGGCTGAAAGAGACAGAACTGCTGAAAGATATTTCTTATGAAAGCGGATATAGTCTGTATGTGGGGATTCCGTTTTGTCCAAGTACATGCCTGTATTGTTCTTTTACGTCTTATCCGATTTCGGCATACAGGGAGTATGTAGATCAGTATCTGGATGCCCTGATTCGGGAGATCTGCTATATAGGGGAACAATACAGAGACAGGGAGATGATCAGTCTTTATGTGGGAGGGGGAACCCCCACCACCCTTTCTCCAAAGCAGTTTGACCGTCTGTTTGGAGAGCTGAGACGCTGTTTTGATTTTGGCGGAATCCGTGAGATCACGGTGGAGGCCGGAAGACCCGACAGCATCACCGCGGAAAAGCTTTCTGTCCTCTCGGAAAACGGAGTTACTAGGATCAGCATCAATCCTCAGACGATGAACGACGACACGCTCATAAGAATTGGAAGAAAGCACACGGCGGAGGATGTGGCAGACTGTTTTCAAACGGCCAGAAAATCCGGCTTTGACAATATCAATATGGACATAATCTGCGGACTTCCGGGAGAAGGCATTCGAGAGCTTGAGAAAACGTTTAAGGCCCTTGGGGAACTGGGACCTGACAGTATTACGGTCCACGCGCTGGCGATCAAGAGAAGTGCTCCCTTGAATCAGATGAGGGATCAGTTTTCATTCGGTGCCGATGACGAGATGATCCGATTTGCACAGCGGGCATGCTTTGATATGGGGATGGAACCTTATTACATGTACAGACAGAAAAATATCCCCGGAAATTTTGAAAATATAGGCTTTTCTTTGGAAGAAAAAGAGTGCCTTTATAATATACTGATTATGGAGGAACTGCATGATATCATCGCAGCAGGCGCCGGCGCATCATCCAAGTTTGTCGGCGGCAGCAGAAACATTCAGAGGGCGGAAAACCTGAAGGACGTAAGACAGTATACGGAACGGATCGAAGAAATGATTTTACGGAAAGATAAATTGCTAAAAAGTATGTGTTAGGTGGTGTTATGATATGCCGATGAAATATGAATCCCGCGATGTAGAGACTCCGATCCAGGTCGGTCTGGATGATTCCATTGAACATGGGATCGTTGTGAGCAACCTTGCATACAGTGTGGGAAAAGAACTGGGACTGGATGAGGCAGCCTGCTATGATCTGGCGGTGGCGGGCCTTCTCCACGATATTGGAAAAGTCCGGCTGAATTTTTACATGAATGAGAAGGAAGAACAGATCCTTGCAGTAGATGAGACACGCTATCTGCGCATGCATTCTACGATCGGCCATTCAATTCTGGTGGAGCATGGATATGATGATATTGTGCTGGATGCGGTGCTGTACCACCATGAACACTATGACGGCACCGGATATCCGAGCAACTTAAAGAGAGATGAGATCCCGCTGGTAGGCAGGATTATGCATGTCTGCGATATCTTCGGAGCTTTGATCGCCAACAGGGATTACCGGGAGGGATTTTCCGTTGAAACCGCCCTGGAAGTCATGATCGAGGAAGTGAAGAATTTTGACATGAAAGTGTTTCTCGCGTTTCAGCGGGTTGCATTTTCAGAAGAAATGCTTAGAATATTAGAAAAGAGTAATCTGCACGATACAGATACAATAAAAGGAGGAACTGTAAATGATAACACAAGCACCGAGAGGGACGAAGGACTGGTACGGAGAGGAAATGCAGAAACGGACATATCTGGAGAACGTGTTTAAAGACCTGTGTGAGACATATAATATCCATGAAATCATTACGCCTGTTTTTGAGCACACCGTACTGTTTCAGCGAAGCGTGGGAGAGACAACGGATGTGGTCCAGAAAGAGATGTATACCTTTGAAGATAAAGGAAACCGGAGCATTACCTTAAAACCGGAAGGGACTGCGGGAGCCATCCGCGCTTATCTGGAGCACGGAATGCAGAACGAACCCCAGCCGGTAAAGATGTTTTATATTACCCCGGCTTTCCGCTATGAAAAACCACAGAGCGGAAGACTCAGACAGCACCACCAGTTCGGAATCGAATTTGTAGGTGCCCAGAGTCCGCTGGCGGAAGTGGAACTGATCACCCTGGTGACATCTTTTATCAATAAGATCGGTCTTACTGATGCAAAACTTCACATCAACAGTATCGGATGCTCAAACTGCAGAAAGGATTACAACGAGGCTCTTTTTGCGTACCTTCATCGGCATGAGGACAAGCTTTGTCCGACCTGCAGGGAGAGGATGGAGAAGAATCCGCTGAGAGTCATCGACTGCAAAGTGCCTTCCTGTAAAGAGATCATCAAGGATGCACCGAGAACGATCGACTATCTGGACGAAGAGTGCAGAGAACATTTTGAAGAGCTGAAAAGCCTCCTGGACAGCCTGAATATTCCTTATGAAGTGGACACAGGCATTGTCCGCGGGCTCGATTATTACACAAAGACCGTGTTTGAGTTTGTAAATGGGGAAGGTTTTACCCTGTGCGGCGGAGGAAGATATGATAATTTAGTCCATGAGATCGACGGAAAAGTGTCCATGCCTTCGGTTGGATTTGGCATGGGAGTAGAGCGTATCTTATTTTTCCTTGAAGAGGAAGGAGTAGAACTTCCCGCGGGCAGGCCCCTGAACCTCTATGTGGGAATTCTCGGAAAAGAAGCCAGGGCAAGAGCTTATGAGATCGTTTCCGGTCTGCGCACGGAAGGATTCAAGGTGGAGACAGACTACCTTGGACGAGGGGTAAAGGCACAGATGAAATATGCAAACAAGCTCCGGGCACAAAACACGATCATTATCGGTGAGAATGAATTAAAAGAAAATAAAGGAAGACTGAAAAACATGGAATCCGGAGAAGAGATAGAAATTTCTCTGGACGATATAAAAAGTGCATTATAAGGACGGCCTGTTTTTTACAGTGTACAGAGGCAAAAGCTTCTCTGATTATTTGAGATCAGAGAAGCTTTTTATTTTTGTGAGATTTCATGAATTTTATAAAAAATGGAATGTTCTGTGAAACAGCTGCAGGCCTGTTTCACCGAATAGGATAAATTATGGAAACGATATAAACTTTGGCGTTTTGCACAAAAAATATAGGGTATTATGAGACTTGTTCATGCAAATGGGCTTGACAAATGAAGAAATTGGTCCTACCATAAGGGACAACAGGGGATTGGTAGAACCAATTTATTTGGATTGTAACTCGTCGTCTTAAACCGAAAGGAGTTTCTGCTTGTGATGTTCATCAAATTTATTTTGGCTTTGCTCCCTATTCTTTGGCTGATGGCTGCCTTGAGCGGTCTTAAAATGCCAGGATACAAAGCCTGTCCTATTTCACTTGCGATCACACTAGTTCTTGCACTGTTTCTCTGGAAAATGCCGCTCATTGATGCTCTTACCGGAACACTGGAGGGAGCGGCTATGGGGATCTGGCCGATCTGTCTCGTCATTATCGCGGCCATTTTCACTTACAACCTGACGGTACATACAAAAAATATGGATTTAATTAAACGGATGCTGACCAGTGTATCCAGAGACAAACGGATTCTGATCCTCATCATTGCATGGGGATTTGGAGGATTCATGGAAGGGATGGCCGGCTTTGGAACGGCAGTTGCGATTCCGGCCAGTATCTTATGCGGGCTTGGCATCAGCCCGATCTTTGCGGCAACGGTATGTCTGGTTGCCAATGCAACGCCCACTGCATTCGGATCGATCGGCATTCCAACCATCACGGCTGCCTCTGTGAGCGGCCTGGATTCCAAAGGCGTAGCAGTAGCCGTTGTAATACAGCTTGCAGTCCTGGTAGTCCTGACACCGTTTTTAATGATGATCATGACAGGGGGTTCTGTCAAAGGACTGAAGGGAATCGGCATGATCACGCTGCTATCCGGATTAGGATTTATTATTCCGGAATACCTTACGGCAAAGTTTGTGGGGGCTGAACTTCCGGCTGTAATCGGCTCTGTATGCAGCATGGCTGTCACGATCCTGGCGGCAAAACTTTTGAAGAAAAAAGAGGACCCGGAATACATTCTTCACGGGCTTGAAAATTCGGAACAATCCGGAAGGGAACCTCTTGGATTAAAAAGGGCAGTTATCGCATGGCTTCCGTTTCTGCTGATCCTGGTATTTCTTCTGCTGACTTCCAGTCTTGTCCCGGCCATTCACGATCCGCTGGCGAGCGTAAAGAGTTCTGTTCAAATTTATACAGGTGCGGATGCAGCCCCGTATACTTTCACTTGGCTGGCGACACCGGGTGTTCTGATTTTTTTAGCGGCTCTGATCGGAGGAAAAGCACAGGGAGCCTCATTAAGAGAGATCGGAATGGTATTGAGAGACACTTTGATACAGATGTCAAAGACGGTCCTTACCATCGTATCCGTTCTGGCAACAGCAAAAGTCATGGGATACAGCGGAATGATCAGCGATATTGCGGCTTTGATTGTGGCAGTCACCGGTTCTTTTTATCCTCTGGTGGCACCGCTCATCGGTTCGATCGGAACCTTCGTGACGGGAAGCGCCACATCTTCGAGTGTCCTCTTTACCGGTCTTCAGGTCCAGACAGCCCATACACTCGGTATGAACGATGTCTGGCTGGCGGCGGCCAATACAGTAGGGTCCACGGCGGGAAAGATCATCTCACCCCAGAGCATTGCCATTGCTGTGGCAGCTACGGGAACAGTGGGAAAAGAGAGCAGGATACTGAACGGGTCCATGAAATACTTCATTCTGTTTATCGTACTTTACGGAGTGATCGCATTTTTGGGACTTAGATTTATTTAATACATTCGACGGAGGTGACTTATGAAAACGATAAACCTTCCCTACGGAAAAGGGAAATTAGCGATTGAGATCCCGGAGGAGCGGCTAGCAGGAATCCTCTTATCAAAAGCCCATGATTATCAGGCAAAGATGGGAGAGGAAGATCTGGTCAGGGATGCCCTGATGCATCCGGTGGGAACACCGAGGCTAAAAGAACTGACCAGGGGAAAAGACAATATTGTGATGATCGCCAGCGACCATACTCGTCCGGTTCCAAGCAAGGTTATCATGCCGGCTGTTTTGGAGGAGATCAAGCAGGGAAATCCTGATGCAGAGATTACAGTTTTAATCGCCACGGGATTTCACCGTCCTACCACAAGAGAAGAACTGATCTCAAAGTTTGGGGAAGATATGGTGGATCATCCGGATATCAGGTTTGTAGTGCACGAAAGCGGGAAGCCGGAGGATATGGTAAGCCTTGGAAAGCTTCCATCCGGAGGAGAGCTTTTAATCAACAAAATTGCCTGGGAGGCCGATCTTCTAATCTCGGAAGGATTCATTGAACCCCACTTTTTTGCAGGTTTTTCCGGAGGAAGAAAGAGCGTGCTTCCGGGAGTCTCCAGCAAAACAACGGTACTGGCCAACCACTGCTCAGAGTTTATTGATGATTCCCATGCCAGAACAGGAATTCTTGAAGGAAACCCTATTCACAGAGATATGATCTATGCGGCTGGAAAGGCAAAACTGGCTTTTATCATAAACGTTGTGCTGGATGAAGATAAAAAGGTGATCGAGGCATTCGCGGGGCACTATGAAAAAGCTCATGAAAAGGGCTGCCGGTTCGTGGATCAGCTTTCAGGAGTGGACGCAGTACCTTCCGACATCGTCATATCCACCAACGGGGGTTACCCTCTGGATCAGAATATTTACCAGTCAGTCAAAGGCATGACTGCGGCGGAAGCCACCTGCCGGCCGGGCGGAGTCATTATTATGGCTGCAAGCTGCATTGACGGACACGGCGGCAAGGAGCTGTATGACACTTTTGCAAAGGAGAAGGATAAGGAAAAGATCATGCAGAGATTTCTCGCTACAGACCGGAACTCCACAGTGCCTGACCAATGGGAGTCCCAGATCTTATGCCGTATCCTGTTAAAGTATAAAGTCATCCTGGTGACGCAGGCTCCGAAGGACATGGTGGAGGAGATGCAGATGGACTATGCGGACAGCGTGGAAGATGCGATCCGCATGGCCGATGAGTATCTGGGCAAAGAAAACAGTAAGATCACTGTGATACCGGACGGTGTTGCAGTTATTGTAAGAAACAGAAACTGAGATTTTTGAAGGAGGAGAAGATGAGCGAATATGAATACGGCAAAGTGACACAGGAAATCATTGACCGTCTGAATGAGATTGCACCCAAGCGTGTCTATACGGGAGATGAGATCAATGATGATTTTACCCACGATGAGATGTCGATCTACGGAAAGGCAAAACCCGAAGCGGTAGTAGAACCATTGACTACAGAAGAAGTTGCAGCGGTGATGAAGCTTTGTAATGAGCAAAAGATTCCAGTGACGCCAAGCGGAGCCAGAACCGGGCTGGTGGGAGGAGCCGTCAGCATACACGGCGGAGTCATGCTGTCTATAACGAAAATGAATAAAATCCTGGGCTATGACAAAGAAAACTTTGTGGTGACGATACAGCCCGGAGTTCTTCTAAACGATCTGGCGGAAGATGCACAAAAGCAGGGGCTTTTGTATCCGCCGGACCCGGGAGAAAAATTTGCAACAGTAGGCGGGAATGTGGCAACCAATGCCGGCGGTATGAGGGCTGTAAAATACGGGACTACGAGAGATTATGTCAGGGCGATGACGGTCGTTCTTCCCACCGGCGAGATTGTCAAATTGGGGGCGACAGTTTCCAAAACCAGTTCCGGATACAGCCTGCTGAATCTGATGATCGGATCGGAAGGGACATTGGGAGTCATAACAGAGCTGACTCTTAAATTGATCCCTCAGCCGAAAGCGGTTATCAGCCTGATCATTCCCTATGAAACTTTGGAAGACTGTATTGCCACAGTGCCCCGGTTTTTCATGAATCATCTGCATCCTCAGGCCTTGGAGTTTATGGAAAAGGATGTCGTCATGGATACGGAGAAGTTCCTGGGAAAGAAGGTTTATCCAAAAGAAATGGAAGGCGTGGAGGTCGGTGCTTATCTGCTGGCCACCTTTGACGGGGACTCAGAAGAACAGCTGGAAGATATCATAGAGGCAGCCTCTGAGGTTGTCTTGGAGGCGGGAGCCATCGATGTTCTGGTAGCTGATACACCGGCACTGAAACGTGACGCGTGGGCTGTGAGAAGTGCTCTTTTAGAGGCCATTGAGGCGGATACTGTGCTTTTGGATGAATGTGATGTGGTCGTACCTACGAATAAGATTGCCGAGTTTTTAACCTATACCAAGTCTCTGGAAGCAGAAGCTGATTTCAGGGTAAAAAGTTTCGGCCATGCGGGAGACGGAAATCTGCATATTTATACTTGCAGCAATGATATGCAGGAGGAGGAATTCAGAAAGCAAGTATCAGTGTTTATGAAAAAAGTGTACGAAAAAGCCACGGAATTCGGAGGGCTGATCTCCGGAGAACACGGCATTGGACACGGAAAGCTTGACTACCTGGCAGAATCTGTGGGACCGGTCAGCATGCGTATCATGGAAGGCGTAAAAACTGTCTTTGATCCGAATATGATTCTGAATCCGGGCAAAGTCTGCTACAAGTTATAATGTAAAACCAACTATTTATCTATAAAGGAGAAATCAATTATGGCATATTTAATTTCAGAAGAGGCAAACGATTTACTGCAGGATGTGAGAGAGTTTTGCGAGAATGAAGTCAAAGAACAGTGTAAAGAATTTGACCGTTCAGGAGAATGGCCGAAAGAGATTTATGATAAAGCGATCGAGATGCAGCTGCACTCCCTCGAAGTCCCTGAGGAATACGGCGGACCGGGTCTTTCCAGAGTAGATGTTGCGGCGCTGATCGAGGAGATGGCAATCGCGGATGCAGGATTTGCCACCACGATTTCTGCCAGCGGACTGGGAACAAAGCCGGTTCTCATTGCAGGAAACGAAGAACAAAAGAAGCATGTCTGTGATCAGATCATCGAGGGCGGATTCGGAGCATTCTGCCTCACAGAGCCGGGAGCAGGTTCAGATGCAGGAGCAGGTACAACAACTGCAGTGAAAGACGGAGATGAATACATACTGAACGGAAGAAAATGCTTTATCACAAACGGCGGGATCGCTTCCTTCTACTGCATTACGGCTATGACCGATAAAAGCAAGGGTGTAAAAGGTATCTCCATGTTCCTTGTGGATGCAGGAACACCTGGACTGAGCACCGGAAATGAAGAAGATAAGATGGGAATTCGTACATCCAACACATGTGACGTTGTCCTGGAAGACTGCAGAATTCCGGCAGCGAACCTGATCGGGCAGGAAGGAAAAGGATTTGGAATCGCCATGAAGACCCTTGACCAGGCCAGGGCATGGATGGGCTGTGTAGCAGCCGGAATTGCACAGAGAGGCATCAATGAGGCCATTGCCTACGGAAAAGAAAGAATCCAGTTTGGAAAACCGATCATCAGAAATCAGGCGCTGCAGTTTAAGATCGCAGATATGGCGATCAAGACAGAGACAGCCCGCCAGATGGTTGCCCATGCACTGACAAAGATGGATCTTGGACTTCCTCATTCTAAGGAAGCGGCTATTGCAAAATGCTACGCCAGCGATATTGCCATGGAGGTGGCATCAGAAGCCATCCAGATGTTCGGCGGATACGGATACAGCAGAGAATATCCGGTAGAAAAACTTCTCCGTGACGCGAAGATCTTCCAGATTTTTGAGGGAAGCAACGAAATCCAGAGAATTGTCATCGCGAACAATACCATTGGCAGATAAGAAATTGACTGGACAAAGGAGTGAAGATTATGGAAATTTTAGTGTGCATTAAACAGGTGCCGGATGATTCCGTGGAAGTACATTTGACAGAAGAAGGGAAGCCGGATCTTGCAAACATCACGCCTGTCGTCAATGCGTTTGATACCTATGCGCTGGAGATGGCTGCCCGCCTGAAAGAAGCCGGGGAAGGGGAGATCACTGCCCTTTGCATCGGCGGTGAGGAAGCCAGGAATTCATTAAAAAACTGTCTCGCAGTGGGAGCAGACCATGCATATCTGGTCCAGGAAGACCGGTTTGACGGTTCGGATTCCAGGGGGATCAGCCATATACTGATGTGTGCCGCCAAAAAGATCGAGGAAGACACCGGAAAGAAGTTTGATCTGATCTTCTGTGGGAAAGAGGCTACCGACGCTGCCCTTGGACAGGTGGGAGCAGAACTCTCCGAAATGCTGGGTACCGGAGTTATCACCAACGTGATCGAGGTCGAATTCGCCGAAGGACAGGTGTGCGCCAAACAGGAGACGGAAGAAGGATACCGCCTCATCGAGACGGCCTCTCCGTGTGTTCTGACTGTCACAAAGCCGGATTATGATCCGAGATATCCGACGATTAAAAATAAGATGGCAGCCCGGAAAAAGCCGATTGGTACGATCAAGGCACAAGACCTGTCAGTGCTGGAACCTGAAAAAACAGGAGAGGGCGGTGCCTTTGTAAAAACTCTTAAGCTGTATGAACCGCCGAAAAAAGAGGCTGGGATCAAGATTCAGGAAGAGACAGCGCAAGATTCAGCATTAAAAGCAGTTGCCATGATGGCGGATGCGAAAGTATTCTAAGGAGGAGTTTGCAATGGATATGACAGAATATAAGGATATCGTGGTTTATATTGAGACTGCGGACAAAAGTCCGGTCAAGGTCGGATTGGAAATGCTCTCT
Source organism: Anaerostipes faecis (assembly GCF_910574135.1). NCBI lineage: Bacteria > Bacillati > Bacillota > Clostridia > Lachnospirales > Lachnospiraceae > Anaerostipes > Anaerostipes faecis. The sequence goes on along the minus strand of NZ_CAJSYK010000001.1, from coordinate 23,989 downwards.
CCTGCCAGAAAAATCGCTGAAAAAAAGGGCGGGAAGGTCAGAGCAGTCCTGATCGGAGACGGGATTCGAACAGCCGCCCAAAAAGCTGCCGAATCCGGCGCCGACGAAGTGATCTTGATCGAAAGTCCTGAGTATGAAATATTTCATCTGGACCGCTTTGCCAATGTGATGGAATCAGTGATAAAAGAGGTGAAACCCTATGCGGTTTTCGTGGGAGGAACTCAGGACGGCAAAGACCTTGCCCCGAAGCTTGCCGCCAGATTAAAGACCGGTTGTGCCTCTGATGTCATGGATGTAAAGACGGAGGATGGAAAGACAGTCTATACCTGCCCTCTTTATGGAGGAACCGTACTTCAGGACGTGGTTATGGAAACATCTGTGCCCCAGATTGCAGTGCTGCGTTCCGGAGCTTTTAAAAAGTCAGAGGAAACTGTAAAAGGTACGATCACAGAGAAAAATATTCCGGCCGCAGATGAAAATATCCGGCTGAAGATAAAGGATGTGGTCAAAGAAATTTCCGAGACAGTCAATCTCGAAGATGCCCAAGTCATCGTCTCAGGCGGAAGGGGAATGGGCAGCAGGGAAAACTTTGAACTTGTAAAACAACTGGCAGATCTTCTGGGCGGAGTGGTTGGAGCCACAAGGCCCGCTATCGAAGACGGATGGATCTCCAGGGTCCACCAGGTAGGGCAGTCAGGAAAAATCGTAGCGCCGAAGCTTTATATTGCCTGCGGTATTTCCGGTGCGACACAGCATGTTTCCGGAATCATGAATTCCGATTATATAGTAGCGATCAACAAAGATGAAGATGCGCCTATTTTTGAAGTAGCCAACATCGGCATCGTAGGAAATGCAATAAACGTGCTTCCGATTATGATCGAAGAGATCAAAAAGAAAAAGGAAGCAGAATAAATCAGCGTGTTTCTATGCTTAATGCATATTGACCATCTTAATGCACCTTCTGTTCCGGAGTAATCCGAAACAGAAGGTAATCCTCTTTTGCGAAAAAAACGGCGAAAAAGCCGGAAATAATAGAAATTCCCTTGATTTGATGAAACCTGGACGGTATAATTTTCTCCAAACGGTTTCATAGAAAGAGGGATAGAGATGCAGCAGACAAAAGCTTACGAAAAAGTGATTGAACATATTAAGAAACAGATCATCAACCATGATCTGACGATCGGTGAAAAATTACCTCCTGAGAGAGAAATATCAGAGCAGCTGGGCGTCAGCAGAAATTCTGTGCGTGAGGCGATCCATATGCTGGAGATGATGGGGTTTATCTCAAGTCAGCAGGGAGCGGGAAATTATGTTTCCTGTAATTTTGAAAAAAACCTTGTAGAATCAATGTCCATGATGTTTATTCTGCATAAACTTGACTATGGTTCCATCACACAGCTCCGCTTTGCGCTGGAAATGCAGGCCTTTGTGCTGGCAGTGGACAACATCAGCAAAGAGGAGATCCAGAAGATTGGCGAGTATATACTGAATCTGGACCGGGGCAAAACTGAGGAAGAATGCGTGATCTGGGATAAGAAGATTCATTATGCGATAGCAAAGGCTTCCCACAATGTTCTGATTATAGATATTTTACAGGCATTATCCGATGTGCTGGATACTTATATCACAGACATGCGGAGAGAGATATTTAAGGATGACAACAAAGAAAAGCTGCAGCAGGCACATAAAGAAATTGCAAAATGCATGATTGAAAAAGACCTGGAAGGCGGAAGAAAGGCGATTGAGGATCACTTTGATATTATCAACAGCACGCTGGAGCGCATGAAAACGAGATAAAGTTGTGCATTATGACGAAAAAGTCATAAGATATAAAAAAATGCTGGACGGATAGTACAAAAAAAGTTATAATAAAGATAAATTGGTAGGGCCAATATAGAGAACAGAGAACCTGGAAATGAAGAATCATTTCCAATTATTTTTCAAACGATTGGTAGGACCAATCGAAGAGCAGGAGGAAAAGCAGATATGAATATTTTAGTTTGTATCAAACAGGTGCCGGAGTCCAATAAGGTAGAGGTTGATCCAAAAACGGGAGTCCTGAAAAGAAACGGGGCAGCGTCCAAGATGAATCCCTATGATCTCTACGCATTGGAGACAGCCATGAGATTAAAGGAAGAACTGGGAGGGGAGGTCAGTGTGATCACCATGGGGCCTCCTCAGGCGGCCCAGGTGATAAGGGAAGCCTATGCGATGGGAGCAGATCACGGAACTTTGATTTCCGACCGGAGATTCGGGGGAGCCGATGTGCTGGCCACAAGCTATACCCTGGCCCAGGGGATCAAAAAGATGGGAGACTTTGACCTGATTCTGTGCGGGAAACAGACCACAGACGGGGATACAGCCCAGGTTGGACCGGAGATCTCGGAATGGCTTGGTATCCCGAGTGTATCAAATGTAAGAAAAATCACCGAGGCAGACGGACAGAATATTACAGTTGAGATGGATATGCCGGACGACATTGAGATCACAAGGATTGCCTATCCTTGTCTTCTGGCAGTGGATAAAGACATTTTCCAGCCGAGACTTCCTTCTTACGTGAGAAAAACCGAGAAAGCAGATACGGAAATCACTATGCTCAGTCTGGATGACATGGATGACAGAGATGAGACCCATTACGGACTGAACGGTTCACCCACACAGGTTCAGAAGATTTTCCCTCCGGAAACTAACCACCACAGGGAACTCTGGAACGAGGAGAGCAGTATCCTTTCAGAAAAACTCTTTCAAAAAGTGAAAGAACTGAAATTTGTATAGGAGGAATTACATATGGCAAAGTTAGAAATTAATCAGGAAAAAATAACGGATCTCAGTGAACTGATTAAAATTTGTCCGTTTGGGGCGATGGAAGAAAAAGACGGAAAACTGGAGATCAATTCGGCCTGTAAGATGTGCAGACTGTGTGTGAAGAAAGGACCGGAAGGAGCCGTCACTTATGTGGAGGACCAGAAGGCAGAAGAGATTGATAAATCCTTATGGAACGGAATCGTAGTGTATGTTGACCATGTGGACGGCAAGATACACCCGGTGACTTATGAACTGATCGGAAAGGCAAAAGAACTGGCCAAAAAGATTTCTCATCCTGTGTATGCCCTGTTCATCGGAAGCGATATTAAAGAAAAGAGCAGGGAACTGCTGCATTATGGAGTTGATCAGGTATTTTTATATGACGACCCGGAACTGAGCCGTTTTAAAATAGAACCGTATACGGCAGTCTTTGAAGACTTTATACAAAAACAGCATCCATCCGCTATCTTAGTAGGTGCAACAACTGTCGGAAGACAGCTGGCCCCAAGAGTAGCAGCCAGAATGAAGACAGGGCTTACGGCGGACTGTACGATCCTTGAGATGAATGAAAACACAGATCTGTCCCAGATACGGCCTGCCTTCGGCGGAAATATTATGGCACATATCACAACACCCAATCACCGTCCGCAGATGGCAACCGTCCGCTATAAAGTGATGAATGCTCCGGAACGGATGGAGGAAGAACAGGGTGAAATTGTAGAATGTTCGATTGAAAAGGATAAACTTAAGACAAATGTTGAAGTTCTTGATATTGTTCTGAAAGAGAAGGAAAAGTTCATTGAATCTGCCGATGTCCTCGTAGTGGCGGGACGCGGTGTCAAAAAAGAAGAGGATCTCCTGATGCTGGAAGAATTGGCAGACCTTCTCGGCGGGCAGTTGGCATGTACAAGGCCAGTGGCAGAGAACGGCTGGCTGGATGCAAAACGGCAGGTGGGCTTAAGCGGCCGTACTGTCCGCCCGAAACTGATCATCACCTGCGGGGTGTCCGGTGCCATTCAGTTTGTTGCCGGCATGGATCATTCAGACCAGATCATTGCCATCAATAAGGATGAGAAAGCTTCTATCTTCAAGGTAGCCCATTACGGTCTGGTGGGGGATTTATATGAGGTCATTCCTCAGTTCATTGAAAAAATCAAAGAGAGTCAGGGGGCATAGCTATGGGATATAAAAGATTAGATGAAAAAGATCTTATGTACATAAAGCAGGTAATCGGTGATGACGAACGTATTTTATACGGAGAAAATATAAATGAGGAATACAGCCATGACGAGCTGAGCGGTACCCAGAGTTATCCTGACGTTGTAGTAAAGGCAGCAAATGCAGAAGAGATTTCAAAGATCATGTCCTACGCATATGAACACACGATTCCGGTCACTCCAAGGGGAGCGGGCACAGGGCTTGTGGGATCTTCTGTGGCAATGGAACACGGGATTATGATGGATACCAGTCTGATGAATCAGATCCTTGAACTGGACGAAGAAAATCTGACGGTAACCGTGGAGCCTGGAGTGCTCCTGATGGAGCTGTCAGCATTTGTAGAGGATCATGACTTTTTCTACCCGCCGGACCCGGGGGAGAAATCTGCAACTATCGGAGGAAATATCAGTACAAATGCCGGAGGCATGCGGGCAGTAAAATATGGGGTTACAAGAGATTATGTCCGTGGACTGGAAGTGGTTCTGCCCAACGGAAAGATTGTAGAGTTCGGAGGGAAAATCGTGAAGAACAGTTCCGGTTATGCGATGAAGGATCTGATGGTAGGGTCCGAGGGAACACTGGGAATTATTACGAAGGCGGTTCTTAAACTGCTTCCGCTTCCGAAAAAAGCGATCAGTCTTCTGATACCGTTTGAAAATCTTAACTCGGCGATACAGACGGTGCCGGAGATCATCAAGTCCAAAGCGATTCCTACGGCAATCGAATTCATGCAGAGAGAGGTTATTGAGGATGCCGAAGAATATTTGGGCAAAAAGTTCCCGGACCATCAGGCAGACGCATACCTTCTTCTGAAATTCGATGGAAATTCGGCCGATGAGATCGAAGCGGACTACGATAAGGTCGCAAAACTCTGTTTAAGTCAGGGCGCACTGGATGTGCTGATCTCCGATACAGAAGAGCGGGACGAATCCATCTGGAAAGCCAGAGGTGCATTTCTGGAAGCGATCAAAGGATCTACCACCTATATGGACGAGGTGGATGTGGTCGTTCCAAGAAATAAGATCAGTGAGATGGTTGAGTATATGCACAATCTTCACAGCGAAGTGGACATCAGGATCAAGAGCTTTGGCCACGCGGGGGACGGAAATCTCCATGCTTATATTTTGAAGGACGATCTGACCGAGGAACAATGGCAGGAGCGGATGACGCTGGCAATGGAAAAAATATACCGGAAAGCGAATGAACTAAACGGTCAGGTGTCCGGGGAACACGGCATAGGATATGCCAAGAAGCCATATCTTAATGAGTCTTTAGAAGAAGAAACCATGAATATCATGAGGGGAATCAAAGCAGCCTTTGACCCGAAAAATATCCTGAACCCTCACAAAGTATGCCAGCTTTAAATTTCATATATACTGTTTCATAAAAAACCGGCGGAGAACATGTTTTCCGCCGGTTTTTTATGGTATTAATCCTGTTTTACGAGAATCTGTTCGATCTCTGCCACATAGAGAGTATGGTAGTCTTTATCCGCATACCACTGAGCATCCAGTGCTTTTGCGTCTCCTATAAATCCTTCCGGGTCCATCGGCTGGCTGTACAGCTTTCTGCAGATCAGAACGATTTTTGCTTCCTCAAAGTAAGGGATGCCGTTGGCATCTGTCGGTGTAAGTCTTGTTTTTGCAATTTTATCTTCGGTCCGTCCTGACACACTTCCGAGATAAGTCAGGTCCTTCTTAAATGCTTCATCATAAAATGACAGCGAGAAAGTTTCAGAGTTATCGATAAATTCTTTCGTATAGCGCTGCGGACGGATCACAGATACTGCCACGTCCTTGCCCCACATGACTCCGAATCCACCCCATGATGCGGTCATCGTATTGATCTTGCCTTCTTCATTTTTGGCGGTTACCAGCATCCAGTCCTTCCCTATGAGACGGAAGGCACTCTGGTCAAAATCTTCTGGTGCAACAATTGCATATTCACTCATGTTACTTGCCTCCTTTTTTGTGTAATTACCATTATAATGCAAAAATGATGTAATGTCTATAAAACCTGCAAGTTTCATTGAAATCCTGCCATCCCTTATGCTATAATGACAGACAGGTTTAATATATGTAAGGAGGAAGCAGCATGGCAGAGTCAATGGCCGGGCTATCACGGAGCCACCGGTGTACAGAAGTGGGCCGTGAAAATATCGGCGAGAAAGTAACCGTCATGGGATGGGTACAGAAGAGAAGAAATTTAGGAAGTCTTATATTTGTAGATTTAAGAGACCGTTCAGGATTATTGCAGCTGGTCTTTGATGAAGATACATTGTCAAGTGAAGATTATGAAAAAGCCAATTCCCTGAGAAATGAATATGTGATCGCGGCGGCAGGGGAAGTACAAAAACGAAGCGCCGCTGTCAATGAGAATTTAAAGACAGGGGATATCGAGATCAAGGTGACAGACTTAAGAACCCTGTCGGAGTCAAAAACACCGCCATTTCCTGTCGACGCGGAACAGACCGTAAAAGACGAGCTGCGGCTCAAATACCGCTACCTGGATTTAAGAAGGCCGAACCTTCAAAAGAATCTCCTCGTGAGGAGTCAGGTGACCAAAGCGGCAAGAGACTTTTTAGCAGAAGAAGGATTTTTGGAGATCGAGACACCGATTCTTGGAAAAAGCACACCGGAGGGGGCCAGGGATTATCTCGTGCCGAGCCGTGTGCATCCGGGCAGCTTTTACGGACTTCCCCAGTCACCGCAGCTTTTTAAGCAGCTTTTGATGTGTTCAGGGGTAGACCGCTACTACCAGATTGCAAAGTGTTTCAGAGATGAGGATTTAAGGGCGGACCGTCAGCCGGAGTTTACACAGATCGATATGGAGCTTTCTTTCGTCGATGTAGATGACGTGATCGATGTCAACGAGCGCCTGTTAAAGAGAGTGTTTAAAGAAGTGCTGGACGTGGATGTGCAGATTCCGATGAAGCGTCTCACTTACCAGGAAGCCATGGACCGGTTCGGTTCCGACAAGCCGGATACAAGGTTTGGCATGGAACTCATTAACGTATCGGAAACAGTGAAAGATTGTGATTTTATGGTCTTTAAAGGAGCTTTGGAAAATGGAGGCTCCGTGCGCGGACTGAACGCAGAAGGACTGGGAGATCTGGGACGCAAGAAGATCGATGCTTTTGTAGATTCCGCCAAAGAGTTCGGTGCAAGGGGACTCGCCTATATCCAGCTGAAGCAGGATGGAAGCGTAAAATCTTCTTTTGCCAAGTTCATGAAAGAGGAAGAGATGACGGCGCTGATCGATGCGATGCAGGGGAAACCTGGAGATCTGCTTCTGTTTGCGGCCGACAAAGACTCTGTCGTCTATGATGTCCTCGGAAACCTTCGTCTGGAGATCGGCAGAAAATATGAAATGATCGATGAATCCTTATATAATTTCTTATGGGTGACAGAATTCCCTCTTCTGGAATGGAACGAAGAACAGAACCGCTATACGGCGATGCATCATCCATTTACTATGCCAATGGAAGAGGATTTAAAGTACATTGAAACAGATCCCGGAAGAGTCAGGGCAAAGGCCTATGATATCGTTTTAAACGGCACAGAACTCGGAGGGGGGTCCGTGAGGATTCACCGCGATGATATTCAGAAAGCCATGTTTAAGGCTCTTGGATTCAGCGATGAGGATGCCAATGAAAGATTCGGATTCCTCCTGGAGGCTTTCCAGTACGGAGTACCGCCTCATGCAGGCCTTGCTTACGGCCTGGACCGTCTTGTCATGTGGATGACAGGGGAGGACAGTATCCGTGATGTCATTGCATTCCCGAAAATAAAGGACGCCTCCTGCCTGATGACACAGGCACCGGGAGGGGTGGACACAGAGCAGCTGGATGAGCTTGGAATAGATTTGAAAGAAAACGATACGAACGAGGAATAAGGAGAAGCAGATTATGGAGAAAATGTTATTTAGCGGCGTGTTATCAAACACAGATGTTGCACAGGTGGCGATCAAAGGTCTGAAGCATGAACCGGGGATCGCGGCGAAACTGTTTACCGCCATCGCGGACAAAGGGATCAATGTAGAACTGATCCTGCAGTCCATCGGGAGAAAAGACAGCAAAGACATTTCCTTTGTTGTGAAAAAATCTGATGCGGATGCCGCGGTGGAGACCTTAAAAGAAACCTTTCAGGAAGGCTCTTATAAAGAAATTGTTTCTGACAAAAACGTGGGTATTGTATCCATTGTGGGGGCAGGAATGATGTCAAACTCAGGGGCGGCATCTAAAATGTTTGAAGCTCTTTATAACAAAGGCGTAAATATCCATATGATCTATACTTCTGAGATCAAGATCACAGTCCTGATCAGAGAAAGCCGTGTGGAAACAGCAGTGGAAGCACTGAAAGAACAATTCCAAGACTAACATCATCAATATATAACAGGAGGACACCAAGATGTTCGATTTTAGCGAAGTTAAGAATTATGATCCTGAAGTTGCCGAGGCAATGCAGGACGAGTTATCCAGACAGAGAAACAATCTGGAACTAATTGCCTCTGAGAACTTAGTTTCAAAGGCAGTCATGGCAGCCATGGGCAGCCACCTGACCAACAAATATGCGGAAGGATATCCCGGAAAGAGATATTACGGCGGCTGTGAGTTCGTGGATGTAGTGGAGAATCTGGCAAGAGAACGTGCAAAAGAACTGTTCGGATGTGAATATGTCAATGTTCAGCCACACTCAGGTGCACAGGCGAATATGGCAGTATTTTTTGCGGTCTTAAATCCAGGGGATACTTATATGGGAATGAGTCTGGACCACGGCGGTCATTTATCCCACGGAAGCCCGGTCAACATGTCAGGGAAATATTACAACTGCGTGCCTTACGGCGTCAATGACGAGGGATTCCTCGACTATGATGAAGTGCTCCGCATAGCGAAGGAGTGCAGCCCGAAGCTGATCATTGCAGGAGCGAGCGCTTATGCGAGATCCATTGACTTTAAGAAGTTCCGTGAGATTGCAGATGAAGTCGGAGCCGTTCTTATGGTGGACATGGCACATATCGCAGGCCTTGTGGCGGCAGGCGTACATCAGAGTCCGATTCCATATGCCCATGTGACGACAACAACCACCCATAAGACTCTAAGAGGTCCCCGCGGCGGTATGATCATGTGCAGCAATGAGATTAATGAAAAATACAACTTTAACAAAGCTATCTTCCCTGGCATTCAAGGTGGCCCGCTGATGCATGTGATTGCCGGAAAAGCCGTGTGCTTCAAAGAAGCGCTGTCCGATGATTTTAAAGAGTATGGAAAACAGGTGGTGAAGAATGCAAAAGCACTGGCAAAAGCTCTCATTGAAGAGGGATTTGATATTGTATCCGGCGGTACAGACAACCATTTGATGCTGGTGGATCTTAAAAAATATGATCTGACCGGAAAAGAAGCAGAAAAAGTTTTGGATTCCATTCACATCACCTGTAATAAAAATACAGTGCCGAATGATCCGAAATCTCCGTTCGTTACATCAGGACTCCGTCTCGGAACACCTGCAGTGACAACCAGAGGATTAACAGAAGAGGATATGGCGGTGATCGCCAAGGCAATCCGGCTTACACTTTTAGACCAGAAGCTTGAAGAAGCAAAACAGCTTGTAAAAGAATTGACAGCAAAATATCCTTTATATGAGTAATCTGAAAAAAGCTTAAAACGTAAGAAAGTACAGCCGGGTCATCGGGCTGTACTTTTTTGTCATAAATTAATTACTTTCTGCAGAAGAGAGGAATTCATAAAATGGAGGAAGCAAAAGCCAGAAAGCAGATCAGGGAAGAACAGATGAGACGGATTGAAAATGATTAATGACAGCCAAGGTCATTCCGCAGGAGGTGAATATTAAAAAACGTTTGCGGAAGCAATGAAAAAGAATCTGGAGAAAGATGATCTGCTGGTCAGAATCGGAGGGGATGAATTGAGCTTAAAAGGGATTGTATTTGATTTTAACGGAACGATGTATATTGATGGGGACAAACAGGAAGCTGCGTGGTTTGAATTTTTTCAGAGACATGCAAATGGGAAGTATACGGTCGAACAGCTTCACAAAATGATCCACGGGATCAATGGAGGAGAATTTTTGAAAATGGCTCTAAATCCTGATCTCACAGAACAGGAGATTTATGACCTGACAGAGGAAAAGGAAGATATTTACAGGGAAATGTGTCTGAATGATTCGAAGGGGATAAATTTTACAGAAGGCCTTCCGGAATTTCTCACCAAGCTTAAAGAACATGCGGTGCCTTTTGCTATAGCCACGGCATCAGCCATTGGGAATGTGAGATTTTATATGAAGCATATGCACCTTACCCATTGGATTCCGGCAGAACATATTGTTTATGACGACGGAACCTTCAAGGGCAAGCCTGAGCCGGATATTTACCTGATGGCCATGGAGAGAATCGGCCTCAGTCCCGAAAAATGCGTCGTCTTTGAGGATGCAGCTGCGGGGATTGAAGCTGCCAGAAGGGCAGGGGCAGGAAAGATTATAGCCATTGGGCCGAAAAAAGAGCATGAAAGGCTTCTTGGACTCCCGGGAGTCACGGCTGTCATCGAGGATTTCAGAGAAGTCGGACTGGAGCTGTTGGAAACAGTCTGACAGAGAAAAGCAAAAACAGGTGTTCGAAAATTTGCTTCTTCCGGAACACCTGTTTTTGCTTTAATAACCCAGATCTTCTCCAACTAAGATGACCTTGATCCGGTCTTTCTGGCCGCATCTTCTGGTGATGAGCAGATGAGAACAGATAGAGGAATTGCCGTAACATTCTCCGCAGTGTCCTGTGATGGAACACGGAGTTTTCAGTCCCAGACGGATCGTGTTCGGACAGGAAGCCTTGCTCCTCGTCCTGTGTACGCCTTCTTCCACGGTGCTTACCACTTTGTTCATTCCGACGACCAGGATCACCTGTCTTGGCCCGTAGCTTAAACAACCTACACGGTTGCCGGAGCCGTCGATATTAATCAGTTCCCCTTCCAGTGTGATGGCATTCGTACTCATAATATAGGTGTCGGCGAGGACCGCCTTTGCATAAATCTGCCTCTGTTCCTCATAATTCTTTGCCGCTGACCGGTCCACAGCTTCATACTGTCCGGAATTCTTTACGGCATCTATAAGGCCGATCTCTGCCGCACTCATGGAACCGCCCCATGAAACAACAGAGCCTTTTTCTATGTAGGACAACGCTTTTTTTAAGGCTTCTTCCTTCGTAGCACAGTAAACTCCTGTAAAGTTTCTCTTTTCCATGTTCTTGATGATCGTAGCTGCAGTCACCTGATTTGCTTTTTCCATACTCATATCAAACACACTCCTTTGTTCATTTTATCTCTGGATATTATTGTATCACATGAGACCTAAATATGATATAATAGCAAAAGAAAAAAATGAAAGCAGGATTACGTTTGAAGTCATTATTTATTACAGAAAAACCAAGCGTGGCGAGAGAATTTGCCAATGCGCTGGACCTGAAACCGTCCGGCAGGGACGGATATCTGGAGAGTGAGAAAGCCGTGATTACATGGTGTGTAGGACATCTCGTCACCATGTCATATCCGGATAAGTATGATCCCAAGCTGAAGCGGTGGGATTTAGAAACACTTCCGTTTCTGCCGGAAGATTATAAGTATGAGATTATTCCGGGAGTAAAGAAACAGTACGATATTGTATGTTCACTTCTGAACCGGGAAGATATCGATACGATCTATGTGTGCACCGACTCGGGACGGGAAGGAGAATATATCTACCGGCTGGTGGACCAGGAAGCCCATGTGACCGGAAAACAGAAAAAGAGAGTCTGGATCGATTCCCAGACGAAAGAAGAGGTGCTCAGAGGGGTCCGGGAGGCCAAAGACCTGAGCGAGTATGATAATTTAGCTTCCGCCGCTTACTTGCGGGCTAAGGAAGACTATCTGATGGGGATTAACTTTTCCAGAGTGCTGACCTTAAAGTATGGCTGGACCCTTGGAAACTTTATGAAGCAAAAGCGGAGCGTCGTTGTGGCTGTGGGCAGGGTCATGACCTGTGTCCTTGGCATGATTGTCAAAAGAGAACGGGAGATCAGGAGTTTTGTTCCTACCCCTTTTTTTAAAGTGCTCTCTCACATTACACCACAGGGTGTAAAGATTGAGTCCGAATGGAAAGCGGTAAAGGGCTCCAGATATTTTGAGTCAAAGAAATTATACAAAGACAACGGGTTTTTGAAAAAAGAGGATGCAGAGGCCTTTATAAAAGAAATTGAAGAAGCCTCCGGCATGGAGACGATTGTGGAAGCTTCTGCAAAGCGTCAGGAGAAAAAGAATCCGCCGCTTTTATACAATCTGGCGGAGCTTCAGAACCAGTGCTCCAAGATGTTTAAGTTAAGTCCTGATGAGACGCTGAAGATTGTTCAGGAATTATATGAAAAAAAGCTGGTCACTTATCCGAGGACCGATGCGAGAGTTCTGTCTGTCGCTGTTTCAAAGGAGATCAGCAAAAACCTGTCTGGATTAAAAAATTACGGAATACTCTCGGAAACAGCTGCGGAGATTTTAGATAAGAAGTCCTATACCGGACTTGCAAAAACCAGGTATGTGGATGACAAAAAGATCACGGACCACTATGCCATCATCCCAACCGGACAGGCGCTGAATAACCTAAAAAGTGTTTCGCAGACCGGGCAGAAGGTGTATGAAGTAATCGTCCGGCGGTTTTTATGTATTTTTCTGCCTCCGGCGGTATATTCTAAGATAAAGCTGGTGACAAGAACGGCGGGAGAAACCTTTACGGCAAATTTCAAATTGCTTGTAGATCCCGGATATCTTTTAGTGGCCGGGGGAAAAGAGGTCAAAAAGCAAGATTCTGTATCCAAGGAGCAGATAGATGCCATACTCTCCCTGAAAAAGGGAATGAAGCTTCAGATTAAAAAACATTTAATCAAGGATGGTACTACAACACCTCCAAAACGTTATAATTCCGGTTCTTTGATCTTGGCCATGGAAAATGCGGGGCAGCTCATCGAAGACGAAGATTTAAGGGCTCAGATCAGGGGAAGCGGGATCGGAACAAGTGCAACACGGGCCGAGATTGTCAAAAAACTGCTCAACAATCAATACATAGCGCTGAATAAAAAGACCCAGACTGTAACGCCGACACTGATGGGTGAGATGATCTTTGACGTAGTCAGAGGCTCCATCCATTCTCTTCTGAATCCAGAGCTTACCGCAAGCTGGGAGAAAGGGCTTACTTATGTGGCAGAAGGCACAGTAAGTGAAGAAGAGTATATGAAGAAGCTGAATCATTTTGTTGCAAAGCATACCGATGCGGTCAAAAGGACGAATCATCAGTATGTACTGCGCAGAATGTTTGACGAGACTGCAAAATATTATGTGAATAAGAAAGGGAAAGGTGAATGAGTATGAAACAGCTGACAAATCAGGAATTATTTAAAGATATGGACCAGACGACCGCAAAAGAATTATTTGAAAAGACTACATATCCATGGGAAGTGCTGGCGCTGATCGGCGATTTTATTTTAAAGACAGGCCCGGAACTTTCCGCGGAAGAGTTTGACCGGATCGGCGACGATGTCTGGATCGCAAAATCTGCTGTGATCGCAAGGACTGCGGAGATCAATGGGCCGGCCATCATCGGGGCCGGCACTGAGGTAAGGCCGGGAGCCTTTATCCGCGGTAATGCCCTGATCGGGGAGAACTGTGTGATCGGGAACTCCACAGAGATAAAAAATGATATATTGTTTAATAACGTGCAGGTTCCCCATTATAATTACGTGGGAGATTCTATTTTGGGATATAAATCCCACATGGGTGCGGGGTCGATCACATCCAATGTAAAATCCGACAAGACCAATGTAGTGATCAAGTGCGGGGACCGGAAAATCGAAACCGGAAGAAAGAAAATAGGGGCAATCTTGGGAGACCATGTGGAAGTAGGCTGCGGCACTGTCTTAAATCCCGGGTCTGTTGTCGGAGCGAACACGAATATCTATCCGCTTTCCATGGTAAGAGGCTATATTGAGGAAAACAGTATTTATAAAAAAGCAGGGGAGATCGCCAAAAAACACTAAGACAAAGAAAGGATTTCACAGCATGAGAAAAAGAATGATGACGCTGACGCTTTTCATCTGCGTTTCTTTTGCGCTTTCCGGCTGCGGAAAAGCTTCCAAACAGGAAATCATCGAATCAGAATACTACCAGAAATTACAGGACCAAAACAAAAAGCTCAGCCAGGACCTGAAGAAATCAAGAGCAAGGGAAGATTCGCTGGACAAAAAAATTAAAGAAATACACGAATATACCGGTGACCAGAAGCTGGCTTCCTACAAAAAGGAAGTGGCAGGGAGCACCATTTCCAAGACAGATTTTGTCCGTATTCAAAAGGGAAAGGTGTACAAAAGTTTTGCCGTCACAAACGAGCCGGTTTGTAAGTTTGTGAAAAATATTGTCCAGAATTCTTATCGGATCATAGGGCTGACGGTCACTGATCTGCGGGAAAAATATCATGGCAATATTTACTCTTATGCACTGATTGATGAGGATAATACTACGTATGAATTTAAGGTTTATGGGAACAGCTATATTGTATTTGACCAGATTCCTGAAAATGTATATTGCTTCAACAATGCAAGCGTCATTGGGGACGGGCTGATCGACGCGGTCAATGTCAAACATTATCCTTCCTATCTGGAAAGGCTTGCAGATGCGTCTCTGATCATCACAGATCAGAAGCTGAAATTTAACGAAACAGCTGTTCAGGTGTCTGATCTTCTGCAGAATGCCAAGGCAGATAAGAAAAAGCATGATACTGCGAAGTGGACCGAGTACCGCTTTTATACTCAGGGGACACTGACCAGTCTTTCGATATCTGAAGAGGGAACGTCTTTTTGCATCACGGATAAAAAAGGCAGCCAAAAGTTTTATACAGCCAGTGAAAAATCACTGTCCAAGATTAAAAAATTGTTAAAGTAAATAGTTTTTATGAGGGTAACATAAATAACAAAGAAGGGGATATAAAGGTATCATAAAATGTACGCCATAAGGAGCAAAAATATATGGGGATCGTTAAGCGGACACTGAACAAAGTAGATCCCCGCCTGGTTGAACACGGAGAGAGGGCAGCTTACATCGCTCTCAGAATTTTAGAAGAGGCAGAGGGAGGGATTCCGGACGACATGCTGAAAAATGTCCTTCTGAGGAGCGGCGGACTTATCTGGAAATGCTGGAATCCTCTGTCGATTTTCGCAGTGAGTTCATGGTGCTTCACACGATCACAACGGTCAATGCCAGCATTGCTATAGCAAATATTATGGGAATTCCCGGTGACAGGTCAGACCGCCTGTATTACGGTGCTCTGCTCCATGATATCGGAAAGGTTGCCACACCGGTTGAAATCTTAGAAAAGCCGGGGCGCTGACAGAAGATCAGCTTTACAGGGAGGAAAGAATCTGTGCGGTGGCGGACAACATCAGTACCCTGATCCGAAAGCGCAGCTATAAGCAGGTCTTCTCAAATGAACAGACCATGAAGATACTCGGTGACATGCCCGGCAGTTAACAAAATAGTGAAATTTTACATTTTTACCACTCCAAATATGGGGTGTTTTTTTTATTTCATAGGAAAGTTCTACGACCTTCCCTATGAAATAAAAACGCTCCGCGGGTTGTGCACAGATGCGTAAGGAAATTATTTGCCTGGGGCAAATTGCATCTGGCACGCAAAGTTGTCAAGCCCCTCAAAGAGTGAGGGGATGCGAATGAGCATATTCACAAACTAATGTGAATATGCTTGACAAACAAATAGAACCTGCTATAATTTTAAATATAAAACATATGCACGATAAATATAGCAAATGCACAAATGGAGGTATTGGCATGATCACAGATATGGGGACAATTTTACGAAAGGCAAAAGCAGAAGGATATGGTGTTGCGGCGCCGAATGTATGGAACAGCGTTACAGTAAAGAGTGTTTTTGAAGCCGCTGAGGAGCTGAAGGCACCGGTAATCTTTGACTGCGCAGGAATCCACAGCCTGGAGGAAACGATAGACACAGTGAATTACTATAAGCATAAGTTTCCAAATGTATCCGGAGCAATCAACTTAGACCACGGCGGAGATTTTGAAGAAATTATTACAGCTATCCGGTGCGGATGCACATCTGTTATGGTAGACCGCTCTACCCTGCCGTTTGAAGAAAATGTAAAAGAGGTTGCGCAGATCGTAAAGATCGCCCATGCTGTCGGAGTTTCTGTGGAGGCAGAGCTGGGACATGTGGGACAGGGGTTTGAGTACGAGCAGACCAGAGATTCGGGACTTACGAGGAAAGAAGAGGCAGCCGAGTTCGTGAAGCAGACCGGGGTTGACTGTCTGGCAGTATCTGTGGGAACTTCCCACGGCGCTTATAAAGGAACTCCAAAGCTGGAATTTAAATTGCTGGCCGAGCTTCACCGGATGCTTGATATTCCGCTGGTTCTTCACGGGGGATCTGGAACGGGAGATGAGAACTTGCAGAGAGCGGTGAAAACAGGAATACAAAAAGTGAACTTGTGTACAGACTTGAGTAATGCAGGGCTTGCAAGGTTAAAAGAGTATCTTGGAATTGACTATGACAGTATTGTAAAAGACGGAAGTCTCGGAGAGTTCGGAAACCAGAGTGCCAACATGTATGACTTGTCAAATGCTATGGGAGAAGGCTATAAGAACTTACTGAAACATTATATGAAATTATTTGGCGGAGAAAACAGAGCATAGAGACTTTTAGGACAGTAAAAAAGGAGTAGATTATGAGCAAAGAGAAAATGAGATTTGGATGCTTAGTAAAAAAAGGAGTGGCAGTAGTCAGGGAAAGAGATTTGCCGGAAATCGGTGAGTATGATGTTCTCCTGAAAATGAAAGCCTGCAACATCTGCACTACCGACTACGGACAGTGGCTTGGTCTGAGAGAACACCAGGGATATCCGATGGCAGGAGGACATGAGGCTGCCGGCATCGTAGAAAAAGTCGGGTCCAAAGTGACTGATTTCAAGATTGGTGATCTGGTGGCAACAGGATATGAGGGCTGCGGAAACTGTTCTGCCTGCCGGAACGGGCAGGTGGACCAGTGTGAAGACATAAGAAAAGACACGGAAGATGGATACCGCTGGGGCTTCTTCGGTTTTTCAGACTACTGTGTAAAAAGTGTGAGGGGCATTTATAAAATAGCAGCTTCTGTTCATCCGGCTGAAGCAGGCTTTTTAGAGCCGCTGGCTACAGTACTCCACGGGGCAAAAAAGTTAAGGCTCAAGCCATTTGATACCGTGGTTGTCATCGGGGCAGGAACAATGGGGCTGATCAACGCACAGGTGGCAAAGGCTTATGGATGCCGTGTGATTGTATCAGAAATGATTCCGAAGAAAATTGAGACTGCCAGAGCCATGGGATTCGAGGTAATCGACTGCAGTCAGTCAGACCCGACAGAGGAAGTAAGAAAGCTGACAAAGGAAGACGGTGCAGATGCGGTCATTGCAGCTGTGGGAGTCACGGCAGCAAACGATCAGGGTCTTGAAATGCTCAAGGAAAAGGATGGTAAGCTTTTACTGTTTGCGGCAGGCTATCCGGCACCGGGATTACATATTGATTCCAACGAAATGCATTACCGAAGGATGGAACTGATCGGAACGTTCGGCGCCGACAATGAGGATTTTCAGGAAGCCGCAAGGGCGCTCAGCACAGGGGTTGTAGACGTCTCAAAATTAATTGAGGAAAAAACATTCAGTCTGGATCAGATACAGGAGGCATTTGAAGCAGCAAGCCGGCCGGGAATGTACAGGGTAAGTGTCCTGCTGGACCAGTAAAAAGGAAAGGAGAAGGATTCTAAGCAGAGCAGAAATACAGACCCTTATGGATATTGAAAAGAGTGGGGTGAAGCTGTATTTTCAGATGCAGTCAACCGACAGGAAAAACGATTTCTTTAATGCAGGCCATATTATTGCTGGGGCTGACCATTGTTTCACTCATTTTGGGCTGTCTCGGGATAATTATATAAAAGGATGAATGGTTTAGATTGACGGATCACGTATCATTTCTATATACTAGTAGTAAGACAAACAAATTTGCAGAAGACAGGGAGACGCAGGAAGTTGAAAGACGAACGGTTCATGATGAAAGTTGTAAAGATGTATTACAAAAACGGCATGTCGCAGGTGGATATCGGTAAGAAATTAAACGTGTCTAGAATGACTGTCGCAAGAGCATTGGAGCAGGCCAGAAAACAGGGATATGTACAGATCAAAATCAACTTTCCTGAAAACAGCGCTGCCAACGAAGAAGAATTCCTTGAAGAAAAATTTGACCTCAAAGAAGCGATCATAGCTTATCCCAGAGAGGGGGAGGTCATCGAAGAAATCGGGTTTCTCACAGCAGACTACATGATCAGGATAATGAAAAACCATATGACTCTGGCACTTACAAAGGGGATCACTCTTCAAAAAGCCATTCAGTATCTGGAAAAAGACATGAGGCTGAGGCTGAAAAAGTATAAGGATGTAAAAGTAGTTCCCCTGTCCGGCTCCAATAATCCGCCGGCTTCTGCAGATGAAGAATACCGTCTGGCATATTCCAATTATCTGATCGATGTGGTCGCCAAGATTTTAAAAGTAAGTGCATATCAGATCATGGCGCCGCTGGTCGTTGCAGACGAGCAGGCTAAACAGAAGTTTATGGAAGAAGAGAGTGTCCGCAATGTCATCGAGATAGCGGAAGACGCGGATGTAGCAGTGTTTGGGATCGGTGCATTGGATTACAATTCAACCATCATGAATACAGATATCATTCCTCCGGGGGAATATGATCGTCTAAAAGAAAAGGGAGGGGTCGGCGAGATTCTTTGCCATGTTTTTGACATAGAGGGAAACTTGATTGAAGATTCCTTCAACAAGCGTCTGGTCAGTATTTCATTTGAGAATTTAAAAAAGATACCAATCAGAGTAGGGGTTGCCTACGGCAAAGAAAAGCGGCAGGCAATTCTGGGCGCGCTGAGGGCAGGCATTGTAAATGTCCTGATCACCGACATGCAGGCAGCAGAATATTTGATGGATGTAGAACAATAAAACACATATAAACATAATTTAAGGAGGTCCAAATGAACAATTTCACATACTCTATTCCAACAAAGATTCATTTTGGAAAGGGACAGATCACACATTTATCCGAACTGAGGGAGAGCGGAGAAAAGGTCCTGCTCGTCTATGGAGGCGGCAGCATTAAAAAAGCAGGAATCTATGATACCGCAATGAAGATTTTGAAAGATGCAGGACTTTGTGTGTCCGAACTTTCCGGTGTGGAGCCTAATCCGCGGATAGAGTCTGTGGTAAAAGGAGTTAAAATCTGCAAGGAAGAAAAAATCGACATGGTCCTTGCAATCGGAGGAGGAAGTGTCATCGACTGCGGAAAAGTCATTGCGGCCGGAGCCTGCAGTGAAGAAGATCCATGGGAACTTGTTTTACACCCGGAAAAGATCACTGCCGCGTTGCCGATTTACTCTGTGCTTACATTGGCAGCCACCGGATCTGAAATGGATAAATTTGCAGTCATCTCCGATCTGAAGAAAAATGAAAAATGGGGAACAGCCAGTGAGCACATGAAACCAAAGATGTCCATCATGGATCCGGAGTATACTTATTCTGTTTCCAAAAAGCAGACGGCAGCAGGTACAGCAGATATAATCAGCCATATTTTTGAAAATTATTTTACCAATGTGTCCAATGCTGATGTACAGGCACGGTTTGCGGAAGGCCTTTTAAAGAACTGTTTTTACTATGGACCTATTGCACTGGAACACCCGGATGATTATGACGCCAGGGCCAATCTCATGTGGACATCCAGCATGGCAATCAACGGCATTCTTTCAGATGGAGCCGAGGTTGCATGGTGTGTGCATCCCATGGAGCATGAATTAAGTGCATTTTATGATATTACCCACGGGGAGGGACTTGCAATCCTCACACCTCACTGGATGGAGTTTGCACTAAATGAAGCTACCGCGAAGAAATTTGCAGACTATGGAAGAAATGTCTGGAATCTGCCGATGGCAGAAGAAAATATGGAGACAGCGAGAAAGGCCATAAACTGTACGAGAAAGTTCTTTAGGGACATGGGTCTTCCTACTACATTGAGAGAAGTAGGGATCGACGAAACCTATTTTGACATCATGGCAGAAAAAGCGGCGGCAGGTTGTAGAGGCTCCTTTGTAGAGCTCACGAAAGAAGATATCATTCATATTTATGAAAATGCATTATAGGTTCAGAGTAAAATAACAGAAAGAGGCCGGGGTCCTGTCCATGGGAACCGGCCTTTTCTGATGCGTTCTCCTGATGAGTGATTTCTTTTTCAAACACACTGTTCCAGTCCGCGAAAAAATACAAAACATTACAAAGTTATTGAGATAATTTCTTGTTTTAATTTTAACAATATGATAAAATAAGCTAGAGCAAATGAGCTTAAAAACATTACTTACATATGAGTGTGGGATGTTTATTATTTATTCACTGAAAGGAGTTTCAACATGATTTATTCACATGAAGTAGAACAAATGTGTACCGTAGCTCAGGGTGTAAACCACGGAGCTGCTCCAATCCCTGAAGAAGCAAAATGGATCAGTGCAAAAGACGTAACTGATATTTCCGGGCTGACTCACGGTATTGGCTGGTGTGCACCTCAGCAGGGGGGATGTAAGTTAACTCTGAACGTTAAAGAGGGAATCATTCAGGAAGCATTGGTAGAGACTATCGGATGCTCTGGTATGACTCACTCAGCTGCTATGGCATCTGAAATTTTACCGGGAAGAACAATTTTAGAAGCATTAAATACAGACTTAGTATGTGATGCTATCAATACAGCAATGAGAGAACTGTTCTTACAGATCGTATACGGAAGAACCCAGAGTGCTTTCTCTGAGGACGGGCTTCCGATCGGAGCAGGTCTTGAAGATTTAGGAAAAGGTTTAAGATCTCAGGTTGGTACTATGTACGGTACACTGAAAAAAGGACCTCGTTACCTTGAAATGGCTGAAGGATATGTTACAGGAATCGCTCTTGACGATGAAGAACAGATCATCGGTTACCAGTTCGTAAACTTCGGTAAGATGATGGATTTCATCAAAGCAGGCGATGACGCTCAGACAGCTTTAGACAAAGCAAAAGGTCAGTACGGCAGAGTAGATGATGCTGCTAAAATCATTGACCCAAGAAATCAATAGGAGGTAACGAACATGGCTTTATTTGAATCATATGAGAGAAGAGAGAAACAAATTCTTGCTGTATTAAAAGAATATGGTATTAATTCTATCGAAGAAGCTGCTGAAGTTACAAAGGCTGCAGGATTAGATGTATATGCTCAGGTAGAAGGCATCCAGCCAATCTGTTTTGAAAATGCAAAATGGGCTTACACCGTGGGTGCTGCCATTGCAATCAAGAAGGGCTGCAAGAGAGCTGCAGACGCTGCGGCTGCTATTGGTGAAGGCCTTCAGGCATTCTGTATCCCTGGATCAGTAGCAGACCAGCGAAAAGTAGGTCTTGGACACGGTAACTTAGGAAAAATGCTCCTGGAAGAAGAAACCGAGTGTTTCGCATTCTTAGCAGGACACGAGTCTTTTGCTGCTGCAGAAGGTGCGATCGGTATTGCCGAGAAAGCAAACAAAGTACGTCAGAACCCACTTCGTGTTATCTTAAATGGTCTTGGAAAAGATGCTGCACAGATCATTTCCAGAATCAATGGATTTACATTTGTTGAAACTAAGATGGACTATTCCACAGGAAAAGTAGAAGAAGTATTCAGAAAATCTTACTCTGAAGGTCTGAGAGCAAAGGTTAACTGCTACGGTGCAAATGATGTAACAGAAGGTGTTGCAATCATGCACAAAGAAGGCGTTGACGTTTCTATCACAGGAAACTCAACAAACCCAACACGTTTCCAGCATCCTGTTGCAGGTACATACAAAAAAGAATGTATCGAACAGGGTAAAAAATACTTCTCTGTTGCATCCGGCGGAGGTACAGGCCGTACACTTCATCCGGACAACATGGCTGCAGGACCGGCTTCTTATGGTATGACAGATACTATGGGACGTATGCATTCTGATGCACAGTTCGCAGGATCATCTTCCGTACCGGCTCACGTTGAAATGATGGGTCTGATCGGAATGGGCAATAACCCAATGGTAGGTGCAACTGTTGCAGTTGCAGTTGCGATTGAGGAAGCTGCTAAAGAAGGTAAGTTCTAAGAAATGGCTTAAAATAAGGATCTCTGATGGTGTAAGTGGCTGTCAGAGGTCCTTTTTTGGTGTGCGTAGGTTACGTATAGGTTACAAATTACACGGAACGGTTACACGGAAAATCTTTTTGACAGTGGGTTTCGGGGAGCAAAAAAGAGGCCTTCGGTGGGATACAAAATTTGTATGCCACCGTTTTCTTTCTTTTTGATTTGTATCCCACCGGAGGGTGTTTGTATCCCACCCCAAATTTAGTGTATCCCACCGGGACCTAAAAAGTTTAGAAAATTTGGCGTGTTTTTAATGGCTTGTAATCTTCTTCGAAGCACTGTTCTAAGATGAAAGAAAATGCAAAAAGAACTAGAATCATTTCTGTCCAGTCTTTTTATGGAGCAGAACCTTATGTTATAATTTAATTACAAAAGAGAAAGATTCGGAGGGAGAGAGTATGATTTGTCCGAAGTGTGGAAAAGAAAGCGTAAAGGATGCTTTGTATTGTGAGTGGTGCGGAACTCAGTTGAATCAAAAAAAGACAGTAATCTGTCCAAAGTGTGGTAGAGAGGGTATTAAGAATGCCTTATATTGTGAATGGTGTGGGGCTCAGTTAAATCAAAAAGAAATACCATCAAACAGAAATATGGAGAAATACGTCATATATAATTCAAAAAGTAAATTTTTGTGGTTAGTTTTTGCGTCAATATGTGGTGTCGGAGGAGGCCTTTTTATTTTGGGGCAAAGCAGAGAGGAATTGGCGGAATATCATATCACTGGATCAGGTCGTTTTTTAACAGGAAATCCAGATGGATTAATTATTGTAGGCTGGCTATGCATTATACTTTTTGGTGCTTTTTTATTATTCCTTTTATTGAATTATAAAAATTGTGCGAAAAGACCATGGTTTGTATTAAATTCAGATGGCTTCTATAGCTATTCAACTAATAGCGGATTTAAAGGAATGATTGGCTGGAATGAAATCAGGAATTTTCATATAGATTTACAAAATAATTCCAGATTTTTAGTCATAGAATTTATAACGAAAAATGAAAAATATGAGTCTACAAGAAAATATGCTATAGCTGAACGTAAGGCAAAGAAAAAACAAAAACAAAAGACAGTAAGAATCTTTATTAATTTTTTAGGCATTAGTGATAAAGAACTTATTGAAACAATGCATGAATTTCAAGAAAAGTATCAAAATAAAAATTTATATATACAGAATCGTTCCTTATAAATTCAAAACGTTTCATAGTTTTTAATTTTTGCTTTTTTGCAGTCGTCTACAAAAAAGAGATGTCATAAGGCATCTCTTTTTTTAGCTGTTGTATAGAAAATTTGCGGGCTATATTCTGTTTTGCATAGAAATGCTGAATGGCATAATCAAAGATAGAATTTAAAAAGCTTTTTGCTTTTTCACGAGAGGATGGTGATATTTGAATAATCTCTGATATTGTCAATATTAGTTGACACATTTTTCTCAAGCATATCACTGACTATGCGGCCAGTTCCAAATCCTCATAATACTGCCTGCGTTTTATCATAGGTGGAAGCCCACCATTGGCAGAGCATATCCTCCGGTTATTCCAGTAGCTGAGGAAGTATCTCCAAATGAGTACCTTTAATTCCTCTACAGTCATCTGCTTTGTTTCATAGCGGTCGTAGAGAAGTTCTGTCTTCATTCTGGCCCACATGCTCTCGCAACGGGCATTATCATGGCAGCGTCCTCCGGCA